>CBDUYD010000007.1:0-35194 GCA_965371355.1 uncultured Ilumatobacteraceae bacterium
GGACCGGTCGTGCTCGTCGAGCGCGCGGACCTCGTCGGCCCAGACGCCGGTGGCGTTGACGATCACCCGTGCAGCGACATCGAAGCGCTCGCCGTCGGCCTCGAGCCGGACACCGCTCGCGCGGCCCTCGGCGTCGTGCTCGATACCGGTGACCGCACACCGGTTGACGACCACGGCGCCGTGCTCGGCGGCCGTACGGGCGATCGTGAGCGTCAATCGGGCATCGTCGGCCGCCGCGTCGAAGTAGAGGTAGCCGGCACTCAGCCGCTCGGGGTCGGTGGTGGGGAAGTACTCGGCGGCCCGCTCGCCCGACACGCGCTTGTGCAGCCTGCCGATCCTCCAGCCGCCGGTGACGTCGTACATCCACATCGCCGACCCCAGTGCGCGGGAGACCTTTCTCGACACGACGCCGTCGCGGGTCAGGATCGGGATGAGGAACGGGAGGACCCCGACGAGGTGGGGCGCGTTGCGCATCAGACGGCGCCGCTCGCGCAGCGCCTCGTAGACGAGGCGGATGTCGCCGTTCTGGAGATACCGCAGGCCGCCGTGGACCATCTTGGAACTCTTCGACGACGTACCGCTCGCAAAGTCGTCGCGCTCGACGAGAAGTGTGCTCAGCCCTCTGCTCGCCGCGTCGAGGGCGACACCGGCGCCGGTGATTCCACCGCCGATGACGACGACGTCGAACGGTTCGCCGTCGAGGGAGGCGGTGCGCAGGGCCTCGATCATCGTCGACCGGGTGAATGGCATCGGCGTCATCTCGCCAGATGATACGACGCGGCACCGCCGGTGTCCCGCTCAGGACCCGGCCAATCTGCACGATCTGCAGATTGACATCGGATGCGGGTAGGCTGGGCGACGTGAGGACACCGACCGAGCTCGCAGTGCGTTTCCGCGCCGATGGCCTCAAGGTCACCCCCCAGCGCCAACTGCTGTTCCGACTGCTCGACGACGAGGCACAACACCCCACGGCCGAGTCGTTGTACGAACGGGCGACGGCCGAGATGCCCGGCATCTCGCTGCGCACCGTCTACACCACCCTGACCGACCTCGCCGAGATGGGCGAACTCTGCACCATCTCGCTCGGAAACGGGGCGATGCGATTCGATCCCAACACCGCGCACCATCACCATCTCGTCTGCGATCGCTGCGGGTCGGTGCGCGACGTGTACGTCGACGGTGTCGACAAGCTCGAGGTCGAGCCGCTCGACGGGTTCGAGATGACCGACGCGGCGATCGTGTTCCGCGGACGCTGCATCGACTGCTCCGACCCCTGAACCACCACAGATCATCAATCCACCAACACCACCAAACAGGAGAACCGAAATGCCAGCACTGCCAGGTACGAAGACCCACGAGAACCTCTCAGAGGCGTTCGCCGGCGAGAGCCAGGCCAACCGCCGCTACCTGTGGTTCGCGCAGAAGGCCGACGTCGAGGGATACCCCGACACCGCCATGCTGTTCCGTTCGGTGGCCGAGGGTGAGACCGGCCACGCGCACGGCCACCTCGAGTACCTCGCCGAGGTCGGCGACCCCGCGACGGGCCTGCCGATCGGCGACACCGACGACAACCTGGCGGCGGCGGTCGCCGGCGAGACGTACGAGTACACCCAGATGTACCCGGGCTTCTCCAAGACCGCCCGCGACGAGGGCTTCGACGAGATCGCCGACTGGTTCGAGACCCTGGCGCGTGCCGAGAAGAGCCACGCCGGTCGCTTCGCGTCCGGCCTCGAGAACGTCAGCTGACGTCATCTTGAACATCGGGCCACGCCTCGGGCCGCCGCGATCGCAGCTGCCCGAGGCGTGTTGCCCCACGCCCTGATCGGAGCCCACTCGATGACCACGACGTACGACCCGAAAGACCCGAAGTACCTCGACGAAGCCGACGTCCGTGACGAACTGACGCGGGTTTACGACCTCTGCCACGGGTGTCGGCTGTGCTTCAGGTTCTGCACGTCGTTCCCGACGCTCTTCGAGATGATCGACCGCCACGACGATCAGGACGCGGGTCGACTCACGCCCGCCGAGCAGGACCAGGTGGTCGACGAGTGCTTCCAGTGCAAGCTCTGCTACGTCAACTGTCCGTACATCCCAGAACTCCACGAGTGGGACATCGACTTCCCGCGGCTGATGTTGCGCGCCGATGCGATGCAGTACGCCACCAACATCACCTCCGCCCGCTCCAAGGCGACGACGCAACTCCTCGCGCGGACCGACCTGCTCGGTCACGTCGGTACCGCCACTGCGCCGATCGCCAACAAGTCGATCGAGAAGCCCGGCTCGGTCGTCCGCAAGCTGATGGCGAAGACGGCGGGGATCTCCGCGGTCCGCCTGCTCCCTCCTTATGCGAAGCAGCGCTTCTCGACCTGGTTCAAGAACCGTCAGCGCGTGACCGCGGGCGAGCGCCAGGGCGTCGTCACGGTGTTCCCGACCTGTCTCGTCGAGTACCAGGCACCCGACATCGGCAAGGATCTGGTCAAGGTGTACGAGCGCAACGGTATCGAGTGCGACATCAGCGGGGCGGGGTGCTGCGGTGCGCCGTGGCTGCACGCCGGCGATATCGAGAAGTTCACGAAGGTCGCGGAGAAGAACGTCGCGATCCTCGCCGACGAGGTGCGCAAGGGCACCGAGATCGTCGTCCCTCAACCCACCTGTAGCTACGTATTGAAGAAGGACTACATCGACTACGTGGGGGGCGACGACGCGGAACTCGTCGCCGAGCACACGTTCGACGTGTCCGAATACCTGATCGACATCCACCGAGGTGACGACACGGCGCTCGACACCGAGTTCCACGGAGAGACCGTCGAGCAGGTCACCTACCACACACCGTGCCACCTGCGGGCACAGAACATCGGCTTCAAGAGCCGTGACCTGATGAAGCTCACCGGGGCGAAGGTGAAGCTCGTCCAGCAGTGCTCGGGCATCGACGGGATGTGGGGGCTGCGCGCCGAGAACGAGTACATCGCGATCCCGATCGCCGAGAAGCTAGGTGAGCAGATCGAACGCGCCGGAGGCGACACCGTCGCGGGCGACTGCCACCTCGCCAACACGGCGATCCTCGAACAGACCGGTCGCGACCCCCAGCATCCGATCCAGGTGATCGCACGGGCCTACGGAATCCCGGTCGAGGAATGAGGGCCCGATGACATCGAGGAAACTCACGCTCTCCGATATCGCCGACGTGCGTGCCTACGAACGCGAACGTGCCGAGTTCCGGGCAGAGGTGATGGAGATCAAGCGGCGGCGCAGGATCTCATTCGGCACGATCCTCACCCTGATGTTCGAGTCGCGCGAGACGATGCGGCTGCAGATCCAGGAGATGGCCAGGGTCGAGAAGCTGGCGACCGACGAAGAGATACAGATCGAGCTCGACACCTACAATCCGATGATCCCCGATCCGGGTCAACTCTGTGCGACGTTGTTCCTCGAGTTGACCAGCGACGAGCAGCTGCGCGAATGGTTGCCCAAGCTCGTCGACATCGAGCGCTCGGTCGTGATCGTGCTGCCCGACGGCAGCCGGATCCGGTCGATAACCGAGGAGCAACACGCCAGCCAACTGACCCGCGACTACACCACGGCCGCGGTGCACTACATCTGGTTCCGGTTCAGCACTTCTGAGGTCGCGGCATTTGCCGCTGGACCCGTGACGATCGAGATCGACCATCCCGACTATCTCGAGGCGGTCGAGTTGACCGACGAGATGAGGACCGAACTGTTGCGCGACCTGCGCTGACCGGTTCGGCCGTCGCCTTCATCGAATGATGTGTCGGTGAGATGACAGAATTCCTTCTTTCCGCTGGCGTTCGGCGGCCGACGGATCTAGATTCGATCTCTGCGGCGAACGGCATCCGTTCGCCGCTTGGGGGAACCGACGACTTTTGGGGGTCGAAGCGCAGTGTCAGTACAAGAGTTGAAGTGGTGGGATCTCGGGGCCTGTCGCGGGCTCGACGCGATGATCTTCTACCCCGACGACGACGATGATGCGGTCGCCGCCAAGGCCGTCTGCGCCGAGTGCAGCGTCTGTTCGTCGTGTCTCGAACACGCCCTGTCGATCCGCGAGAAGGCCGGCGTCTGGGGTGGCGCAACCGAGCGCGATCGGCGGCGGATCATCCGTCAACGCCGCCGAACCGCCTGACCGGCGGGCGGGTGCGGCGTCTGTATTCGTCTCGCCGTCCGGGCACCGCTGCGACGTACCATCTGCACGATGTCGAAACTCGCTGAACACGGCGGTTGGCCCGCGCTCCTGAGCACACTCCTCGCGGGCCGCGATCTGCCGGATCCCGCGGCGCGGGCCGCGGTGTCGGCGATCCTCGCCGACGAGGCCTCACCGGCGCAGATCGCCGGCTTCCTCGTGGCGCTGCGGGCGAAGGGGGAGACCGCCGACGAACTGGCGGCCATGCTCGACGTCGTACTCGACGCCGCATCGACCGTTCCGCTCTCGGAGGCCGAGCGCTCGGCGGCGGTCGACATCGTCGGCACAGGCGGCGACGGCTCACACTCGATCAACGTCTCCACGATGGCAGCTCTGGTGACCGCCGGAGCCGGTGTGCCGGTGTGCAAGCACGGCAACCGGTCGGCATCGTCGAAATGCGGCGCCGCCGACGTGCTCGAACTGCTCGGCGTGACCATCGAGCAGACGCCCGACGAGGTCGCGACATCGATCAGGGAGATCGGGATGGGGTTCTGCTTCGCACCGACGTTCCACCCCGCCTTCCGCTTCGCCGGCCCGCCACGACGTGAACTCGGCGTCCCGACGGCGTTCAACCTTCTCGGGCCGATGGCCAATCCGGGACGGATCGAACGGCAGTTGATCGGCGTCGCCGACCCGCGCTACGCGGATGCGATGATCGGAGCGCTCCGCCGGCAGGGCCGGACCACGGCATGGGTCGTCCACGGCGACGGCTTCGATGAGATCACGACGACCGGCCCGACCCGGGTGCTGGCGCTGGCCGACGGTGAGATCGACGAGTTCCGGATCGATCCGGCTTCGTTCGGGCTCGCTCCGGCAACGGCTTCGGATCTCGCGGGCGGCGAGCCTGCCGACAACGCCGACTCTGTCCGCCGCGTACTCGCCGGTGAGACCGGCCCTCATCGCGACATCGTCGTGCTCAACGCGGCGGCCGCGCTCGTGATCGCCGGTCGCGCGACCGACATCGCCGGCGGACTCGACCTGGCGGCCCGTGCGATCGACGACCAATCGGCCGCCGGCGTGCTCGACGGGCTCGTCGCGGTCTCCGGTCGGGGCGCTCGCTCCTGAACCGATGTCTTTTCGAGGCTCCGGTCGGGCACTCGTGGTGCGAACACCCGCGTCATCGGCGAATGTCGGAGCGGGCTTCGATGTGCTGGGCCTGGCGCTCGACCTCTACGCCGACATCGGGCTCGGTGCGGCGCCCACCGGAGCGACGGCGCTAGATGACCACCATCCCGCCTCGATCGCGTTCACGGAACTCGGCGGATCGGGCTCGATCTGGATGCGGTGCAGTATCCCGATGGCCCGTGGTCTGGGCTTCAGTGGGGCGGTGCGCGTCGGCGGGGCCGCGCTCGCCGCTACGCAGCATTCGACCGAGCCGGAGACGGCGATCGACGATGCTGCCGACGAGATCCTCACGGTGGCCGCCCACCTCGAGGGCCACGGGGACAACGTCGCAGCCGCGCTGCTCGGTGGGGCCGTCGCCTACGTCGACGAGCGCGCACTGACGATGCGGATCGGACCCGTCCTGGCGGCGGCCACGGTGGTTGCCTGGATCCCCGATACCACCACGCCCACCGACCGATCGCGGCGTTCACTCCCGTCGATGGTCGAGCGTCGAGCCGCGGTCCACAACATCGGACGCGCGATCCAGTTCGCCCTGGCGGTCGAGCACGACGATCCGGGCCTGCTGGCGGGTGCCACCTCCGATCGGATGCATCAGTCGGAACGCATCTCACAGGTGGTCGACGCCGAAGCGGCGCTCCGTGACGGCGTCGGGGCCGGGGCGTGGTGTGGCTGGCTCTCGGGGAGCGGCCCGACCGTCGCGTTGATGTGCGCCGCGGAAAGAGCGAGCGAGGTGATCGCCGCACTGCCGTCAGGCGGTCACAGCAAGATCCTGGGGATCGATCGGATCGGCGCGCGGCTCGTCGAGTCGTGAGATCGTCGGAGCCGGTGGGAGCGGGAAGTCCCAGCGACCGGTACAGGACACGTCGAGCCGATCGGCGCGAGCCTCGCAGAAGCGGGCGAGGCAGAGACTCTCGTCGACCTGTGCCGCCGGAACCACCATGCCGATCCGGACCGCCGCGGGTGGGGGCACGGGGAGGTCGCGGCCCACCTCGCCCGACCTGCTCGCATCGATCAGGCGGGCATGCTCGATCAGCCATGTCGAGTCGCCGTGGCGGATCTCGACCCGCTCGGCGCGCAGGAGCGCGTCGACGAGCTGACGTCGACGTACCGCCGAGAGCCAGGCGGCGAGCCGATCGCGCGTGAGCGACGCCTCCTCGAAGCGGTGTCGCGCCGCCTGGGCGATCATCCGCTCGCGCAAGCGGTCGATGACGACGCCGTGCTCGCCGTTGATCGCCGCACGCGCGAGTTCGACCGCAGCGCGGTACTCGCCGGCGTCGACGGTGCCGGCGCACGGGCAGTGCGCTACGCCGAGTTGGGCGGCGCTGCACGCGACCGCATCGCCCGCCGGGCGGAACGATCGCCCGAGCCGCGCGGAGCACCTCCGGAGGGGGATCGCGGTCTGCAACGCCTCGACGACCTGTTGGGCCGTTCGCCTGGACGTCAGTGGCCCGAGGTGCTCGCCGCTCGCTGCGGGACGCTTGACGATCGACAGCCGCGGCCAAGCGTTCTCGGTGTCGAGGCGGACGTAGCAGTACTTGTCGACGCGCGTGCCCTTGCGGTTGTAGCGGGGGAGGAGACGGGCGATCAACCGTTGCTCGATGATCTCTGCGGTGAGGGGATCGGGCAGGGTGAGGTGGCCGATCGACTGCGTCTCGCGCAGCAGCGGGCCGACCTTGCGCCGGTCGTCGCTGCCGAAGTAGCTCCGCACACGCTGGCGCAGGTTGGTGGCCTTGCCGACGTACAGCACCTCGTCGCGGTCTCCCCGGAACATGTAGACGCCGGGGGTGCGCGGGAGCCGGTCGGTCATCTTCAGCTTCGAAGCCTGCGGGTGGCCTGCGAGTGACGACAGCGACAGCAGATCGTCGAGGCCGAGCACGCCGAGACCCGCCGCCCGCTCGAGGAGGAAGTGCAGCAGGTCGGTGGTGGCCAGCGCGTCGTCGAGTGCCCGGTGGCTCGGTCGATGGTCGAGTCGCAGCCCCGAGGCGAGCGTGCCGAGTCGATGGTTGGGCACCTCGTCGCGGAGCAGGCGGCGCGAGAGCGGGACCGTGTCGATGACGGTGGCGCGAATCGGCTCACGATCGGAGGCGGCGAGCGCGCGGCGCAGGAACGCCATGTCGAAGCCGACGTTGTGCCCGACGATCACCGCGTCGCCGATGAAGTCGACGAGGCTCGGCAGCACGGCGCCGATGCGCGGCGCCGGATGTACGAGGGCATCGGACAGACCGGTGAGAAGCGTGATCTGCGGGGGGATCGCACGCCCGGGATTGACCAGTGTCTGGAAGGTTCCGAGGCACTCGCCGCCGCGCACCCTGAGCGCACCTACCTCGGTGATCGCGTCGGCGTTGCGGTCGCCACCCGTGGTTTCGAGATCGAGCACGCAGAACGTCACATCGCACAGCGGTACCCCGAGGTCGTCGAACGACTGTTGCCCACTGAGCGGTGTACCGACCCCAACTCTCATTGTGGAACTTGACCACGAACAGGTGTTGCATGTCAAGTCGACGGGCTCTTCTCCCGTACGATCGAAGAGTCGGGTAACGGTAGCGTTCGGCCCATGCCGAGCGAGGACGACCGCAATGCGGAGATCGAGCATCGCTGGCTGCGGAGCGCGCTCGAGTTCGCGGTCTACATGGCAGCGGAAACCTCGAAGCGCAAGCCGCCGATGGATTCTCCGAGGGCGTTGAAGGCGTACTTCAACTCCGAGCGTCTACCGACGAAGGCGCTCGGGCGACTGCGGCGGGCCGTCGACGCGGACGACCTGTTCCGGACGAGGATCGCCAACGGCGCGATCCCCGAACTCGTCGATCCGATCGGACGCCTCTGGCTCCAGCGTCCGGACGGGTGGCGCGACGAGATCGCCCGCGCTGCGAGCGGACTCGAGCAGGATCGTGAATCGGGCGACGCCCGGCGCGCGTTGAAGAAGTCCGAGAAGCGTCGCAAGGCCGCCGAGCAGGCGGCGCGCCGCGCGGTGGCCGACATCATCGGCGTGCAGGCGACAGCGGCAGAGGCCCGAGACGACGCGGATGGCCTGCGGGTCCGCCTGGGGGCCGCCGACAAGGCGATGGACGGGCTTCGACGAGATCTGCTCGAGGCGCGCACCGAGGCGCGCCATGCACGAGACCGTGAGGGCGCGGCTGCCGAGAAGCTGGCCAGGCTCGAGGCGCGCCTCGCCGCGGATCGGGTCGCGGCCGGTCACATCGAGGTCGACTCGGGTGCCGGTGGTTCGGGTGGGGTGGATCCGGTCGCAGCGTCCGACGAGCGGATGGATCGAGATCGCGCCAAGCTGGACGAGTTGCGACGAGATGTCGCGCGCGCCGCCTCCGAGGCCTCCCGACTGGCCGAGATGCTCCGCTTCACAGCCGCCGACGTCGACGCTGGCGACGCGTCGCTCCGGCCGGGGGCCGAATCCTCCGCCGACCCCGGCCCTCCTCCGCGTGACGTCGGTCGCGACGCTCGGCGGCGGTCGGCGCTGCCTCTGCCGGGAGGGGTGCGGGCGTCATCGGAGGAGGCCGCGAACTTCCTCCTCAAGTCGGGCGCGATCGTTCTTGTCGACGGCTACAACGTGGCGATGCTGGCATGGCCGGCACGCGATCTCTGCGACCAGCGCGCTTCGTTGATCGATGCGGTCGAGAACCTCGCCCGGCGGTTCGGCACCTCGGTGACGATCGTGTTCGACGGCAGCACGGTCGTCGGCGGGTTCGCCGCGCGGCGTCGCCTCGTGCGGGTGACGTATTCGCCAGAGGGTGTCACCGCCGACGATGTGATCCGCGATGAGGTCGCGCGAGGCGATCGATCAGCTCCGGTGGTCGTGATCACCAACGATGCCGAGATCGTCCGCGACGTCAAGGCGGTGGGTGCGAACGTGATCTCGAGCACGACGTTCGTCGGCATGCTCTGAGCGCGTCGAGATCGTGCCGATCTCCGACTGTGACAGCCCTCGTTCATGATGTGCGCATGTTCAGCGACGAGGTCACGATCGAGTGCGCCACATGCCCTGCCACCGGCACCACCGCCTGCGGCGACTGCGTGGTCACCCACCTGCTCGCCAACGATGCCGGCCCGATCGACTACACGACGATCGACCAAGCGACGATCGACCACGCGAAGAACGACGAAGGCGCCGAACCGTCCGATCTCGATCGGGCGATCGAGCTGTTCGCCGCGGCGGGTCTGCTCGACGATCCGCCGGTCCTCGTCGAGCAGGTCGAGTTCGAGCGCGCCGGCCTCGGCGAATCCGTGCGCGGGTCGACGTAGCATTCGCTCGTGCGGCGCGCCCAGTCCTCTCCGACGACCGAGCCACCGACGATCGATGACGTGCGGTCGATCTTGAAAGAGCACGGGATCGAGCACGTCGGAGTCGCTACCGCGGAGGTGCTTTCCGAGGCCCGATCGGCGATCGTGAGCCGAAAGGCGAGGGGCCTCCACGACGGGATGGAGTTCACGTACCGCAATCCCGAGCGCTCAACCGATCCTTCCCGGGCGGTCGAGAACGCCCGATCGATCATCGTCGCCGCGCGGCCGTACCTACCCGAACACGATCCCGAGTGTGCGCCGCCGATGGCAGTGCCCGCAAGGGTGGGCCGCTCCGCCTGGGTCGATCACTACGCACCTCTGCGCGGCGCGCTTCGCTCGGTCGCACTCCTCATCCGGCGCGCCGGGTATCGCGCGGTCGCGTTCGCCGACGACAATTCGCTGGTCGATCGCGCCGTCGCCCACAGAGCCGGACTCGGTTGGTACGGCAAGAACGCCAACATCCTGCTCCCCGGTGCGGGGAGCTTCTTCGTGCTCGGCTCGATCGTCACCACGGCCGTCTACGAGCCATCGGCAGGCCCGGTCGCCGACGGGTGCGGCACATGCACGCGGTGCATCGACGCATGCCCGACCGGGGCGATCATCGGCACCGCGGTCATCGACGGAGGCCGCTGTCTGAGCTGGGTCGGGCAGAAGGCGGGCACGATGGCCCCTGAACTGCGCGAGGCGATGCACGACCGCATCTACGGGTGCGACGACTGCCAGGACGTCTGCCCGATCTCGGTCCGGCTCGGTCGTCGGAACACGATCGATCTGGGTGACTCGCCGCAGGCCCGGGTCGACGTGCTCGAACTGCTCGAAGCCGACGACGAGTCGATCCTCGAGCGCTGCGGCAGCTGGTACATCGCCGACCGCGACGTGCGCTGGCTCCGCCGCAACGCGCTCGTCATCGTCGGCAACGTCGGCGGCCTCGACGACGATCGCCTCGCCCCCGTGCTCGAGCGGTACCGTGCGGGCGACGACCCGATGCTCGTCGAACACGCCGGCTGGGCACTCGCCAGACTCGATCAGCGTCGCTCCGCCCCGCGTCGGCACGACCCCATGCGCGACACACCACCCTCGACGACGTGAAGCACCTGCTCGTCACCAACGACTATCCGCCGAAGATCGGCGGCATCCAATCGTTGTTGTGGGAGTGGTGGAAGCGCCTACCGCACGACCGGTTCGCCGTACTCACCAGCCCCTACGAGGGAGCCGCGCGGTTCGATGCCGGCGAGGGGTACCGCATCGAGCGGACCCGCGAGCCGGTGCTCCTGCCGCACCCGCTGATGGTGAACCAGGTCAACTCCCTCGCGCGCGACTTCGGTGCCGACCTCGTGGTCATCGATCCCGCGCTCCCGCTTGGATTGATCGGACCATCGTTGGATCTGCCGTACGACCTCGTGCTCCACGGCGCGGAGGTCACCGTCCCCGGAAGGCTCCCCGGCAGCAGGCAGACGCTCGCGTACACGCTCACGCGGGCGCGAAGCATCATCGCCGCCGGTGGCTACCCCGCGCAAGAGGCAGCGCGTGCGGCGGGACGCGACCTCCCCGTCACGATCGTGCCGTGTGGAGTCGATCCCGACCGGTTCCGCCCGCTCGACGAGACCGAACGATCGGCCGCCCGTCGGCACTTCGGTCTCCCCGACGACGCCGAGCTGATCGTGGGCGTCTCGCGGCTCGTACCGCGCAAGGGCTTCGACACCGCGATCCGCGCGGTCGCCCGCCTCCGGTCGAAACGGCCAGACCTGCTCCTGGCGATCGCCGGCGGCGGGCGTGACGAGCCGCGACTGCGTCGCCTCGCGGACGAACTCGATGCCCCCGTCCGCTTCCTCGGGCGGATCCCGAACGCCGATCTCCCTCCGCTGTACGGCTGCGGCGACTTGTTCACCATGTTGTGCCGCAACCGCTGGGGCGGTCTCGAGCAGGAGGGGTTCGGCATCGTGTTCGTCGAGGCGGCATCTTGCGGGGTTCCCCAGGTCGCCGGAGACTCCGGCGGCGCTGCCGAGGCGGTCGCCGATGGTGAGACCGGCATCGTGATCCGCGATCCCGAGAACATCGCCGAGGTCATGGCTGCCTTCGTTGCGCTGCTCGACGACGACCGATTGCGGCGCGAGATGGGCACGAGGTCGCGCGAGCGCGTGGTCGCCGAGTTCGCATACGACGTTCTGGCCCGCCGCCTCGGCGAAACGCTGGGCGTCTACGACTGAACCGCACCGCTCGATGGCATGATGACGGGGTGAGCGCCGATGCCGCGTCGACGAACGGGGAGGTGATCGTGCGCGCCGACATCGCCGGTACAGCGCTCTTCGTCGTCACGGCGGTCTTCGCTGCCGTGTCGTTCTCGACCGCCGCCCAGTGGATCGGAGCGGTCACCGCGATGACCCTCTTCTCGATCGGCGTCGTCGCGTTCCTGTGGGCGTTCTACAACGCGGTTCAGCGCAGCAGGGGCGAGGAGGTGTCGGTGACACAGGTGTTCCTGCTGCTCGGCGACGTCGCGCCCGTGCGCGTACGCCGTGTGATGCTGTCGCTCGTGTTCGTCCAGTTCGCGGTCGGCCTGCTGACCACGTTCGCGCGACCCGACGGCCCCGACGGATCCCCCGGATCGTCGCTCGCGGTCGGACTGCTGGTACCGATGTTCGGGTTCGGCCTCAACGGTCTCTGGGCCGCGTTCCACGGCCGATTCGACCTGCGCGACGACCCCGAGGCGATCACCGCGCGGGCGGCCGCAGATGCTCGCGACGCGACCGTTCGGACACGGACCGCCTCGATCGGCAAGAATGAGGACCATGGCTGAGACGGCGACCGAGACGATTTTCATCGATGCGCCACCGGATCGGGTGTGGACCGTGGCCGTCGACATCGAGAAGTACCCCGAGTGGGCGCGCGACATCAAGAACGTGATCATCCAGTCCACCGACACCGAGGGGCGCGCGGCCGAGGTCGAGTTCCGGGCGTCTGCGCTCGGCCGGAGCACCCACTACACCCTGATCTACGACTACGCCGACGCACCGACCCGGCTGGGTTGGCAGATGCTCTCCGGCGACATCGAGCGTTCGATCGACGGTGCGTTCGTCTTCCTGCCCGCCGCCGATGGCGGTACCGAGGTGCGCTACGACCTCGCGATCGACCTCGTCGTGCCGCTCCCCGGGTTCGTCAAGCGCCGCGCCGAGGTGCGAATCCTCAACACGGTTCGCGAACTGAAGGTTCGAGTCGAGGCGTGACCGACGCGGCCGGCTCCCCGGCCTGCCGTATCGGGATCGACGTCGGTGGCACCAAGACGCTCGGCGTGGCGATCGGCCCCTCCGGAGAAGTGCTTGCCGAAGATCGCCGTCCCACCCCGCGCGGGCCGGGAAGTGTCGATCCACTGATCGACCTCCTCGTCGACCTGTCACGGTCGCTGGGGGCGAAGGACGGTGTATCGGTCGGTATCGGTGTGCCGGGACTCGTCACCTCGCAGGGGGTGTTGCGCTCGGCTCCGAACCTCGACGGTGTCGCGGACGTGGCGGTGGCCCGCCTCGTCGGCGAGCGTCTCGGCTTCCCCGTGTTCGTCGACAACGACGGAACGTGCGCCGCCGTCGCGGAGCACCAGGTCGGTGTCGCCCGCGGGATGAGCGACGTCGCGCTGATCACTCTGGGCACCGGAATCGGCGGTGCGATCATCTCCGATGGCAGGGTGCGCCGCGGTTCCAACGGATTCGCCGGCGAGTTCGGGCACATGGTCGTCGATCCCCACGGCCCGCCGTGTCCGTGCGGTCGCTCGGGATGCTGGGAACGCTATGCGTCGGGGGTCGGACTCGCCAGGCTCGGGCGCGACGCCGCCGCGGCAGGTCGTCTCGACGTCGTCCGGCGCGCGGTGGGAGGAGATCCGGCCGACGTGCGGGGGGAGGACGTGCAGCGGGCCGCCCTCGACGGCGATCCGGATGCTCTCGCCGTCGTCGACGACTTCGCGCGCTGGGTCGCGGTGGGTCTCGCCAACCTGACAAACGCACTCGACCCCGAACTCTTCGTGCTCGGCGGCGGGCTCGCGTCGGGCGGTGACCTCTACCTACGTCCGGTCCGGGTGTGGCTCCGAGAACTGTTGTATCAGCCGCATCTCCGTTCGATACCGGCCGTCGAGTGCGTCGCCCTCGGTGAGCGCGCCGGAGCGATCGGCGCGGCGCTGCTGCCCACGTCCACTGACGATCACGTCGGCTCGACGTAGTTCGCGCGGGCCTCGCGGATCTCGCGCCAGGCCTGGTCGCGACCCCCGATGCCGGCGGCCGAGCTGTGCTTGTTCGGCTCGAGCGCCTTGTAGACGTTGAAGAAGTGCTGCACCTCGGCGACCAGTTGCGGCGTCAGATCGCTGATCTCGTGGACCTCGGAGAATCTCGGCTCGGTCGGGGGCACGCAGATCAGCTTTGCGTCCTCGCCCGCCTCGTCGCGCATGAACAGCACGCCGACCGGCCGCGCCTCACAGATCACTCCGGGGTACACCGGGTCGTCGTTGAGCACGAGCGCATCGAGCGCGTCGCCGTCCCCTGCGAGGGTGTTCGGGATGAATCCGTAGTCGGCCGGATACGTCGTCGCCGTGAACAGGCGCCGGTCGAGGTAGACCTTGCCGTCCTCGTGGTCGATCTCGTACTTGTTCCGACTCCCTCGAGGGATCTCGATGACGACGTGGACGCAGTCGGGCGCGGGTGTCTTGGGCATTTCCCCAGGCTCTCACACGGTCGCAGCGATAATGTTCCTCCCCATGGAATTCAGGCGCATCGAGAACCTCCCCCCGTATGTGTTCTCCATCATCAACGGTCTCAAGATCGAAGCGCGGCGCGCCGGTGCCGACGTGGTCGATCTCGGTTTCGGCAACCCCGACATCCCGTCCCCCCGGATCGCGGTCGAGAAGCTGGGTGAAGCCGCGAGGAACCCGCGCAACCACCGCTACTCGCTGAGCAGGGGGCTCCCGAAGCTCCGCGAGGCCATCGCGACGTACTACGAGAACAAGTGGGGCGTGCAACTCGACCCCGAACTCGAGATCACCAACACGATCGGTTCCAAGGAGGGGTTCAGCCACCTGATGTGGGTCCTCCTCGATCGCGGCGACGCGGCGATCGTTCCGAGCCCGAGCTACCCGATCCACATCTACGGGCCGTTGTTCGCGGGCGCCGATCTCCGCCAGGTGCCGATGAGGTTCCTCGCCAACCCCTCCGAACGCGAGCACTTCGCCGACGACTTCATGGACAGCCTCACCACCGCGTTCGACGTCGGCTGGCCCAAGCCGAAGGTGCTCGTGATGTCATTCCCGCACAATCCCACCGGTGCCTGCGTCGATCTGGCGTTCATGCAACGGGTCGTCGACTTCTGCCGCGAGCGAGAGATGATCGTAATCAACGACTTCGCGTACGCTGACGTCGGATTCGACGGCTACCAGCCCCCGAGCATCCTCCAGGCCGATGGTGCAAAAGAATGTGCGGTCGAGCTGTATTCGATGACCAAGAGCTTCTCGATGGCCGGGTGGCGGTGCGGCTTCCTGCTCGGCAACGCGGAGATGGTGCAGGCGCTCGTCAAGCTCAAGAGCTACCTCGACTACGGCATGTTCCAGCCGGTCCAGATCGCGGCGACGGTGACGATGAACGAGCGGCCCGACTTCCCCAAGGAGGTCTGTGCGATCTACGAGTCGCGGCGCGACACCCTCATCGACGGACTCGGTCGCATCGGATGGGACGTGCCGAAGCCGGGCGGGACGATGTTCGTCTGGGCACCGATCCCGGAGCCGTACGCCGAGATCGATTCGGTCGAGTTCTGCTCGATGATCGTGCGCGACGCCGACGTCGCGCTCTCGCCGGGTGTCGGTTTCGGACCGGGCGGCGAGGGTTTCGTCCGCTTCGCCCTGATCGAGAACGAGAAGCGGATCCAGCAGGCGGTGCGCAATCTTCGACGAGGGCTCACCAAGCTCGGCTGAAGGCGGTCGCCGCGCGGATCTTCAGCGAGCCCAGTCGCGCGACCGGTCGACCGCGCGCAGCCATTGTGCGTGGAGCGCGTCGGCGATCGTCGGGTCGGCCGTGGGCTCGAAGGTGGCGTCGGCCGACCATTGCGCGGTGATCGTGTCGACGTCGCTCCAGACCCCCTCGGCGAGACCCGCCAGGTACGCGGCCCCGAGCGCAGTGGTCTCCCGATCGGCGGGACGGACGACGGTGACGCCGAGTTGGTCGGCCTGGAACCGGCAGAGCAGATCCATCACCGCCGCCCCGCCGTCGACGCGCAACTGCGACATCCGGACGCCGCTGGCGTCGACCATCGCGTCGATCACATCGCGGGTCTGGTAGGCCATCGATTCGACGACCGAGCGGGCGATGTGGGCCCGCGTCGTACCTCGCGTGATGCCGAAGATCGCGCCGCGCGCGTAGGGATCCCACCAGGGGGAGCCGAGCCCCGTGAGTGCCGGAACGGTGTACACGCCGCCGCTGTCGTCGACCGACTCGGCGAGCGGGCCCATCTCGGCGGCGTCGTCGATGATGCCGAGACCGTCGCGCAGCCACTGGATCGCTGCCCCGGTCGTGAAGATCGAACCCTCGAGCGCGTAGTGCGTCGTCCCGTCGCCGAGGGTCCAGGCGACGGTGGTCAGCATGCCCTCCGTCGGTGCTGGACAGTGCTCGCCGATGTTCAGCAGGACGAACGACCCGGTGCCGTAGGTGTTCTTGGCCATCCCGGGTTCGACACAGGCCTGCCCGAACAGCGCCGCCTGCTGGTCGCCTGCGACGCCGCTGATCGGGATGCCCGACGGCACCGCGGCCGCGCCGGATGTCGTGCCGATCCGCCCGCTCGACGGGACGATCTTGGGGAGCGCGTCGATCGGTACGTGCAGCATCTCGCACAGTTCGGGATCCCACGTGCGCGAGCGGATGTCGCAGAGCATCGTGCGCGAAGCGTTCGAGACGTCGGTGGCGTGCACCGCACCACCGGTGAGGTTCCAGATCAGCCAGGCGTCGATCGTGCCGAGTGCGAGGTCGTCGTCGGCGGGGATGTCGCGGTTGCGCAGCATCCACTCGAACTTCGTTCCGGAAAAGTACGGATCGAGGACGAGCCCCGTGCGCTCACGGACGATCGGAAGCCGCCCCTCGGCGTCGAGTTGCTCACAGCGTCGGGCCGTGCGCCTGTCCTGCCAGACGATCGCGCGGCCGTAGGGCTCGCCGGTGCTGCGGTTCCACGCGACGGCGGTCTCACGTTGGTTCGTGATGCCGATCGCCGCGACTGCGTCGACACCGACGATTCCGATCACCTCGGTCAACGTGTCGACGACGCTCTGCCAGATCTCTGCGGCATCGTGCTCGACGAGACCGGGCTCGGGGAAGTACTGGGTGAATTCACGGTACGACGCCACGACGGGTCGATCGTCGGTGAAGACCGCCCGGCAGCGCACACCCGTCGTCCCGGCATCGATGGCGATCACACACTGGTCGGTCACAGCCGGCGAACCTACTCCCGCACGAGCGGCTACCGACGCTTCTGCTTGGCGGTCGGTCGGTTCGAGCCACCCGATGTGCGCTTGGTGGGAGCGGGCCGACGACGGGTCTCGGGGCCGTCGTCGCCCTCGTCGCCGGATGGGGAGGACTCCGACGAGGCCGCCGGATCGTTGCGTTGCGCCCGCATCTGCTTCATCGACTTGCGGGTGTAGCCGAACTTGGCGAGGACGGCACCCAGTAGGAGATACAGCGGGCCGCTGATCAACACCCCCGCGATCGCTCCCACGATGTTGCTGTCGCGGAAGAGCAACAGGAAGATCCCGGTCATGATCGCCGCGTAGACGACCCACTCCTTCATCAGCCGCTCCCAGGGAACCGGCCGCGACGCATCCCATGCCATGACCACAGTGCTACCAGGATCGAGACCGCCAGCCGCGACGACCGACCGCCAGCCGCGACGACCGATCGCCGCGTCTCCGCGGCAGTCCGATCGGGCTGCGTAGCGGTTGGGTCGCACCGGACCTACGATCGTTGTTCGTGCGCGTAGGGATGCTGACGGGAGGGGGGGACTGCCCGGGGCTGAACGCTGTCATCCGCGCCGCGGTGCGCAAGGGCGAACGCTTCTACGGTGATGAGCTGATCGGGTTCTTCGACGCCTGGGACGGTGTACGCGAGCGTCGCACGATGCCGCTCACCATCGAGGCGATGCGCGGTCTCCTACCGCGTGGCGGCACGATCCTCGGATCGCGCCGCGGGAGTCCGTTCGACCAGCCCGACGGGGTCGAAGACGTCAAGCGCGCGATGTCCGACCTCGGACTCGTCGGGCTGATCGTGATCGGCGGGAACGGAACGCTGAGCGTGGCCAGCAAGCTCTACGCAGAGCACGGGATCTCGATCGTCGGCGTCCCGAAGACGATCGACAACGACATCGAAGGCACCGATGTGACTTTCGGATTCAATACAGCTGTGCAGATCGCGACCGACGCGATCGACCGCCTGCACACCACTGCCGAGAGCCACAACCGCGTGATCCTGGTCGAGGTGATGGGTCGCGATGCCGGCTGGATCGCCACCTACGCCGGGATCGCCGGCGGCGCGACGTCGGTCCTGATCCCCGAGATCGACTTCGACATCGACGAGCTCTGCGCACGTCTGGTCCGCCGCCACGATCGCGGTCGCTACGCCTCGATCGTCGTCGTCGCCGAGGGATGCAAGCCGGTTCCCGGAACGTTCGAGGTCGGTGAGGGTGCGGTCGGCCGAGACCGGTTCGGACACGTCCCGCTCGGCGGGATCGCCAACCGGATCGCCCCGGCGATCGGCGAGCGAACGGGCTTCGAGACGCGGGTGGTACAACTCGGCCATGTGCAGCGCGGGGGCACGCCGACGGCCTACGACCGCGTGCTCTCCACCCGATTCGGCGTCGCCGCGATCGATGCCGTGCACGCGGAGCAATGGGGAACGATGTCGGTGTTGCGCGGTCAATACATCGTGCAGGAGAACCTCAGCGTGGCGGTCGGCAGGACCCGCACGGTCGACATGGAGCTCTTCCACGGAGTGGCCGAGCAGTTTTTCGCATAGCGCGGATGCGAACTTCCCGGGGTCTGCGCCCCCAAGAGATCTAGGCCGCGTCGACGCTCGGAATCGCCGGGAGCGGCGGCTGCGTCGACTCGACGAGACCGGGGAAGTCGTAGACGGTCAGCGGCAGCTCGGTGAGTTCCCCGTCGCCGGCCGGCCAGATCTGGGTGACCCCGCCGACGCGGACCCGTACCGCGTCGACCCCGTCGATCTCGGCCGCGGTCACCACGATCTGTCCGATCGCCAGGCGCAGTGCGCCGGTGGTGAGTTCACCGAAGACGTCGGTCACGTCGACGGTCAGCACACGTCCGACCGTTCGCGCCGACAACAACTCGATCTCGCGGGGTAGGGCGGTACCCAGCTGCTCCTCCTGCTCATCGTTGTTCGGTCCGGAGAAGAGCGAGGTGAGCAGCTCCTCGGCGTCGTTGGAGACATCGCGGGAGACAGATCTGAGCCGTGACGGCTCATCGGGGCCGGACGGCGCGAGCAGGTAGACCCGGCTCGCGCCGACCGCCTCGTCGCCGCTGACCTCGATGTCGGACTCGACCAGCTCGTCGTCCGGAATGTCGCGCGGACCGGAATCGGCATCGATGCCACAGGCCTGGATGACGACGACCGCGGCGATCACGAGGAGCGCCCTCATCGCACGTGATGCGCTGGTCATTCTGTCAACTCCGTCGCCATCAGCTCGATCACGAAGCGCGCGCCGCTCGCACCGTCGGCTCGATCCTCGACCCAGACCCGCCCGCCGTGCATGCGGACGTGTTCGTCGACGAGCGCGAGTCCAAGTCCTGCACCGCCGCTTCCCATTCGACGTCCTGCACCGCCGCCGCGGGCGAACCTCTCGAAGATCAGCTCGCGTTCGTCCTCGGGGACGCCGGGCCCCGAGTCCTCGACAGCGATCTGGATATGCGACATCTCCTCGTCCGCCGGATCGACGACCGTGATCGACACGGTCGGCTCGCCACCGCCGTAGGCGCGGGCGTTGTCGATGAGGTTGGCCATCACGCGAGCGAGCCGGCGCCGGTCGCCTCTGATGAGCGCCACCTCGGCGCGCTCGTCGACGTCGACGGGGGTGTCGGGCAGCGAACTGACCGCCACCGCCTGGCGGACGAACTCGGCGGCGAGCAACTCCTCGAGATGCAGCCTGATCGCGCCGGCGTCGAAACGTGAGATCTCCAGGAGGTCCTCGACGAGGCCCTGGAATCTGGTCACGTCGCCCGAGAGCAGATCGAGAGCGGACTGCGCACGTTCCGGGAGATCGTCTCGCCGGGCCTCCATCACCTCGACCGACGCCGACAGCGTCATCAGCGGCGATCGCAGCTCATGGCTCACGTCGGAGGCGAAGCGGGCATCTCGTTCGACGCGCCGCTGCAACGCCTCGGCCATGTCGTTGAAGGACTCACTCATCATGCGCAGGTCGGGATCGTCCGTCGGTTCGATCCGTGTGTCGAGCCGCCCACCGGCGATCGCGGAGGCGGCCTGCGCGGCGGTCCCGAGCGGGCGCACCGCGCGACGCGCGGCGAACAGCCCGAGCAGGATGCCGAACAACGTCGTGATGCCCGCCGCGAACACCAGCGACAGACGCACGCTCCGCAGCGTCGAATCGACTTCGTCGAGACTGAAGAACTCGAAGTACGCGCCTACCTGGGGAACGTCCCATCCGACCACGATGTTGAGTTCGTCGGCGACCTCGACGATCTGCCAGGCACTCTCGCCGCGATCGACGACCTTGTCGACAAGATCGGTCGGCAACGCGTCCTGGCCGTACGACGCGGCACCGCCGGTCCAGTCGTCGCCGTACCAGATGAGGTAGCGCTGCACCCCGATCCGTTCGAGCGCTTCGAGCGCCGGGTTCACCGTGGTGGCCTGACCGGCGTTGAGATCGCGCTGGACCCCCTGAGCGTTGCGTCGGGAGGTGCTGATCGCCACTTCCTCGCGCTGCTGCAGGAGGCTCGACCTCGACAGCCCGTAGGTGGTGATCGCGAGGATCAGTGAGAGCGTGATCGTCCCCAACGTCATGATGATCAGGATGCGCCGCCGCAGCCCGAACGCCGCGGGACGGAACCGACGGAGTAGACGACGGGACCAGCCGCCCTCGTTCACGTCTGGAGTCGGTAGCCGAGGCCGCGCACGGTGACGACGTGACGCGGGTTCGCCGGGTCGGCCTCGACCTTGGTGCGCAGCCGCCTGACGTGGACATCGACCAGCCGGCCGTCGCCGAAGTAGTCGTAGCCCCAGACCTTGTCGAGGAGCGCCTCGCGACTCAGGACCTTGCCGGGACTCTCGGCCAGCTCGCAGAGCAACCTGAACTCGGTCTTGGTGAGGTGCACCTCTTCGCCCTCGCGCAGCACCTTGCCCTCGTCGGGGATCAGTTCGAGATCACCGAACACCTGCCGCGGATGGCCCTGTGGATTCGAGCGGATGCGCCGCAGCAGGGCTCGGATGCGTGCCGACAGTTCTTTGGGCGCGAACGGCTTGGTGAGGTAGTCGTCGGCGCCGGCCTCGAGTCCGGCAACCACGTCGTGGGTGTCGTTGCGGGCGGTCACCATGACGATGGGAACGCTGCTCGTGCGGCGCAGCGTGCGGCACAACTCGAAGCCGTCGATGCCGGGGAGCATGATGTCGATCAGAACGACGTCGGGGGTCGAGCGCTGGAACAGCTCGATCGCATCCTCACCGCTCTCGGCCTCGTCGACGATCCAACCCTCGTCCTCGAGCGCGAGTTTGACCGCCGCCCGGATTCGTTCGTCGTCCTCGACGGCCAAAATGCGAGTACCCACACCCCCATGATGCCCCATTGGAGACCAGGGTGACGATCACTCGCTCAAATCACCGGCTCGGGGTTCCTCTTCGCGCAGTGCCGCGAGCAGGCTCGCGTGTACCCCGGGAGCACTTGCCACGACCTCGTTCGGCGTCGCCGGGCCACCTCGGAGATCCGAGGTCGAGGCGCCGGCCTCCGATGCGATGATCAGGCCCGCCGAGACATCCCACGAGTTGAGATGATCCTCGAAGTAGGCGTCGATCCGACCGCTCGCCACCCGACATAGATCGACCGCGGCCGAACCCGAGCGGCGAACGTCGCGTACCGCGGGGAGCAGGCGTGCGAGCCGGGCGCCCTGCTCGGCCCGACGGTCGCGGCGATAGCTGAAGCCCGTCGCGACGAGCGCGGCCTGCAGCGATGCCGCGGCGGACGCATGCAGCGCGACACCGTTGAGCGTCGCACCCTCACCGCGGGCGGCCGAGAACAGCTCATCGGTCGTGGGGACGAACACCGCACCCGCCAGCCTCCGACCGGTCGTGTCCTCGACACCGACCGAGGTGCACCAGGACGGCAGGTCGTAGACGAAGTTGGCGGTCCCATCGATCGGGTCGAGCTGCCAGACGATGTCGGACGTCCCGATGTGCGATGCGCCCTCCTCACCGACTATCGAGTCGTCGGGACGCCGTTCCCTGATCGCGTCGACGAGCAGCCGCTCGGCAGCCCGGTCGAATTCGGTCACCGGATCGGTTGCGCTCGACTTCGTTTCGTGTCGGATCGGCGTACCGATCCCGTGGCCGCGGCGTCCGACGAGCGCGAGTTCACCAGCCGCTCCGGCCAGTTCCTCCGCGATCAGGCGCAGCGCGGCCGGGTCGGCGTTCATCGTGGCGCGTGTCCGGCCGCCGTGCGGTCCTCGAACTCGCGCCACTCACCGACCGCGCGCATCACCAGCACGGAGACCACCGCCATACCGATCGCGGCGACGAGCGCACCGGTCAGGAGGCCGATCCCGGTCGGTAGTCCGCAGTCGCCCTCACACTGCAGTTCGAGCAGCGAGAATCCGATGAACGCGCCCGCCAGGCCGGCGATCAGGATCGATGCGAACGCAGCGACGCGTATGCCGACCGACGGCAGCGCCGACATCGATTCCGGCCGCGGATGCGACGACGACTCATGGCGATCCATCGACGGGCATCGTAGTTTGGCCGAACTCTCGATCACCCGTACCGGGCACCGCGGTGTCGGCGGTGGCCCGGATTACGATCCGCGCGTGGACGCGACGCCGCTCGCAGGGGACAGGACCGTGTTGCACGCCGACATGGACGCGTTCTACGTGTCGGTCGAACTGCTCCGGCGACCGGATCTGATCGGTAAGCCGGTCGTCGTCGGCGGGACCGGACGCCGCGGCGTCGTCGCCGCCGCGTCGTACGAGGCGCGGCGGTTCGGCGTCCATTCCGCGCTGCCGTCCACCGTCGCCCGCCGTCGTTGCCCGCACGCGGTGTTCCTGCCCGGCGATCACGCGCGCTACGCGGAGGTCAGCGCGCGGGTGCGTGAGATCTTCGGCCGCTACACGCCGATCGTCGAGCCGCTGTCGCTCGACGAGGCCTTTCTCGACGTCACCGGGAGCCGCCGGCTGTTCGGGACGGGGGAGGAGATCGCCATCCGGATCCGCGAGGAGGTGGCGGCCGAACTCGGGCTCGCCTGCTCGGTCGGCGTGGCACCGAACAAGTTCCTCGCCAAGCTGGCCTCGGTCGAGGCCAAGCCGATCGCGAGGCCCGACCGCATCGATCCCGGCGTCGGCGTCGTTGTCGTCGAAGCCGACTCGGTGCAGCAGTTCCTCGAACCGCTGCCGGTCGAGCGGGTCTGGGGGGTCGGCCCGGTCACGCTCGAACGCCTCCACCGGCTCGGTGTGCTCCGCGTCCGCGACCTCGCCGCGATCGATGAACAGACGCTGGCCGCGGCACTCGGGCGGCGCTGGGCGCACCATCTGCGTGCGCTCGCCACCGGACACGACGACCGCCCGGTCGAGGCCGACCATGAGGTGAAGTCGATCGGTCACGAGGAGACGTTCGCGACCGATCGACACACCCCCGCGGAAGTCGATCGCGAACTGGTGCGGCTGGTGGACGCAGTCGCTGCGCGGTTGCGCCGGGCGGGTGTCGGCGGCCGCACGCTGACCATCAAGGTGCGGTTCGCAGAGTTCACGACGATCACCCGATCGGTCACGAGCCGCGACGCACTCGACCTGGCACCGGAAATCGTCGCCGTCCTCCGCCCCCTCCTCGAGGCGATCGATCCGACCCCCGGCGTCCGTCTCCTCGGAGTGAGCGCCTCGAACCTGAGCGCGCCGTCCCGTCAGCTGACACTGGACGACGCCGCGCCGGGAGCACCAGACCACTCGTCGACCACGGGTGCGCTCGACGCGATCCGCGATCGGTTCGGGGCCGATGCGATCGGTCCCGCGAGCGTGCTCGAGGCCGGGGGGATGCGGATCGTCGAGCGCGGCGGTCGGCAGTGGGGTCCCGATGAACATCCCGAACGGTGACGCCGCCCGGACCGCTCATCGCTCACATCGAGCGCCGAAGGGGTGGCCGGGATCGATCTCGGAAGCGACCGGTGAGACGGCCGCGCGGGAAAGTCTGTGGAACAGATCGCGCCGCCGCGTTGAGGATGCGCCGAATTCGTGCGATGATTGCCGTGTGCCCCTCTCCGAGGACGAACAGCGGATCCTCCGCCAGATCGAGTTCGAGCTCGAACAGGATCCAACCTTCGCCGAACGCGGCTACCGCGTTTCGCGCCGCAGGTCGCTGCTCCTGATCATCGGCCTGCTCTTCGGTCTCGTCCTCACCATCGGCGGACTCGCGATCAGCTTCCTCGTCGCGTTCGCCGGCTTCGTCCTCGTTCTGGTCATGGCGATCATGCTCGAGTCCGAACTTCGCCTGCTCGGGCGTGAGCGCCTCGGCGAGTTGCCGATCTCGGCATGGTTGAGTGGGCGGCGTCCCGGCGTCGACGACGACGCCAACCGCTGAAGTCCGCCCGACTCCCACTCCGACCCGTCGTCACCTCCAGCGGGTGAAGTGGCGGACGATCCTCGCCGGGTATGAGATCGAGTCGGTCACCGCCCGCTCGATCTGACGAGACCACGAGGCGCAATCGCGGATCGTGCTGTGCCCGTACGATCCGAGCACTTCGAGATCGCGCGTTCCGTCGACCTGGTAGGTCGCTTCGGTCACCGCTTCGGCCAACCCGCGCGTCGGGCGAGCCGAGATCGGGAACTGCTCGGCCGCGGTCGATGCGGTCTCGAGCGGGGTGGCGCTGCGATCGAGCGGCACGCCGACGTCCTCGAGGCTTCGCAGCGCTCGCAACCAGTACCGGGTGAGCTGTGCCTCGGCGGTGCCGCTCCGGCGCCGGGCGTACCAGCGCGACACCGCCGGTGCCAGCGCGACGGCGATCATCACGAGGAGCGTCGGCAGCACCGGAATGCCGCCGCTGCCCGGCGTCGCAGGCGGCTCGTTCGCGAGGCCTCCACCGGCACCCGGATCGAGGAAGTCCTCGCCGAGCACGGCCGGGTCGAACTCGTCGCGTGGCCGCAGCGTCGTCGAAGTGACCGGATCGCTGCTCTCGCCGACCGCTTCACCGGTCGCGGGCGACACCGAATCGTCCTGTGCGGGTGCCACCGACGTGTAGTTCTCCGCCCCCGGAGCTCCCCGGCCGGGCGTTGGCTCGAAGAGCACCCACCCGATTCCGTCGAACCAGACCTCAGGCCAGGCGTGGGCGTTCTTCCCGCGTACCGAGTAGGTGCCCGGAGACTCCTCGATGCCGGAGGTGAAGCCGACCGCGACCCTGGTCGGGATACCGAGTGATCGCATCATCGCCGCATAGGAACCGGCGAACTGCTCGCAGTATCCGACGCGCTCGCGGAGGAACGACTCGATCGCGTTCGAACCGTGCCCGGACTGGGCGTCGAGGCTGTAGTCGAACTCGCTCCGGAACCAGTCCTGGAGCAGGATCGCCGCCTCGTAGGGGGTCGATGCCGCGGCGGTCACCTCGCGTGCGGTGTCGCGTGCGAGATCGGGGAAGTCGTCTGGCAACTCGAAATAGATCGGGTCGCCCGGATCGGTCGCCGTGACCGACCGCAGCGCCGCGTCGTCGAGTACCGGCGTGCTGGAGACGATGTCGAAGGTGTCGCCGGTGGTCAGCGTGTGCTCGACGGCGAACAGCGTCGCGTCCGGCTCGCTCCAGCTCAGCTCGATCTCGTCGGGTCTCGTGAGGCGGACCGGGTCCGGAGCGGCGGGCACGAACGAGCCACCGAGGTTGACGATGCGGAGGTTCTGACGGATCTCGCGGTCGGCACCGTCCGTGCCGGCGCCGAGGGTGCCGTCCGCGCTCACCAGTTCGCGTCGCGGGATGCCCCACCGGCGTCCGTCGAACTCGGCGAGCGTTGACGAGCGCCAGTACGACGACAGGTTGGCCCGGACGACGAACAGCTCGGTGTTGGAGCGGTTGGTGAGACGTGATCGGATGTCGACGAGCGGATTGACCACCTCGGTCAGCCCACCGCCTCCTTCGGTGGCGTCATAGATCGGCTCGGCGCCTGCGCCGGGAAGTGCGGGGCCGACCACACCCGACGAGAGTGCGATCACGATGGCGGCACCGACCGCACCGGGCACGGCCAGACCCGAAGCGGTTCTGCGCCCACCGATCGATGACATCCGCCCGCCGTGATAGGCGCGCAACATCACCGTGGTGAGTACCCCCGCACCGATCAGCGCCAGCGTCAGCGCAATCCGATCGCGATCATCGCCGAGCGCAGCGACGAAGACGAACAGCACTCCCCCCGGGACGAGCGCCTCGGCGCGGGCGTAGGCCCGGAACGCGAACGCATCGGCGAGCAGGACGCTCCCCGCGACACCGATCGATGCGAGCACGTCCCACCCGCCGCCGTAGATCACGGGTGCGACCGCGGTGGCGAACTGGCCGCGCACGAGTTCGAGTTCGGAACTGAATAGGTCCCACGTTTCCGACGTGGGGAGCAGGTAGGAGTAGGTGGAGCGGTAGTACATCGCGCCGATCGCCCACCCGAGCGCGAGCGCGATGATCGGGAGGGCGATCCAGCCGGCGACACGGCTCCTGCGCAGCGCGAACGACATCCCGTGCCCGATGACGACGAGTAGCAGCAGGTTCTCGAGGAACTGCCATCCGGCGAACACCCGGGCGAAGCCGGCCGCGACCGTCGCCGAGAACAGCGTCAGCGGGATCGTCGCGCCGAGGTCATCGGCCATCGGATGGGTCGGGTGAGCGGTGCTCGACGCGCGCATCGTCAGACCGGCTCGAGTGGGCGGTTCATCGCATACGCAGCAGGGAGCCGCGTGTCCAGTCGACCGCGCCCGGTGAGCGACCGCCACGACGAGAGGAACTCGTCATCGGTGCGCGCCGGGACCGAGATCGCCGCCCTTACGGGCCGGTCGGTGGTGACCGGCAGTGTGGTCACCGCCGGATCGGCGAGCGATTGGGCGAGCCGCAGGCCGTCCCCGGTGCTCGATCCCGTGATCACGACGAGTAGCCCGAGACCGTCGCCGAAGTCGCGGTCGATACCATCGAGAGGCGAGTCGGTCGGTTGGATCCGGGCGAGGACGCGCAGCGTGTTGACGCCGACGTCGGGACCGCGCAGGTCGATGCCACCGTTGGCGACGAACCGCGTGGTGAGCCCCGCCCGATCGGCGCTGTTCACGACACTGGCGGCGACGGTGACGGCTCGCTCGAATCCGGCGCGGTCGACGTAGGATCCGGGTCCGGCGTCGAGGAGCACCGTGCACCGTCGCAGGCCCTCGACCGTGAACTCCTTGACGAGGAGATCCTCGGAACGTGCGGACGCCTTCCACGAGATCGAGCGCGGCTCGTCACCGTCGACGTACTCGCGGAGGCTGTGGAAGTCGCCGGGCCCGAGGCGCCGCGCCTGATTGAGGAGGTGCCGGCCGAGCGCTCCCTGTCCGAGCTGGGGCATCTCGAGGAGGTACGACCGCGGCGCCACGATGACCTCATCGAGGTCGGCGACCGGTCGCTCGAGACGGGCCATCCCGAGCGGATCCGAGGTGATCGCGACGAGTGGCCCGACCGTGATGACGCCCCGTGCGGTGGTCGGCAGTTGGTACCTCGCCCCGGCGTCGTCCCTCGGCGCGAGCGGAGCGACCGTCAACAGCGCGACGTGGTCGGGACGGCCGGGTTGGCGAACCGACTCAGACAGCTCGAACGGGCCGCTGCGGACACGGCCATCGTGATGGAGGTGAAGGTCGATCTGGCCGGTGTCGCCGGCGACCAGGACCGAGGGGTGAATCCATCGCGTGGCGGTCATCCGCGGCCGCCTGAGGTGGACGAAACAGAGGGCGAACGCCGCGGCGAGGAGGAACGAGGCACCGATCAGGAAGAGTTCGAGCACACCGAACACGCGCCCGATCACCAGCGATGCGATGCCGGCGATGATGCCGAAGACCCCCTGGTGCGTCAGCACCGCTCGTGCCTCGGCTCGGCGGTCATCGCGCCACCGGCACCGGCACCGAGTCGAACACCTCGCGGATCGCGTCGGCGGGGGTCAGCTGGGCTCCTCGATCCGCCCGCAGCATCAACCGGTGACAGAGCGAAGAGAGGCTGACCACCTTGACGTCGTCGGGCGTCGCGTAGTTGCGGCCGCGGGCCGCCGCGTAGGCCCGGCTGGCGGCGGCCAGCTGCAGCGTCGCGCGCGGCGAGAGTCCGAGTTCGATGCCGGCGTGTCGACGGCTCGCCTCGGCGATGTCGACGAGATAGGACTTCAGTGGATCGGCGACATGGACGGTCTTGACCGCCGCGATCATGCCGCGCAGCTCGGCAGCCGAGACGACGGGGGCGAGGTCGTGGAGCGCGGCCGCCGCCCCTTGACTGTCGAGCATCTCGATCTCCGCGGCGCGCCCGGGGTAGCCGAGCGAGATCCGCAGCAGGAAGCGGTCGAGTTGGCTCTCGGGCAGACGGTAGGTGCCCTCCTGGTCGATCGGGTTCTGGGTGGCGATCACCATGAAGGGCGGCTCGAGGGGCCGGCTCAGACCGTCGACGGTCACCTGGCGCTCCTCCATCGCCTCGAGGAGCGCGGACTGGGTCTTGGGCGATGCACGGTTGATCTCGTCGGCGAGGAGGATGTTGGCGAACAGCGGACCGGGTTCGAAGCGGAAGCTCTCGCTCGACCGCTGGTAGATGCTGACGCCGATCAGATCGGACGGCAGCAGATCGGGTGTGAACTGAACGCGTTTCCACGTGCAGTCGATCGATGCCGACAGGGCCTTGGCGAGGCTGGTCTTGCCGACGCCGGGGACGTCCTCGATCAGGAGGTGGCCCTCGGCGAGCAGGCAGATGACGGCCATCTCGATCGCGTCGTCCTTGCCGTACAGGACGCGTCCCACGTTCGAGGTGATCGCGTCGAACAGCGACGCGAAGCTCCGCGGAGCGACCTCCGGCGCTGCACCCTCATCGGCCGTTGGCGCCCCGTCGGTCGCGGTGTAGCTGCTCACGGCACGCGAGAGTAGACGCATCGCGGGTCGGGCGACAGTCGCTGTACCGTCGTTCTCCGTGAGTTTCGCAGCGGGCCCGGCCCGGCCCGTGGCGCCATCGATCGCGGAGGGCGACCACGACCGACCGGTACTCGCGGTCGCGGTCGAGCCTGGCCGACTCGCGGCGGGCATCGTCGATCGCAATGGCGCGATGCTCGTCCGAGATCGGATCGCGATGCCGCCCCGCGAGATATGGCGCGGTCTCGAGGCACTGATCCGGCGGGTGATCGCTGCCGCCCCCGAAGACGCCGGACTACCGCGAGCGGTCGGTGTGAGCTGCACCGGTCCGATCGACGTCGATGCCGGATCGGTGTCGCCGGACACGATCGAGGCTTGGCGGGCGTTTCCGCTCGCCGCCGAACTCGAAACGCTCACCGGTCTTCCCGTCCATCTCGACTCACGCGCCGCCGCGCTCGCCGAGGGCGAGCGGTGGACCGGGTCCGCAGGCGATCTCGACAGCTACCTCGTCCTGCTGCTCGACTCGACCGTCGAGTCGGCTTGCGTGCTCGGAGGTGTGCGGCTCCGGGGTGCACACGGCAACGCCGGCTCGCTCGCGCACATCGTCGTCGAGCCGGGCGGTCGCGAGTGCTGGTGCGGCGCCCACGGCTGCCTGAGCGCCTACGCGACGTCGTCGGCGATCGAGCGCGAGCTCGGGCGTCCGCTGCGGCGGACAACCGAGCCGATCATCGCGCGCACCGGAATAATGGCCGGTCGCGCGATCGCCTCGGCCGCGGCGCTGCTCGACGTGCGGACCGTGTACCTCTCGGGTCCGATCGTCGACGTGTTCGGCGAGCCGATGCTCGACTCGATGCGCCACGAGATCAGCTCCCGATCGAGGCTTCCGGGGCTGGCCGATCACCTCACGATCCTGGTGAGCGACCCGCCCCCCATCCTGATCGGTGCAGCGGCGCTGACCCGGTCACCTTCTGAGATCCGGGGGCGTGATCCCGTCGATGGCGGGTAGGACCGGCGCCGTCACCGCTAATTAGGCTCGTCGGCATGCAACCGACCTACAGCGCAGACGCCGAGTCCTATCGCGAGAAGGTCCAGGCGTTCCTCGCCGAGAAGCTCCCGACGCACTGGAACGGCACCGGAGCACTCGAGCGCGACGAGCTCACCGAATTCGTCACCTCGTGGCGCGACACCCTCTACGAAGCGAACTTCCTGGCGCCCGGCTGGCCGGTCGAGTACGGCGGTGGCGGACTGAGCGCTACCGAGCAGGTCATCCTCGCCGAGGAGTTCGCGCGCGCGGGCGTCCCGACCGGTGGACCGAACGACGTATTCAGCATCCAGATGCTCGGCAACACACTCCTGATGTGGGGCACCGACGAGCAGAAGCAGCACTTCCTGCCACGTCTGCTCGCCGGGGACGACACCTGGTGTCAGGGGTACTCCGAGCCGGACGCCGGCTCCGATCTGGGCAACGTCGGACTGCGGGCCGATCTCGACGGCGACGAGTGGGTGCTCAACGGGCAGAAGATCTGGACCTCGGCGGGCCACCTCGCCGATCACATCTTCACGCTGGCCCGCACTGATCCCGACGCACCCAAGCACAAGGGGATCTCGTTCCTGCTGGTCCCGATGGACCAGACGGGCATCGAGGTCCGGCCGATCGAGATGCTCTCGGGGGACAGCGAATTCAACGAGATCTTCTACACCGACGCGCGGTGTCCCCGAGAGAACGTGCTGGGCGGTGTCAACAGCGGGTGGGCCGTCGCCATGTCCCTCCTCGGCTTCGAGCGCGGCGAAGCGGCAGCGACCGGCCCGATCCGGTTCGAGGCCGAACTCGCTCGGCTGATCGAACTCGCGCGCGAACGCGGCGCTACCGACGATCCGGTCTTCCGGCAGCGGATCGCATGGTGCTACGAGCGGGTGCGGATCATGAGGTTCCTCGGTCAGCGGACGCTCACCAAGTTCCTCGCCGGACACCATCCGGGCCCCGACGCGGCGATCTCGAAGCTCTACTGGAGCGAGTACCACAAGATCGTCACCGAACTCGCCCTCGACATCTACGGTGCCGACGGGCTGCACTACGAGGGGCGACCTCCCTCCTCGTCGTTCTCAACCGACGACCCCGGCGCCGCGAACTCCTCCGCCTCGTGGATCGGCACATTCCTCAACGCTCGGGCCGGCACGATCTACGCCGGATCCTCCCAGATACAGCGCAACATCATCGGTGAGATGATCCTCGGACTGCCGAAGGAGCCGAGACCGCCGGCGGGGCGGTAGGGGCCTGCGAGACCCCGATGAACGGTGTGCTGCGTATCTCGTACGCGGTCGCCCGGCACCCGTCGCTCTGGATCGTGGCGGTCCGTCAGGGAGCTCGGTTGATCCCGCCGAGATGGTGGGCGCGGCCACCCTTCCTGCCGGTGCCCGATCGCGACTACCTCCGCTTGCGCAGCCTGACCCAGTACGGCGACCCGGATCGGCCGGCCGAACCGGACGATGTGCTCAACTATCTGCGATGGTGCGCCGAGTGGGATCGATACGGGTGACGCTGCCACCGCGGCGAGGCGCCGAACACGAATCGCTACGGATATGTCGCCGGGCGCCCGCGCGGCACCGGGATTAGGGTCACCGGCCATGCGGAGCGCGCTCGTACTGAATGCCAGCTACCAGCCGCTCAGCGTCGTGTCCGCACGCCGGGCGACCTGTCTGATCCTGGCGGACAAGGCGGATCTGATCGAGGACGATGGCACCGTGATCCGATCTGCGTCTATCACCGTGCCGAGCCCGTCGGTCATCCGGTTGCGATACATGGTCAAGGTTCCCTACGTTCGCCGGAGCGCCCTGTCGCGCCGGGCGGTCTTCGCGCGCGACGACTACCGCTGCCAATACTGCGGCCGACGTGCCGATTCGATCGATCACGTTCTGCCGAGGTCGCGCGGAGGCCCCCACACGTGGGAGAACGTCGCCGCCGCATGCCGACCGTGCAACCTGACCAAGCGTGACCGCACGCCCGACGAGGCGGGCATGCGGCTGGCCCGCCCGTGTCGGGCGCCGCGCGCCACCGCCTGGGTCGTCGTGTCGGTCAGCGGCATTCCCGAGACGTGGCGGCCGTACCTGGCGATCGCATCCTGAGCACATCCGTGCCCGCGTATGAGGTCGTCCACTTCCGGGGCACCGCGGCCGAACTGCACATCCACGAGATCGACGAGCCTGCGGCCGCCTCGATCCGCGTGCAGCACGTCACGTCGCCGGCGCTCGTCCTCGGGTCGCACCAGGATGAGCGGATCGTCGACCGATCCGCCTGCCGGCGGGCCGGGGTCGACGTCGTTCGACGGCGCAGCGGCGGGGGAGCGGTGTTCTTGGCCCCGGGTTCGGTGACCTGGCTCGACGTGATCCTGCCGAGCGGTGCGCCCGGTTGGGACGACGACGTCCATCGGCCGATGATCTGGCTGGGCCGTCACCTCCGATCGGTCCTGCTCGACCGGTTCGCCGAGCACGGCATCACGACCCGGCCGCTCGTGCACGAGGGCCGCTTCCAACCGGGCGGTTGGTCGGATCGGCTCTGCTTCGACGGTCTCGGCGCCGGGGAGATCACCCTCGACGGCGCCAAGTTCGTCGGTATCAGTCAGCGGCGTACACGCACTGCGGCCCGCCTCCAGTGTTCGTGGTACTCATCATTCGAGTGGCGCCGGGTCGTCGAGCTGCTCGTGCCGTCGGCACGCCCACCGATCGACGAACTGGCCCCCGTCGCCACCGTGGCCGCCTCGGTGACCGAGCTGATCCCGGCTTCGCTCCGGACGGCGCTGTCGTCCGAGATCCGCTGATCTCGTCACTCACCCGCGCCCCGATCCTCCGATGCCGCCGTCCTTCTGCGGCCCCCTGATCTGTCCGCGCGGATGGGGGGATCGGACGCCGCCGGGGGAGAAATGGGGGAAAATGGTTGACTTGGGGGGCATTTGGGGGCAGGATGGGGCTCGCCGGGGTGATCTCCGCGTTCTCGGCACAGGCAGGAGCACGCGGAGGCAGAGGGAACGAGGACGCGGCGCGTGTTTGTCGGGGTCTACGAGCGACAGCTCGACGAGCGAGGGCGTGTGGCGTTGCCACCGACCTTCCGGACCGAGCTCGGAGAACACTGCTACCTCACCTTCGGCGACGACGGTTGCGTGAGTGTCCGCAGCGACCAGTCGTTCGAGTCCGAGGCCTCCGAACTGATCGAGAAGGTCAAGCGGGGCGAGATGAGTCGCAACCGCCAGCGCGCGTTCGCGTCGTCGGCGACGCCGGCGACCGTCGACCGCCAGGGACGGATCACCCTCGATGCCAGCCTCCGTTCACAGGCCAACATCGAGCCCCAGGCAGCGGTGATGGTGCTCGGCTCGCTCGATCAGATCGAGATCTGGGAGCCGGATGCGTTCCGCGCCAACGAGGAGGCGGGCCGAGCCGAGATCGCCGGGAGCGAGACGCACGACGCGGGGAGCGACGCATGAGCGAAGACGTCGGCGACTTTGCTCACGAGCCCGTGATGGTCGCGGAGATCACCGAACTGTTCGGATCCGTGCCGCCCGGAACCGTTGTCGATGCGACACTCGGCGGCGGCGGTCATGCGGCGGCGATCCTCGGCGCTCACCCCCACCTCGACCTGCTCGGTATCGATCAGGACGCCGAAGCGCTCGCCGCAGCCCGCGTGCGGCTCGCCGAGTTCGGACCGCGGGTCCGGACCTGGGGCGGCAGATTCGAACAACTCGACGATGCGCTCGCCGAGACGGGGATCGTCGAGGTCAGCGGAGCGCTTTTCGATCTCGGCGTCTCCTCGCCGCAACTGGACCGAGCCGATCGAGGTTTCTCGTACCGGCACGACGGCCCGCTCGACATGCGGATGAACGGCTCGGCGCAGTGGTCGGCCTCCGATGTCGTCAATCGCTACGACGAGCGCGATCTGGCCCGGGTGATCCGTCGCTACGGAGACGAGCGCTTCGCCACCCGCATCGCCCGCGCGATCTGCGCGGCACGCCCGCTGCAGTCGACGGTCGAACTCGCCGAGGTCGTCACCGGCGCCATCCCGGCGGCGGCGCGACGCACGGGCGGACATCCCGCGAAGCGGACGTTCCAGGCGATCCGCATCGAGGTGAACGGTGAACTCGAGGTACTCCCCGACGCGATCGACCAGGCGGTCGAGGCGACCGTGCCGGGCGGACGCATCGCGGTGCTGTCGTACCACTCCGGCGAGGATCGGATCGTGAAGCAGCGATTCGTCGATGCCCTCGGAGCGTGCGACTGCCCGCCCGAGCTGCCGTGTGTCTGTGGCGCGGTCCAGACCGTTCGTGTCGTGCGCGGGATCAGCAAGCGGGCTGGCGCGGATGAGATCGCGACGAACCGTCGCGCCAGCTCCGCTCGTCTGCGCGTCGTCGAGCGGATCGAACCGGTCCGCAAGTCCGACGGGCAGCCGATCTCCGCCGACGAGTGTCGAGGTGGTCGCTGATGGTCGCCCTTCGACTCGGAGGCGCTCCGGAGGTCGACCCCGACGCGGCGACCGAGACGATCGAGCGTCAGGACGATGCTGCGAGCACCCGTCCGACCCTCGTCGTCGTGCAACGGCGGCGGTCGTGGACCGCCGTGCTGATCGGCCTGCTCAGCGCGTTGATCTTCGGCGGGATGCTCGGCGCCGCGGTATTCCACACCCAGCTCGCCGAGCGCCAGCTGCGGATCGACCGTCTCGAGCGTTCGGTCACGGTCGAACGGGAACGATTCGACGAACTCCGGTACCTCAGGGCAGAGCTCCGATCGCCCGCGTTCCTCGCAACGATCGCCGCCGAGCTCGACATGATCCGCGGCAAGACCGGCACGTTCCTCCGCGTGACACCTCAGCAGCTGGCGATACAGATCGCCTCCGCCGGGGCGGTCGAGGGAGGGGCGGCCGACATCGTCGCGAGCGTCGACCCGCTCGATCAGTTCCGCGACGTGAAGGCGGTTTCGGAGGGTCAGCCATGACCGACGCCCGCGCCGAAGTGCCGCGCCGCCGGAGCCACCAGCCCGCGCGGGGCGCCCGCAGCCACGGTCGCAGCCGCGCCCCCGAACGCTCGACGCGCGGGTCGGATGCATCACCGCCCGAGCGCACGGAGAGTAGCCGGGCGCGGGCTCGCGGGGCCGCCAAGCAACCGACCGCCAAGCGAACGGCCGGCAAGCGAACGACTGCCAAGCGAACGACTGCCAAGCAATCGACCGCCAAGCAACCGGCCGCCAAGCAAGCGGTCGACAAGCGAACGACCGGCCGCGACCCGAAGGAAGC
>CBDUYD010000008.1:0-34306 GCA_965371355.1 uncultured Ilumatobacteraceae bacterium
GGATCGGCGACGACGACGCCGACGACGACCGCGAGAACGTCGGAGGGGTTGGCCGGGATTCCGCCCTTGCCGAGGACCGGGATCGAGTACGTGGACCCACCGGGAGACGTCGGCTTCTTGCCATTGGGTGCGACGTCGAGCTTGGCCACTCGGCTGTCGTGGATGCGCGTCGGGGTGAGCGGGTGGAACTCGCCTCCCGCTCCGAGTTCGTTGGCGGCACTGACCGTCGGTACCCCGGGCCCGCTGACGGCCACGACACCGGCGCTGACCGCGACGAGGGCAACGATCGCGGCGGCACGACTCATCCAGTTCTTCATCGGGCTAGATCGTAACCTGTTCGTCATACCGATGGACGGCGGAGCGCGAAACGGCTCCGCGATCAGGCGCGATCAGGCACCGTCCCCGTCGTCGAACGTCGGTGTGATACCGGCGGCATCGATCACCGCCATCAGGCGCTCGTGCTCGGATTCGTCGACCGTGCTCGCCTCGTCGATCAGCATGACCGGGATGTCGTCGCGGATCTCGTAGCTGCGGCGAAGGCGGGGGTTGTAGAGCAGGCCCTCGGCCTCGACGTAGTAGAGCGGGCCTTTGTCGTCGGGGCAAGCGAGGATGTCGAGCAGTTCGGGTGCGAGTGCCATGGCTTCTCCTGTGGTTCGTGTTGGGTTGCGGTTGGATTCAACTCGTGATGAGCCCGAGCAGTTCGGCGACGTGATCGTCGCACGCATTGCGGTCGGCCGCCTCGAGGTTGAGGCGCAGCAACGGCTCGGTGTTTGAGGGTCGCAGGTTGAACCACCACGAGCCACTGTCGACGGTGAGACCGTCGAGGCGGTCCTGCTCGCGGCCGGCGAACGCTGCGCTCACGCGCTCGAGGATCGCGGCCGCATCGTCGACCTGGGTGTTGATCTCGCCGCTCGACGAATAGCGCTGGAACGGTTTGCCGACGACCGACAGCGGCTGGGCTGACCGGCCGACCTCGGCCATCACCATCAGCGAGGCGATCAGACCGCTGTCGGCGTTGAAGTTGCGGGCGAAGTAGTAGTGCGCTGAGTGCTCACCGCCGAACACCGCGTGCTGCTCGGCCATCACCTGCTTGATGAACGAGTGACCGACCTTCGTGCGGAAGGGGACGCCGCCGTGCTCGACGATCACCTCGGGCACGGCGCGAGAGCAGATGAGGTTGTAGAGGATCGTGGCCCCCGGGTTCGAGCGCAGCATCGCCGCGGCGAGAAGCGCCGTGGTCGTCGAGCCGCTGAGGCCGTTCCCCTCCTCGTCGACGACGAACACCCGATCGGCGTCGCCGTCGAACGCGAGACCGATGTCGAAGCCGCCGACGACGACCCGAGCGCGCAGATCGCGCTGGTTCGAGGGCTGCAGGGGGTCGGCGGGATGGTTCGGGAACGTGCCGTCGAGCTCGGGGTACATCACCTCGAGTTCGACGCGGTCGAGTCGACCGAACACGGCCGGTACGACCAGCCCGCCCATGCCGTTGGCCACGTCGGCGACGACCTTGATGTCGCCGATGTCCGCCGGATCGATGAAGGTGAGCACGTGATCGGCGAAATCGCTGAGCATGTCGCGCTCGCTGCGCCGACCGGCCGTCGCCGCCGGCCGTGGCCCTCGGCCCTCGAGCACCTCGCTCGCCACCGACTTGATCGCGGCCAGTCCGGTGTCGATGCCTACGGGCCGCGCTCCGGCAAGACAGAGCTTGATGCCGTTGTGTCCGGCCGGATTGTGTGACGCGGTGAACATCGCGCCGGCAACGTCGAGGACCCCGGACGCGAAGTACATGAGATCGGTCGATCCGAGTCCGACATCGATCACGTCGACACCCTGTTCGAGGAGTCCGCGGGTGAACGCCTCGACGAGGGCGGGGCCGGAGGGGCGCATGTCGCGCGCGATGACGACGGTGTCGGAGCCGGGCTGTGCCGACACGAACTTGGCGAATCCGACTCCGAGAGCGTGCGCGCCGTCAGCATCGAACTGATTCGGCACGGTCCCGCGGATGTCGTACGCCTTGACGATCTGATCCAGGTCTGACATTTCTGCGAGAACGCTATCGGGCGTCGGGCCGGCCGTCATCGGAGGGTTCCGCCGACGGTGACGACCGAGACGACTGCGAAGCCTCGGCGTCGTCGAGAGTCGCCCACATGATGAGTGCGTCGGCGGACGTGTCGGGCGAGTCGTCGAGGGATGACTCGGGAGAAGACTCGAGGGACGGCTCTTCGGGTGGCTCGCCCGCGCCGACCCTGGCAAAGCTCGGCCGCTCGTTCGGATACTCGAGGTCGCCCTGCCGACGCATGAACACACACAGCCCGATCCCGAGAGCGGTCAAGGCGTAGAAGAACCAGTCGAGCGCGGTGCGCGCCTGATACGTGAGCGTCACCTCGTTGCTCGTCGGCACGACGATCATCTGGTTGACACCCGCCCGGTACGGGCCGTCTGCTCCGTCGACGGTCCAGTTCGGGAAGTAGCTCACGCGGATGAGCACCGGCACGCCCACCTCGTCGACCTCGAACGAAATCGACTGCTGACCGATATCGACGTTGGTCGCCTCGACCGGCGGAAGCTCGACCACGTCGATCGTCGCGGTCGGTGTGACCCAGTCGACGTTGCGGCTCCGGTCTCCCGGTTCGCCCACCCGCTCTGCGAGATCGATCTCGACCGGGACGCGCTGCCACTCGTCGGGGCCGTCGTCGGCAGGGATCGCCGGCCAGTCTTCGCGCCGCTGGAACCAGCTCGTACCGAGTTCGAGATTTCGCTCGCGCTGGTCGCCATCGCGCTTGGGCACGACGATCGGTCGGGTCTCGAGCGGCTCGACGATGCTCGTGCCGATGACCTCGTAGATGTCCCACGGCCCGGACGTCGTGATGTAGTCGAGACCTTCCTGCGTCGCCGCCTCGGCCTTTGCCGGGTCGGTGCGCAACATGACGTAACGCACACCGAGGTCGAGCATGTGCTCGACGCCGATATCGGCGTCGTTGTTCGTGTACCGGAGCTGCCGCACCGGATTCGATGAGCTCTCCGACATGGCCGCGGTCGTGAGGAAGTGGTACGGGGTCGTCCCCGACGCCTCGAAGAACAGCCCCTCCATCGATGCGATGCACCCGTCGGTCCAGTGCGGCAGCAGCATCAGCGCCATCGTGGTTCCGTACTGGCCGTTGTCGCCGTTGTTCTCCCACAGGGCGCGTCCGCATCCACGGTCGTCACCGATCTCGGTCATCGTCGAGACGAGCGAGTGGTACTCGGGGTAGGCGGACCGGCCTTCGTAGCCCTGCATGTTGTATCGGGTCCAACCGTCGGCCACCGCACGCCCCGCGTCCGGCGTCTTACGGAGCGGCCCCCACGCATACACCGAGGTGTCGCCATCGGTGACACGCCCGTCGAGCGGGAGCGTCTCGTACATCCAGCCGAACACGATGAGGATCGAGACGGCGATCGCACCGAATGCCGCGGCGCCCTCGTACACGTTGAGATCCGAGCGCGCGAGCCGACCCCTGGCCGCGTTCACCGTCCAGGCGATCACCTCGTAGATGCCGATCACCATCAGCAGGTACCTGGTCAGGTACACGAACGGCAGCAGCCGCGGATTCCACAGCAGGCCGATGCCCGGGATGCTGTCGCGGGTGACGTAGACGAGTCCGACGAACATGAGACAGGTGATGCCGACGGCGATCCCGGTCAGTTGTCGCCTGATCACCATCGCCCCGAACCCGACGACCGCGAACGTGGTCACCAGGAAGTCGAGCGGCGCCGTGAGCGGGAAGAACATGTCGTAGAACGAGTCGTTGGCACCCTCGGGACGGAACCCGTACTTCATGTCGGTCATGAACTCGTGGCCGAACAGGAACGGCCCGACCCACCACGCCGACAGCAGCAGCGTCGCGACGCCGACCGTCACCGCGTAGACGAGCCGGTGCCGGTCGATCCACACGAGGCACAAGACGATGGCGGCGACGGCGACGAAGATCAGCACGATGCCGTGCGACACGGCGGCGAGCGACAGCACGACGGCGGTCCAGACCCGGTACTTGCCCGTGCGCAGACCGTTGGCGAGCAGACCGAGACCCAGCACCGCGAGCGTCAGGGCGATCGAGAACGAGTACTCCCCTGCCATCGTCGACTTGAGGTTCCCGCCGTAGATCTGGTAGCTCTCGTCGAGCAGGAAGACGAGTCCGGCGAACGCGAACAGTTCGGGGATCGGATGGCGGAAGTTGGCGAGCCGTCCGAACGCCCAGCAGGCGAGCGGGAACGTGACCACGCCCACGATCGCAATGATCTTGAACGCGATGCCGTAGGGCAGCACCACGTCGAGCGCGACGATCGCGAGCGCGGGCACGACCATGTAGAAGCGGTACAGGGGGAGACCCGCGTACCAGTCCATGCTCCATCCCGACAGTTGGAAGTTCGGCAGGAAGTTGTCGCGCAGGAATGCGGGCGCCCAGACATGGGCTCCCATGTCGCCGCCGGTCGGCGTCGTGTCGGTGAAGACGAGGTTGTCGGCGCCGATCGGGTTGAGATGGACGATCCACATCAGGATCGCCGTGGTGACGACGAGCGCCGACGAGGTCACGAGCGCGCGGACGACGCGATCGTTCGGCCATGGCTCGTTCCACCAGTTCAGCGGTCGCCGCAGAACCCGCGCCGCGCCGCGCTCGACCAACCTCGACGCCGCGCCGGGAGTGGCCGACGAGTCGCCGGCTGATTGAACGTCGGCTGGTGCGTGCTCGGGCTGCTGCTCGGGAACGCCGACGTGATCGTCAACCGCGTGATCGTCAACCGCGCGATCGGGTTGATCGGTGCGATCGTGTTCTCGATCGATGGGGGGATCGGTGATGTCGCTCGTCATCTGGTCGTGCCCTGTGAGGTCGCCGGTCGCCACGGGGCCGTCTCCATCATGGCAAATCGCGACGGGGCAGCAACCGCGCGAACCGCTCCGGTCGGGGTCACGACCATGCCAGCACCAGCCCGGTCGCGTTGAACGCCATGTGCGTGACGATCGCCATGCCGAGCCGTCCGGTGAGCAGCGCGCACGCCCCGACGACGAGTCCGAACGCGAAGAGGCCGGGGAACTCGACCGGCCTGAAGTGCACCAGTGCGAACAGGGCGGCGACACCCACGAGTACGACCGACTCGTCGAACCTCGCCGCGAGCGATCGCTGGAGGAGGCCTCGGTAGAACAACTCCTCGACGATCGGGGCGCCCACCACGATCAGCAGCACGAGCACGAGCGCTGATCCACCCCCGGCCCGATCGACGAGATCCTTGGCATTCTCCTGCAGGCGATCATCGGTGAACGTATCGGGCCAGATCCCCTCGAGTGGGAGGTACACCAACTCGATCAGCACGAGCTGCGAGAGCACGCCGATCCCGATGCCGATCGCGTCGATCGGGGCGAAGGCGATGCCGTAGTCGACGATCGGGTCGCCGGACCCTCCCCGCTGCGAGGCCACCCACATCCCCGCCAGGTACGCGGTCCAGGCGGCGATCAACGCTGCCGCGATCACGCCGAGCGAGGTGTCCGAGATCGACGACCCGCCGCCGAAGACTCCGACGACGAGCGACGAGACGATCTGCGCGACCACCCATGCGATCACGAACGTGACGACCGCGGTGTTGACGTCGATCGGGGCCGGAGTGACCGACGGTCGGAACGCGCTCCGGACCGGATGCGGGGCGCGCCGGTGCGCGGGGTCGACCACGAGGGGCGAGACTACCGGCGAGGAGCTGCGGCTCGGCCGCGACCTCCGACGATCGGAGGGGTGATCCGTGCTGGTGCTCAGACCGCCCGAATCGCGCCGTGGCGGCCCTGTCGGCGGTCGTCGACATGCCACCCGCGGGGAACCGACAGACGTGCCGCGTGGCGCGCGCACATGTCGTACTCGTGCGGGTCACGGTCGGGTGTCAGGTTGTCGAGCCAGACCTGTGAATGGCCGTAGTGGTACGTCAGGGTGACCGATGCACCGTCGGAGCAGCCCGATCGCGAACATTGCCGGTCGGCCAGCGGTGGGCGCGCCATCCCTGTCGAGGCGTCGGGCGCCGGCCATGCCCGGATCGGGTCGATGGTCTCCGCGTGTGCGACAGCGCCGTATGCCATGTCGAGAACGTAAGCGAACAGGCGCGCGCCCGGGTGGATACCACACGGCGTCCCGATCCGCGGTCTGCCGGACCACGATACGCCGTAGGCTGGATACATGAGCGATCTGCCCCCGCCGCCACCGCCGCCCCCGCCGGGCCGCGGTCGCGGCCAGCAGCCGTCTCGCCACGACACTCAGCGGCGCGAGAACTCCAATGAGGGCGGCGGATCCTCCGACGAAAAGGGCGGGCGCGCGAACTGGCCGCGCTGGGGCATCTGGGTGCTGATCGGGGTTCTGGCGGCGGCGTTCCTGGTCCCCAATCTGTGGCCGAGCGACGATGGCGAATCTCTCACGTACCAGGAGTGGCGCACGCAGGTGGTCGAGGGGAAGGTCGAGACAGCGGTCATCAGCACCGGATCCGGCAAGATCTCGGGCGAGTTCACGAGCGGCGACGAGTACTCCACGTCGGGTGGCGGCGACCGCGGCGTGTCCGAAGCCGACGAACAGATCCTGATCGAACAGGGTGTCGACTACGAGTTCAAGCCGCCGAGCAACAACTGGTTCCTCAGCGTCTTCGGTCTGATGTTGCCGGTGCTCCTGATCATCGGCTTCTTCGTCTGGATGCAGCGCAGGGCGCAGGGTCAGATGGGCGGCGTGATGTCGATCGGCAAGAGCAAGGCCAAGAGCTACACGAGTGACAGGCCGTCGACCACGTTCGATGACATCGCCGGCTACGACGGCGTCAAACAGGAGATCACCGAGGTCGTCGACTTTCTGCGGATGCCCGACCGGTTCCGCGAGATCGGCGCCCGCGTCCCCAAGGGGATCCTCCTCGTCGGCCCTCCCGGCACCGGCAAGACCCTTTTCGCCAGGGCTGTCGCCGGCGAGGCGAGCGTCGGTTTCCTCAGCGTCACCGGCTCCGATTTCATGGAGATGTTCGTGGGCGTCGGTGCGAGTCGCGTGCGCGACCTGTTCCAGCAGGCGCGGCGCATGGGCCGGGCGATCATCTTCATCGACGAGATCGACTCGATCGGCCGCAAGCGCGGCGCCGGGCTCGGCGGCGGCCACGACGAACGCGAGCAGACGCTCAACCAGTTGCTCGCCGAGATGGACGGTTTCGAGCCCACCGACGGCATCGTCATCATGGCGGCGACCAACCGTCCCGACATCCTCGATCCAGCGCTCCTGCGGCCCGGCCGTTTCGACCGCCAGATCGTGGTGCCGCTTCCCGAGTTCAGCGAACGCCGGGCGATCCTCGACGTGCACAGCCGCGACAAGCGGATGGGTGCCAATGTCGACATGGACACGATGGCCAAGGCCACCCCGGGCATGTCCGGCGCCGACCTCGCCAACCTCGTCAACGAAGCCGCCCTCGTCGCCGTCCGGAGGGGATCCAAAGAGATCGAGCGGATCGACTTCGAGAACGCCCGCGACCGGGTCGTGCTCGGCGCGCTGCGCGAGTCGATGGTGCTCAACGCCGAGGAGAAGAAGGCCACCGCCTATCACGAGGGAGGGCACGCGCTGCTCGCCACCGTGCTCCCCCACGGCGACCCGCTGCACAAGGTCACGATCCTCCCGCGGGGCATGGCGCTGGGCGTCACGTGGTCGCTCCCCCAAGAGCGCCACACGTACTCCAAGGAGTACTTCGACGACACGATCTGCAAGGCGATGGGCGGTCGGGTGGCCGAGATGGCGGTTTTCGGCCATCTCAACTCGGGAGCGGCCAACGATCTCGAGCAGGCGACCAGCATCGCGAGACGGATGGTGCGCGAGTGGGGCATGTCCGAGCGCGTCGGGCCGATGGCCTGGAGCAGCCAACAGCAGGTCTTCCTCGGCGAGGATCTGATGTCGGCGGGCCGTGAATACTCCGACGACACGGCCAAACTGCTCGACGAGGAGGTCGCCCGGATCCTCACCGACCAGGAGCAGCGCGCGACCGAGATCATCACCAAGCACCGTCGCGGACTCGAACTGATCGCCGAGGCACTCCTCGAACACGAGACGATCGACGGGCCCGAGGTCGCACGGCTGATCCAGCAGGGCATGACCGAGTCCGGTCAGCCCGCCAGCGACGCCGTCGCGAGCTGACCCGCGGCCTCGGTCCAGCCCGATTCCGACCATCCGAAGCCTTCGATCCCCATTGACATAATTCTTTTGCAAAACTATTATGCAATAGGTGGACCTGCCGACCTACGTTCATCTCGACTCCGCTCAGATGACCACCCTCGCCCACCCGCTCCGTGTTCGCCTGCTCCACGCGCTGCGCGTCGACGGTCCATCCACGGCGACCCGTCTCGCCGAACGTCTGTCGAGCAACTCCGGCAAGACGAGCTACCACCTCCGCAGGCTCGCCGATGTCGGGCTCGTGTCCGAGGATCCGGCCCTCGGTGACGACAGGGACCGATGGTGGCGGGCCGCGCACGACATCACCACATGGCAGCCGGACGAATTCGACGACGACGGCGATGCCGCGGTCGCGGCTCGTTGGCTGATGGGCCACGTGGCGCGCGGCTATGCGATCCAGGTCGAGAACTGGCTCGCCACCCGGGACGACTGGCCGGAGGCCTGGGCTCGTTCGGCCGACATGTCCGATCTCAGGATCACGCTGTCCGCGGCGCGTCTGCGCGAGCTGAACGACGAGCTCGTCGCCGTGGCGAACCGGTACATGCTCGCCGAGTCCGGCGCGAGCGGCGACCCCACCGACGCACAGCCGTGCACGGTGATCATCCAGGCGTTCCCGAATCCCGACCCGGTGATATGAATCAGCGCCGGTTGCGTCGCCGATTTCTGGTCTTGCGCGCCACCCGCTGGTTTCCGGTCGGGCTGGTCGTGCCGGTGCTCGTCCTCCTGCTCCTCGACCGCGGATTCTCACTGGCCGAACTCGGCTTCGCGGCGGCACTCCAGGGCATCATCGTCTTCGCGCTGGAGCTCCCGACCGGCGGCTTGTCGGACATCGTCGGCCGTCGACCCGTCCTCGTGGGCGCAACCGCGATCGACTGCATTGCGGTCGTACTCCTCCTCACGGCGCGATCGATCCCGGTGCTCCTGGTCTTCTGGGCGCTGCAAGGTGTCTACCGCGCTCTCGAGAGCGGCCCCCTCGATTCGTGGTACGTCGATACGTCGCAGTCGATCGACATCGATGGGGACCCAGCGGATCTCGAGAGTGCGTTCTCGGCGGCGGGCGTCGTCACCGCGCTCGCTCTCGCCAGCGGAGCGATGATCGCGAGCGGGCTGGTGGCACTCGACCCGTTCGGCGTGGCCGAGACACTCATCGTCCCGATCATCGTGGCCGCCGTGCTCCGGGTCGTCGACCTCGGAGCGCTCGTCGCGCTGATGACCGAGGACTCCACGGCACGCGACGCGCCGGTCCGAGCGGGCACGGGCCAACTGATCGACGTGATCCGGTCGACGACGCGCAGCATCCGCGCCTCGACGATCCTGGCGGCGTTGATCGCCGTCGAGCTGTTCTGGGGGATGGGGCTGAGTGCGCTCGAGAGCCTTTCGCCGCCGAAGCTGGCGGCGACGGTCGCCGACTCCGATTCGGCGGCCGCGATCCTCGGACCCGCCGCGACGGGAGCGTGGCTCGCCGCAGCCGCCGGCGCCGCGCTGGCACCCCGTCTCGCCGGCCGGGTCGGCACCGCGCGGGCATCGATGGGACTGCATGCACTCCAGGGGCTGACCCTCGTGGCGATGGCGCTCGCCACGGGACCGCTGGGCGTGATCGCGTTCTACGTGCTCGCACTCGGCGCGCACGGCGCGATCAACCCGCTCTACCAGTCGTTGCTCCACCGACAGACCGATTCCGCGCATCGTACGACGACCATCTCCGCGGCTTCGATGGCCGGGCACGCTGGCGGCGCGATCGGAATGGTCGTTCTCGGAGCGGTCGCCATGACCGCGGGTGTGAACGTGGCATTGATCGGGGCCGCCGCCGCGATGATGGTCACCGTTCCCTTGTATCTGCCGGCGCGCCGCGCGGGCGCGGCCACGTCATCGGATCCAGTGGAGATCGCACGCGTGGAGACGACCGGGAGGCACTGAGCGTCGCCGACCCACCCGGCTGCGGTCGTGTCAGCCGGCGCCGCTCTCTCGACCGAGGTGCGGTTCGGGTGTCGAACCCGGCTCGCGTACCTCGGCGACCGCGGCCCAGAGGTCGGTGGCGGTCATCGGGCCGAGGAATGCCGCTCGGGTGACGCCATCTGCGTCGACCACGATCGACGTCGGTACCGCGTCGATCGAGTACCGCTCGTGGAGTTCACGTTCGGCGGTGTACTCGACCTCGGCGACCGCGACCTCCGATGTCGCGAGGACTTCCGCCTTGTCGACGACCAGCGCGCAAGCGTCACACGTCGCGGACGTGAACACGACGACGAGCCACGGAGTCTCTGCGTCTGGGAAGTCCTGACGATCGACCTGCTGAGGCACCTTGAAACTCGACTGCGTCGGCGCATCGGCCCGGCGGCGCGCCCTCGCGACGAGAGCGACGACCGCGACCACCGCGACGATCGCTCCGGCGATGACGAGACGCTCCATCGACCCGGATCATACGGCCGCGCGACGAAGGCGCCGGCCCCATCCCCGTCGCGGGTCACGCCAGGGCGGGGATGTCAGGTCGTCCCGTGCGGTGCGTACTCGTCGACGTAGTCCTGGTGGCAACGTCGGCGGATCTCGGCCATCAGCCGATCGGTGATCTCCCGCCGCGCCCGGTTGGTGCTCTTGCCCTTCGCCCTGATCGGCTCGCCGACACTGATCGTGGCACGGCGGAACGGGCGGACCAGCCGGGCGCCGGTCGGCAGGATCTGGTCGGTGCCGATGATACCGACCGGCACGAGCGGAGCGCCCGTCGTGAGTGCGAGATGAGCGGCGCCGGAGTGCCCGCGGTGGAGCATTCCGTCTCGTGTGCGCGTTCCCTCGGGGAAGACGCCGACCACCTCGCCGCGGTCGAGAACCTCACCCACCTGGAGAAACGCCCGGTTGAGATCGCCGGGATTGGCTCGCTCGATCGGGATCATCCCGGCCCCGCAGAACAACCAGTTCGTGATCCGCCGGTCGGTGTACTCGGCCTTGCCGAGTACCGAGACCGGCCTCGGGAGAGCAAACATCAGAAGCACCGAATCGAAGAACGAGACGTGGTTCGCTGCCACGATCGCCGGGCCCTCCGTCGGGAGGTTCTCGGGATTTTCCACCTGCAGACGCACCAGCCCCCGCCGCGCCGGGGCGGTCAGCGCGCGGACGATCTCGTACGCGCTGCCGTGGTCGCGCCAGTCCTGCACGATCGGCAGCACCCATCGGTGCACCATGTCGACCACGCTCCCAGTCTCCTCCCGCGGCCCACTCCGCACAGGGTCGAACGGCCCGAACCGGGAGTTCGGTCGGTGGGTGGATCAGAAATTCGAGGCGGGGAGCGCCCACGAACCGGAGCGACCACTGAGGTTTCCACCGCGTGACAGCAGACGTTCGACGAATACCCGATTGGTCGAGGTGACGATCAGCTCGCGGCCGATCACGTCGTCCGCCGTGAGGTCGATCACGATCACCTCGCCCGAGCCGAGTGGGATGTCGGTCAGGCTCGGCACCGGCGATGGACCCGCCGCCCCGACGGCCTCGATCGTGATCGACGCATCGACATTGTCGACGTTGTAGACGACAAGCGCCTCCTCGGTCGGCTCGGACGGGCCGATACCGATGTGCCATCGGGTCGCGACGTAGCCGTCCTGTCGGGGCGGCGCACCGATCAGGACCGATGTCGCGACCTGTTCGCCGGCGGGGCGCGTGATCACACGCTCGACGACGATCGAGGGGTCACCGGGGGCGCTGAAGACCGTTGCGTGCCGTCCGTCGGGAATCGTCGCTCCGGTGGCCTCGTCGTACGGGTCGAACACGACGACCCCCCGCGCCGGAACGAGGATCGGCGCCACATCGCCGAAGTTGGCTTCGACCGGGAGTCCTAGAAAGATGACATCGACTTCGACGTCGCGATCGGTCGGGTTGTAGATCGAGTATGTCTCGGTGATCCCGTCACCGCGTTCTCCATCGGCGAACCAGAACTGGTCTCGCAGCGCCGGGGCGGCCAGGCTCACGTCGTATCCCAGCCGCCCGCCGCCGAGATAGTGCTGCGCCCGTCCCACGACCATCCTCCCGCGGGTCGCGGTGATGCGGGTGGCGATGACCGGTTCGTCGCGCGCCCCGAGTTCGGCGATCCGGATCGCCTTGACCGAATGCGGCGGGATCGTGAAACCCTGGAACGCGGCAGGAGTCGACTCTCCGGCGGTCGTGGCGAAGGCGAGGTCGGCGACGACCGCATCGTCGTAGGGATTCGACAGGATCAGCGTCTCGATGCTCCCGTCGACCGTGAAGCCGTCGGCGAAGTACCACTCGCTCGATGTTGCGTTCGCGCAGGCGGAGACCGAGTCGCCAGCCGGGTGATCGGCGCGCTGTTCGACGAAGCCGAGTCCACCATCGAGTTCGACGACGACGGAGGCGAACGGCGAGGTGACGAACGCGTCGATGTCGATCGTGCTCTGCGACCAGGCGTCGACGGTGAACGAACGCGTTGCGCCGACGCCGTCCTCGGTGAGCACCGTGAACGTGCCCTCGATCGGTTCCTCATGACGATTCGACACGATGACGTCGCCGCCGACGCCCTCCTCGCCGCTCGCCGGCACGCCCGGACAGAACCACGTCCCGGTGAGCGCCCCGTTCTCGCTCACCGCCGGCATCCAGTCGTCGGACGGCGCAGAGAACGTCGGGTCGGCGGCTGCGGGGGTGTCACGCCCGGCGAAGACGATGCCGATGAACCCGGCGATGACGACCAGCAGGGCGGGGATGGCACGACGACTCATTCGGACTCGCTCCCTTCGATGTCGGTTCCCGCGGCAGGCTCAGGCTCAGGGACGATCTCCGGTGCCGGGTCCACCTCGTCCGAGGTCGCCCGCGAGATCTCACCGGTGATGTCGAGACCCGGGTCGAGCCCCCTGAGCGACTCGGGGAACTCCGGGAAAGGATCGTCGTCGAGACGGATCAACGTCTCGTCGTCCACCAGCACGGCGCGTCGCCGCGAGAGCGACGCGCTCAGCCTCGTCGCGGCCACGATCACGAGGAGCCACAGCGCGATCTGGATCACGACGAGCAACGACCGACCGCTCGGCGATCGGTAGGTGAGCACCGCCTCGCCGGAGACCGATACGTCGAACGCCGTCGTCAGTCCGAACGCGGATCGCGCCGCGGTCGCGGTGCCGTCGATCTCGAGCTTCCAGTCATCGTCGAACGGAATCGCCAGGTGGACGACGTCGCCCTCCTCGACCACCGCGGTCGACGAGTCGAATTGATCGGCTCCGGCGAACGCCGGTCGGCTCATCGACAGATCGGCTCGCACGAGTGTCGCTTCGCCCGCGAGGCGGCTCGCCTCGGCGGTGGCTCCGCTGAGGACTCCGTATCGCGGCAGCCATGCCCGGTTCTCGAACACCTCGATCGTCGGGAGGCCCGTCACCGAGACCAGATCGAGTTGATCGTCGAGATCCTCGAGCAGCCCCGACGGCGTCGGTAGGGGGTCGTCGGCGGTCGAGACGACACCATCGAACTCCGGCACGACGATGAAACGGATGCCCAGCGGGGCGAGCAGGCGACCGGCACGCAGAGTCGACGAGTTGGCGATCTCGTCGAGGGCCGAGTCGATCGCATCGGCGGTGTCGTTCGGCGGCGGTGCCCACCGATCGCGCGTGTCGAACGCAGCGTCGCTCTTCACCGCCCACGAGATCTCGTCGCGGTACTCGCTCGAGGGGACGGGCAGAATCCGTGCGTCGCCGATATACAGCACGTTGTAGGCGCCCGCCTGGGCAGCATCGGGGAGCGACGCCTCGAGCAGGTCGCTCAACGGCGTGTTCGGCATCTTCCACGCACCGTCTCCGATCGCCAGCACGCCAGGGATGAGACCGATGACGACGGCCGTGCTGGCGAGGATGCCGAGGGGCTGGCGCCATCCGAACGAGCCACCGCGCACGTCGAGATCGAACGCCGCGAGTGCCGCCGCCGCCGAAAGTGCAACACCGATCGCCACCGGCACCAGCAGCACGCCGGCCTCGGGACCGCGCAACGGCATGGCGTCGCGGTCGAAGAGCACCGCCAGGGCTCCGAAGGCGATGACGAGCACCCCCGCACGGATCGCCCAGGTAAGGCGCCAGGCCCTAGCCAGCGCGATGGCCGCGAGCACCGGGAGGTAGAGCACGATGGAGAGAACGGCGAAGTCGACCGAGCCGATGTCGAACGACGCGAGTTCGAGGAGTCCTCGCCCGGGGTCTCCGATCGGCGGAGCGCCTACGAGGTCGTTCCACGTCCACGTGAGGATCCACGGCAGGTTCAGGAGCGCACCGAGCGCGGTGGCGATCAGCGCAGCGAACAGGTAGCCGAGCGCGGTGCGCCATGGTGCGAGCGCGATCAGCGTCCCGAGACAGAGCAGCACACCGAGCGCGAGCGCGACGACCAGCGAGATCGGAGCGAACGCCGCGGCGATCGCCACGACGATTCCCGCGCTGATCGACCGGCGGATCTGCTCTGGCCACGACAACGAGACGAGGCCGTCGGCGACGTCCATGTGGGCGGTCCGGGGGTCGGCCGTGCCGACACCTGCGGCGCCGCGGTACAGGTGCAGGATCCACGGCGACGAGGCGTAGACGACGAGCACGGTCAGGCGGCCCTCCGAGAGCGCCCCGCCCACCAGTGGACTCGCGGCATATACGAGGAGCGCCGCGATCCTGGCCCTGGTCGACGGGAAGACCGTCGCCAGCTTCCACATGCCTCCGATGCCGACCAGCACGAGGCCGAGGACGAACAGGGTGTGTAGCAGACCCATCCGGAACAAGGTCGCGAACGACAGGCCGGCCAGGGTCGCCCATCCCGTAGGTGTCGCAGATGTCGCCCCCGCTCCGTTTCCGTTGAACGCGGAGAGGTAGGAATCGAACAGGAGGCGCGGGCTGTCGGGGAACAACAGGAACTCGCCGACCGGGGGCACCCCTCCGCTGAGCAACTCCCGGCTGCCGATGGCGAGCGCGGCAATGACGACGGCCCAGGCGACTACCGGTGCCGTGGTGCTGTCGCGCCACCGCCGAACGTTGGTCTCCGCACCGACGTAGGTCGCCTTCTCACGGCTGCGTAGATACTCGTTCAGGCGGGCGCTCCCACGTTCTTGGAGACCGGCCACCTCGCGTTCGGGGACGCGTCGCAGCGGGCGCACCACTCGGCGCCGGGCGATCAGCGAGCCGGTGCGCGGGACCAGCCCGACGAGCGCCCGCAACGAGGCGACGGCATCGACGAACCGTCCGGTGAACAATCCGACGACCATCTCGACCAACGTCAGCAGTACGAGTTCGAGCGACCGACCGAGCAGTCTCGCCGCACCCGTCAGCGTGGCCACCGATCTCATGCGGTGACGGGCGTCGAGGTTGCGGCGATTGAGATCGGGACGCCGCTCCTCGAGCGCCTCCCGGTGACGAACGCGGGCGGACGGCGCGACCAGCACGCGCGCTCCGCTGTAGTGCACGCGCCAGCAGAACTCGACGTCGTCGCCGTAGAAGTCGATCGCCGGGTCGAATCCGCCGACCTCGCGGAACAGATCGGCACGGATCAGCATGAAGGCCGACGGCGTGACGAACACATCGCGGACTCCGTCGTGTTGTTCCTGGTCGACCTCACCTTCCTCGACGAGGTGGTCGACCTCGCCGAATCGGTCGAGTCCGAGTCCGACCGCCTGCAACAGTGCCGGGTCGTCCCACTCGACGAACTTCGGGCCGACCACTCCGGCGTTCGATCGGTACAACTCCTCGACGAGCAGGCGAACGGCATCGGGCGCCGGCGCGACGTCGTCGTGACAGACGAGGAACAGCCCACTGTCACCCTCGACGAGGTGCAGCACCTCGTTGACCGTGACCCCGAAGCCCGGGTTGGCGGCGATCGCGCGCACGAAGGCGCCGGGGAGTCGATTGTGCACCCGCTGCTCGGTTGTCTCCGGCGCGGACCCTGTGTCGAGGAAGAGGAAGCGGAGGTTCGGGTAGTCCTGCGCCGCGAGCGCGTCGAGTGTGTCGTCGAACCATGAACCCGGTTCGTGTACGACGACGACCGCGACGACGGGCGGCGCTTGCAGGGTGTCCGGTTCCACGATGGATCGAGGCTATCGGTGGCCCGGGGCCGCGGGCGGTCAACCCGAATCGCTACCTCGACCTCGACCGGAGACCCGGGGCCGGAGACGCGGGGCCGGACCACGACGGCACTCGACCCCTCGGTAGGCTCGTCGGTCTCGTGTCGTCCTCGTCGATCCCCGCGCGGCTGCGCGCGTCACTGCCCGAGGGCACCCTCCCCGTCGGACTCGCGCTGCTCGTCGCCGGCGTCGCGACCTACGCGTTCTTCAAGGTCGGCAATATCGCCGTCGGCGGCGATGTCGCCTTCGAACCGATCGCCTCACTCTGGTTCCTCACGTTCGCGCTCGCTCCCGGCTTCTTTCTCCCGCTCGAGCAGGAGCTCGGGCGCGCGATCGCTCATCGCCGTGCGCTCGGCCACGGCTCCAGGCCGGTTGTCGACAAGGTCGTCAAGCTCGGGATCCTCCTCGTCGTCGTCGTCGGCCTCGCCATCATCGTCCTCAGCCCGCTGATCGCCAACGCCTACTTCGACGGTGACTGGTTCATGGTCGTCGCGCTGGCGCTGGCGTTCACGGCGTACGCGCCGGCCCACATCGCACGCGGCATCTGTGCTGGCAGCGGACGCTTCAACGACTACGCGATCGTGATGGGATCCGACGGCGTCGTCAGGATCGTACTGTGCGTTCTGCTGGCCGTGATCGGCGTCCACGCGGCCGGCGCCTACGGACTCGCCGTCGCCGTCTCCCCGCTCTTCGCGGTCGCGTTCGTGTACCGCAGAGGCAGTCTGCACACCGAACCGGGTCCCGAGGCCGAGTGGAGCGAGGTCACCGCGAACCTCGGCTGGCTGCTCCTCGGCTCGGTGTTCGCCGCAACGCTGCTCAATGCCGGGCCGATCGCGGCCACCATCCTCGCCGATGACGACCAGGACGCGCTCGTCACCCAGTTCTCCTACGGCGTTCTGCTCGCCCGAATCCCCCTGTTCCTGTTCCAGGCTGTGCAGGCCGCACTGCTGCCGGGCCTCAGCCGGATGGCCGCGCGCGGCGAACTCACCGAGTTCCGCAGCGGCCTGAAACGTCTGATGTCGGTCGTGCTGCTCGTCGGGGTAGTGGGCACGGTCGGCGCATTCATCATCGGCCCGTGGGCGATCGACGTCGTCTACGACGCCGACCTCACCGGCCGCACGCTGGCGATCCTGGCGATGGGCAGCGCCTTCTACATGATGGCGATCGCCACCGCGCAGGCGGTGATCGCACTCAAGGGGCACGCCCTCGTCGCGCTCGGCTGGGGGGCCGGCGTCATCGCATTCCTGCTCGGCACGTGGCTCTCGAGCGACGACCTGTTCCGCCGGATCGAACTCGGTCTGCTGATCTCGTCGATCACCTCGATGCTCGCATTCATCCTCGCGCTGCGCTACAAGATGACGACAGGGGTCGTGCCCGATCAGGATTCGATGATGGACGCGATCACCGACATGCCGTTCGAGTCGTAACGGCGCACCGCGTCAAGCGCGACGCGCCCGACGCGTCTCGCGTTCGAGGTCGTGTTCGACCATCATCGTCACGAGCGCGCCGAAGTCGACCTCGGGTGTCCATCCGAGTTCGTCGCGGGCCTTGCTCGCGTCGCCGATGAGCAGATCGACCTCGGCGGGCCGGAAGAACTTCGGGTCCTGGCGGACGTAGTCCTGCCAGTTCTCGATGCCGACCTCGGCGAATGCCCTGACGACGAACTCCTCGACGGAGTGGGTTTCGCCGGTGGCGACGACATAGTCGCCGGGCTCATCCTGCTGCAGCATCAGCCACATCGCCCGTACGTAGTCGCCGGCATAGCCCCAGTCGCGCTTCGAGTCGAGCGTGCCCATCACCAGTTCGTGTTGCAGGCCGAGCTTGATGCGGGCCGCGGCGTTGGACACCTTGCGGGTGACGAACTCGATCCCGCGGCGGGGTCCCTCGTGGTTGAACAGGATGCCCGACGAGGCGTGCAGGCCGTACGACTCGCGGTAGTTGACGACGATGTCGTGACCGAACACCTTCGCGCAGCCGTATGGCGACCGTGGATGGAACGGTGTGAGTTCGTTCTGCGGGGTCTCGCGCACCTTGCCGAACATCTCCGACGACGAGGCCTGGTAGAAGCGGACCGGGTTGTTCTGCGTGCCCCCGACCATCTTGATCGCCTCGAGCAGGCGCAGCACGCCCAGACCGGTGATGTTGGCGGTGAGTTCGGGTTGCGAGAACGACAGCGCCACGAAGCTGATCGCGCCGAGGTTGTAGACCTCGTCGGGCTGGGAGATCTCGAGCGCCGCGACGAGCGAGGGGAGATCGGCCAGATCGCCTGAGACGAACTCGATGAACGGCATGTCCTCCTGGATCTTTGTGGCCCGAGGATTGTTCTGTCCCTTGACCATGCCGAACACGTCGTAGCCCCGACCGTTGAGGAACTCGGCGAGATGCTGACCGTCCTGACCGGTGATTCCAGTGATGAAGGCTCGTGGCATAGGAGGGGTGAGTCTACGCACTGTCACTCGAACCGGCGCCGGTACCCTCGCGCCGGTGCCGCAGGATCTTGGTGTCGCGATCGACGTGGGTCCCCTGCACGGACGACGCACCGGCATCGGCAACGCGGTGGCCTGGACGATCGATGCGCTCGCCGATCAGCCGATCGAACTGCTGCCCTACGTCACGAGTTCGAGGGCGCAGGTCGAGCCACCCGAACGACGACTCCCCATCCCCGCCGCCGTCGCGCTCCGACTCTGGGCGCGGCCGACACCCACCTCGCTGCGACGGCTCAACGAGAGATGGATCGGTCGCCCCGATGTCGTGCACGGCACCAACTACGTGGCGCCACCGACCACCCTGCCGACCGCGATCTCTGTGTACGACTGCTGGTTCCTCGATCACCCCGCCGACGCGATCGCCGACGTACGGCGTGCCGCCGAGGTACTGAGACGGGCGGTGGGCGACGGTGCGCACGTCGTCACCAGCTCGCAGGCCACCGCGACGAGGGTCGGTGAGCTCCTCGGCACCGACCGTGTCGAGGTCGTCCATCTCGGGCCGCCACCGCCGCTCCCGACGGGATCGGCGACGGGCGCTGTCGCGGGCCTCGAGGGCACATCGTTCATCGTCGCCCTCGGGACGATCGAGCGGCGCAAGAACTACCCGGCGCTCGTGCGCGCATTCGAGCGTCTCGCCGGCGAGCACGCGGACGCCCAACTGGTGATCGCCGGCGCGCCCGGCGACGATCTGGCCGCGACGACGCGGAGCATCGAGGCGCTCCGTGAACCGGTGCGCCGGCGGATCCGGATGATGGGCACGGTCGACGAGGCCACGAAGGCCTGGCTGATCGGCAATGCACGCGCGCTGGCGTACCCGTCGCTCGACGAGGGCTTCGGATTCCCGATCCTCGAAGCTCAGATGGCCGGCACCCCGGTCGTGGCCAGTACGGCGGGGTCGATCCCCGAGATCGCCGGGTCAGCAGCGCTGCTCAGCGCTCCCGACGACGTCGATGCGCTGGCGGCGAACCTCTTCTGGATGCTCACCAGCGACGACATGTCCGACAAGATGGTGCGGCGCGGCCACGACAACGTCGGTCGCTTCTCGTGGAACCGCACGGCGGCGGCATTGAGCGCGATGTACCGCTCGTTGGCAGAATCGGGCCGATGACCACCTCGATCGCCGTGCTCTCCGGTGGGGTCGGGGCGGCGCGATTCCTCAGCGGACTGATCGATGCAGTCGACGATCCGTCGACGATCACCGCCGTCGTCAACGTCGGCGACGATTGCGAACTGCACGGCCTGTCGATCTCGCCCGACCTCGACACGATCACCTACACCCTCGCCGGAGCGATCGATCCCGACCGCGGTTGGGGACTCGTCGATGAGACGTGGCGGGCGATGGCGGCCCTCGCACGGTACGAAGACGTGAAGCCGGACGGCTCGACGGCCGCGCCGAGATGGTTCGGGCTGGGCGATCAGGACCTCGCGACGCACTTCTACCGCACGTCACGACTGCGCGAGGGCGCTTCGCTGACCGCGGTGACCGACGAGATCCGGCGCGCATGGGATGTGGCGATCAACATCGTTCCGGCGTCCGACGACCCGTGGTCGACGATGATCGACACCGAGGAGCACGGCGAGATCTCGTTCCAGGACTATTTCGTGCGCCTGCGGCACGACGTCGAGGTCGCCGGGGTGCGGTTCGAGGGGATCGCGACGCTCGGCGATGCCGCTCGGACGGCGTTGACCGATGCGGACATCATCGTCATCGCACCCTCGAATCCGTTCGTGTCGATCGAGCCGATCATCGCGCTCGCCGACGTGCGTTCGCTCCTCACCGCGCGCCGCGAGCGCGTGGTGGCCGTCTCGCCGATCGTCGGCGGCGTGGCGCTCAAGGGTCCCGCCGACCGACTGATGCGCGAGCTCGGCCACGACCCGAGCGTCGTCGGCGTGGCATCGCTGTACGCCGCGCTCGCCTCGGCACTGGTCATCGATCCGGTCGATGCCGGGCACACCGCGGCGATCGAGGCCACCGGAGTGCGCGCCGTCGTCACACCGTCGATCATGTCGACGCCCGCGATCGCCCGGTCGCTCGCCGCGGCCACCATCGGCGCGATCGGCGCCCGGTAGATCCGCGGCCGACATCGGGGCCGCCGAACTACCGCCGCAGCCGAGCGAGACCCTCGTCGATCGTCGTCCAGGGCGCCCAAGCCAGATGGATGCGCGCCCGAACCGGCGACACGGCGAAGCGGGCGAGATCGTCAGGTCGCGGTCGGTCGATCAACGGTTCGAGACCGGACCCTCCCCCGATCTTCGCCCACAGGTCACGGATCGAGAGTTGCTCCCCCGTTCCGATGTTGACCACCAGTCCGCTCCCTCGCTCCCCCGCGCGCACGAGCGCGTCGACGGCGTCGTCGACATAGACGAAGTCGCGGGTCTGACGACCGTCGCCGTGGAATGTGGGCGCTTCGCGATTGGTCAACGCTCGCCCGAACGCGGCGACCACCCCAGCGTCCGCCTGTTGGCGCGGCCCGTAGACCAAAGCGAACGCGAGCGCCGTGAACTCGATCATCTCGCGCTCGCGGTAGGTGGCGAGCAGATCGATGATCGCTCTGGCGACCACGCCGCGCACGCCGCGGGGCTCGGGTTCGCGCTCTTTCACGGGGAGGTCCCTCGTCGCCGGCTGTCCGTACAGCGCCGATGCCGGGAGGGCGACGACAACCTTGCCGATCCCGTGCCCACGGGCCGCTTCGAGCATCCCGAGGGCGGCGCTGAAACCACCGCCCTGGGCGGCAGCGCTCCGATCGGCCCGCGGGAACAGCGCCAGGTGGTAGATCACTTCCGGCCGGCGCATGCCGATCAACGAGTCGAGGTCGGCGGACAGCGCGTTGAGGTTGTGGATCTTCAGGGCGCCACCCGAAGCCCGGGCTTCGGAGAGGTTGGCGAGAGATCCCGTCGAGAGATCGTCGACGACGTCGACAGCGTGCCCCTCGGCCAACAGCCGGTCGACGAGATGCGAGCCGATGAATCCGGCTCCACCGACGACGACGATGTTCATACGGTGAAGATATTCACCCAGCGGGGGTCACGACGACCGCGTCACGATGGGAGCGATGCCGGATCGGGTAGCGCCACGCCGGCGAGCGATGAGCCGGCGGCCACCCTGCCCGTCGCCCCGACGACCACGTCGCAGACGGTGGCACCCTCTTCGACGACCCCCATCACCAGCGAACTCGTGACCGACGCGGCCGCCTCGACCACCGCGCCGGGAAGGAGCACCGAGTCGGTGATGCTCGCCCGCGGACCGACGGTCGCGCGGTCGCCGATGATGCTGTTGTGCAGCACCGCCGAGGGATTGACCGTCGCTGTCGGGGCGATCGGTTCGCAGCGCTCGGGACGCCCCCCCAGCAGATCGAGGTTGGCCGCGCGGTAGAGCTCGGGACGGCCGGCATCGATCCAGTAGTCGTCGGTGCGATGGCCGTACAGACGTCCGGCATCGGCGATCGACGGGAAGATGTCGCGCTCGATCGACAGCGCCCTGCCGGGCTCGATCCTGTCGAGCACGCTCGGCTCGAAGACGTAGGTGCCCGCGTTGATGAAGTTGCCCGGCTCGGTCCCCGGCGCCGGCTTCTCGACGAACGCGCTGATCGAGCCGCGCTCGTCGATGTCGACGACACCGAACGCCGACGGATCATCGACTCGGATCAGATGGAGAGTCGCCTCCGCGTTCCGGGCCCGATGCGCTCGCACGAGCCCGGCGACCTCGAGATCGGTCATCACATCGCCGTTGGCGACTACGAACGTGTCGTCGATCCCGAGCGACTCGGCGGCGAACCGGATCGCGCCACCCGTGTCGAGAGGTTCGGGCTCGACCGCGTAGTGCAGCGCGACGTCGCCACATCGCGCGCCGGGAAACGCCTCGATGAACGGCTCGGGCCGGAAACCGAGCGCCAGCACGACATCGGTGACCCCACCGCGGGCGAGACGGCCGATCAGCCGTGCGATCATCGGCTCGTGACCGACCGGCAGCATCGGCTTGGGGATCGTGTCGGTGAGCGGTCGGAGTCGTGTCCCGAACCCGCCGACGAGAACGACCGCCCGCATCAGCCTTCCGGCTCGTCGGTACTCCCGCCCGAGGCCGGCTCGGTGTTGGCCGGTGCATCGCTCGACGGCTCCGCACCCGGCAGCGTGGTGCCGCCGAACAGGTCGTCGGGCGCCAACTGACCGCTGTCGGAGATCGCGAGGTCGGGCAGGTCGGGCGCCCAGGGAGGCATGCCGACATCGGTTCCCGACGGCACGAACGCGATCGAGATGACCATCCCGTCGTCCCTGACCCGGATGTTGTCGTAGTCGGCGATGAACGTGGTGCCGTCGCCGCCCTCGGAGATGCTCTCCCACGTGATCACCTTGAGCTCGCCGTCGCGCGTCTCGCCGTCGATGTCGCACTGCGTCTCGCCGCCCTCGAAGAGGCCGGTCTCCTGCTCGTACGGGAGCGTCGGACGCTGCGCGTCGGGGAACTGCAGCTCACTGTTGGTCAGCTCGACGCCGTAGTTGTTCAGGAACAGCCCGAGCGTCGCGTTGGCACCCGTCGCGGCGGACGAGAAGGCGTGCCAGTGCATCAGTCCGTCGTCGTGGCTGTGCACGCCGGTGCGGGCGAACTCGGTGTTGAGGAACCCACTCGAATCTCGCTCCTCGAGGTCGCCGGTCAGTTGATACCAGGTGTCGCAGAGGTAGAAGCCGTACACGACATGCCAGTGGTCGTCGACCGTCGGCGGCGATGCATCGGCGTCGGGGCGGCTCTGGCGCGAATAGACGACGAGGGCGATTCCGAGCACGATGACCATCGCGACGACCATCGGGAACAGGGTTCCGCCCTGGAATCTGACCTTCTGGCCCTTGCCCTTCTGGGCGAGCCTGGCGGCCCGCTTGGTGGATGAGGATGATGTTGCCACGAAGACCGGAGGTTATCGGGCAGTCGATGTGAATCGGGGTCGCGGCAACATCGCGCGAGTCCCCGGATCAGCCCCGGAGCGACTCGATCAGGGCGGCGTAGGCGGCGCCGACCGCCTGCGGCGACGCCCGGTTCTCGACCCAGGATCGGCCGCGTTCGCCCATCGCGAGCGCTTCGAACGGGTCGGCGAGCACGCCGCGGATCGCCGCGGTGAACGCCTCCCCGTCGTCGGGCGGTACCGCGATCCCACCACCCGACTCGTCAAGCATCCTCGGCACCGCGGTACCGGGATCGATCGCCGCGACGACCGGGCGGCCGGCGGCCATGATCGAGTAGGTCTTCGACGGCACGCTCACCCGGCCGAGCCCCGCCTTGAGGGGCACCACATGGACGTCGCCGGTCGCCAGCAACTCCGAGAGCCGCTCGGTCGGGATGTACCCGGCGAATCGAACGTTGTCGAGACCGGAGGCGGCCTTCTCGAGCGAGGCGCGGGCTGCACCGTCGCCGTTGACGAGGAACGTCACCTGCGCCAACCGCCGCGCGGCGTCGAGCACGAGGTCGAGCGACTGCGAGTAGCCGACGTTGCCCGCGTAGAGCACGACCGGCTCGGGGCCGATCCCGAGTTCGGCCCGGTAGTCGGTCATCCGGTGACCCGGACGGATCGCCTCGGTGTCGACGAAGTTCGGGATCACGTGGATCTTCCCGGCCTGCCTCGCCGGCAGCTTCGCGGCCACGTTGTCGCGCAGGTCGTCGGAGAGGACGGTGATCGCGTCGACGAGGCCGTAGCTCAGCCGCTCCAAACCCCTCGCGGCGGCGATCACGGCCGGATTGCTGATCGCTCCGGTCTCGACCGCGGCGTCGGGGAAGACGTCCTGGATGTTGAAGATGCTCTTCGCGCGCTTGGTCTTCGCGACCAGCCAGCCGGTGATCCCGAGCGTCAGCGGGGGTGACATCGCGATGACGGCGTCGGCTCGTTTGAACCATCCCCCGACCCTCATCGCCTCGAGTCCTGCGAGCCAGGTGAATCCGACGAAACCGGCCGCCCGCCGGAAGAGATTCGACTTGTCGCCGCCCGGGAACGGGTCGACGCGCGTGATCGATCCCCACCGGGTCGTCTCGCGGCGCACGCGGTCGCCTCGCCATTCCGGCTCGATCGCGTGCTCGCGATACCACGGAAGCGACGTCACGACGTGCACGCGGTGGCCGAGGTCGACGAGTTCCTCGACGATGCGGGTCATCACCACTCCGGTGGGAGCGGTGTCGGGTGCGAAGTGCGGGCAGATCACGATCACGCGCCGGGTGGCTCTGCTCACGCTCGACCCGTCTTCGACAGGGCCCTGTGGTAGGCGCCGGCCAGGTCGGCACCTGAACGCTCTGACGTGAAGTGCGCTGCGCGGGCGGTTCCGGCGGCGACCAGTTCGTCGCGGCGCCGATCGACCTCGTCGAGCGCGCCGCACCACGAGTCGATCGACCTCGGGAGCACGAGACCGGCCGACCCGACGATCTCCTCGAGGGCCGGATGATCGGCGCAGATCACCGGCGTCCCGAGCGTCATCGCCTCGAGGGCAGGCGCGCCGAACCCCTCGTACTCGCTCGGGAAAACGAGCGCGTCCGAGAGTGCGATCAGGCCGTCGCGATCCGCTGGCGGTACACGACCGGGCCTGATCACACGCGCGCGGAGCCCGCGATCGGCGATCGCTGTCTCGACGGCGCGGTCGGCCCCGCCCTTCCCGCCGAGGAGGAGCAGTCGGAGGTCTGGATCGGTCCAGCACTCGGCGAGCACCTCGAGCAGGAAACGGTGGCCCTTGTGCGGGTGGGTGATCGCCGGATAGACGATGACGCGACCGTCGCCGAGCCCGTACCGATCGCGGAGGCGCGGGGCGTCCGGGGCGCCGTCGCCGAAATCGGATCTGACGCCGTGCCGCACGACGACGACATCGTCGGGGTCGGTGCCGAACGCCTCGATCACCGTGCGGCGTACGAACTCGCTCGGAACCGCGATCACATCCGCGCGCCGCACCGAGAGCGGGATCACCGTCGACAGGTACGTCCTCTTGAGCGCGGTGAGGTACTCGGGGTGGCGGAGGTACTGGAGGTCGTGGATCGTGAGCACGATCGGTCGCCTGCCGACGAACGGCACGGTTCCGCCGCCGTGGTGTACGAGATCGGCATCGCGGGTCCGTCGTGCCAGCCACGTGTGTTCGGTGATCATCCGACCGGCGCGGCTCCGGCCGTCGACCCGGCTGGTGACGAGGTCGAACCGTTCGTCCATCTCTGGATGGGCCTCGCGGTAGGCGGGCGTACAGAACACGTTCGGCCCGAACGATGTGGCGAGCTCACCGAGCCCCGCGAGTTGGCGCTCGAGGTACTCCTCGGATCCGCCGACCTCGCCCGGCACACACCACAACAGGTTCACCGCGATGCGGTGCTGCGCGACGCTCTCGGCGACCGATCGTGGATCTGCGGCATCGCTCATTCGACCAGCTCACGGTAGACGTCGAGCGTCCGCTTCGCGGCGACCCCCCAGCTCAGTTCCGCGGCGCGGCCTCGACCGGCCTCGGCAAGCTCGGCGCGACGATCGAACGCCTCGTCGATCCCCGCCGCGATGGCCGCCGCGTCGAGCGGATCGACCAGCACAGCGGCACCTCCTGCGACCTCCTCGGTCGAGGTACCCAGGCTGGTTACAACCGCGGTTCCGGCGGCCATCGCCTCGGCGACCGGCAGCCCGTACCCCTCGCGCTCGCTCGGGTAGGCGAAGACAGCGGCCGCGGCGTAGAGCGCGGCGAGGTCCCGGTCGGGCACGAAGCCCAGGAATCGGACGTCGTCGTCGCTCCTCCCGAGGTCGCCCATGTCACCCCACCCCTCGGCGCCGACGACGACGAGCGGCTCCGACCCGTCCCGCAGGCGCATCGCCTGTACCAGCCGGGCGAGGTTCTTGCGCGGTTCCAGGGTCCCGACGAACAGGACGAAGTCGTCCGGTAGACCGGCGGCGGTCCTCGCCCGGCGCACCTCCGCGTCACCGACGCGCGACGGACGAACACCGAGCGGCACCAGCCGGAGTCGCGACCGGTCGAGTCCGACATCGACACAGTCCTCGATCGTCGCCCGGCTCGAGCAGATGACGAGGTCGGCGCGGCGGCGGATCACCTCGAGGCTCCGCCCCATGACCCTCACACCGTGCTTGGAGAACTTGTCGGGATCGTGCACGAACGCGATGTCGTGAACGGTCACCACCAGCGGCGCAGCGGTGCCACACGGCACCAGGCCGGTCGCGTGGGCGACGTCGATCTCACCCGTCACCGCCTCGACCCGCGGCCAGTTGAGCCTCGTCCAGGTCTCGTACAGCAGTGGACGCGCGAGCGGCAGCATCGCGACGGGACCGTCGGGCCGGTACTCCGGCACGGGCGGCCTCTGATGGCGCCCCGCGACATAGTGGAGTTCGACATCGTCGGTCGAGCGACCGAGCTCGCGGGCGATCTCGAGCGCGGCGACGGCCGTACCTCCGGGCACTTCGTGCCAGCACTGTTCGAGCGTGTATGCGACCCTGATCGGGCGATCCGGACCGGCACCGCCCACATCGTCGTATGCCACCTCCGCCATCATGGCGCGTGGAGTTGCCCACCCCACGGTTCCCCGCCGTGAGGCGCTGCCGACGCGAGTGCCCGACAGTACCCTGTCGCCATGTCACACTGGGAGGGACGGAGCGTCGTCGTCACAGGCGGCACCGGATTTCTGGGACGCAGGGTGGTCGCCCGCCTCACGGCCGCCGGCGCCGACGTCGTGGCACCGCGGAGCGCCGACTACGACCTCACCGCCCCCGGACGGGCCGAGGCATTGCTGGCGGCGACCCGCCCGAGCGATGTGATCCACCTCGCCGCGCGGGTCGGCGGCATCGGATACAACCTCGCCAACCCCGCTCCGCTCTACCTCGCCAACCTGCTGATGGGGACCCATATCATCGAGGCCGCACGGTTCGCTCCCTCCGTCGACAAGACCGTCCTCGTCGGGACGGTGTGCTCGTACCCCAAGATCACGCCGATCCCCTTCGCCGAGGAGAACCTGTGGAACGGCTACCCGGAGGAGACGAACGCTCCCTACGGCATCGCCAAAAAGGCACATCTCGTGCATGCCCAGGTGAACGAGCAGCAGTACGGCCAGCGCTTCGCCTATGTGATCCCGACCAACCTGTACGGGCCGGGCGACAAGTTCCATCCGTCGGTGTCGCATGTGATCCCGGCCCTCATCAAGAAGTGTGTCGACGCGGTCGAGGCCGGCGCCGACCACGTCGAAGTGTGGGGAACGGGTTCCGCGAGCCGCGAGTACCTCTATGTCGACGATGCCGCCGACGCTGTCGTGCGCGCCGCCGAGGTGCCCGTCGGAGCCGATCCGATCAACCTCGGCGCCGACCGCGAGGTGACGATTCGCGAGACCGTCGAGACGATCGCCGAACTCGTCGGCTTCGAGGGCGAGTTGCGGTGGGATTCCTCCAAACCCGACGGGCAGCCGCGTCGCGCCGTCGACGGCCGCCGCGCCACCCGCCTGCTCGGCTGGACCCCGTCGATGCCGTTCGACACCGGCCTCCGCGAGACGATCGAGTGGTACCGCGAGAACCGTGCCGAGGCCGAACGCGACCCGGGCTGACCGCTGACGTCGCGCCGTCGCGCGCATGCAGTGCGTCAGGGCGCCTCGACCACACCTGCCGCGACGGCGGGATCCCGGTAGGCGCGGGCCAGCGATTCGACCGTCTCGTGGGCGTTGAGCCCGCTCGGATTCGGCACGACCCATAGTTCGGCGCCCTCGAAGCCGCCCGGTTGACGCCCGGCTCGGGCCTTCGGATGACGAAAGGCGACGCGGAAGGCGGTGATCCCGGCGACGGCGACGACGACGGGCTCGAGCCGCCGCACGAGCTGTCTGAGCTGCTCGCCGCCTGCGCGCAGCTCATCGTTGCCGAGTTCCGACGCCTTCGCGCTGGCCCGATGGGCGAGGTTCGAGATCCCGACGCCGCGCTCGATCAGATGGGCGCGGTCGGCCTCGTCCATCCCGACACCCCGGTCGATGTCGCGCTCGATGATCCCCGCCAGCCGCAGTGCCGGGTAGAAGCGATTGCCGGGATGGGCGAAGTGCGTCTGGGTCGCCGCGGTCCACAGCCCGGGGTTGATGCCGACGAAGAGCAGCTTCACACCGGGACCGACGAGGTCGGGCACGGTCGTGCCCGCGAACGATTCGAGTTCGGCCCTGGTGAATCCCATCGTGGGATCGTCGCGCACGAAACCCGCTTCGCCGCGGTCGCCGGTCGGGCGAGACTGGCGTGATGGCTCACCCGTACTGGCCGCTGTACGACCTCGAGGTCCGCACGCCGCGCGTCACGCTGCGTTACGTCGACGACGAACTCAGCGTCGAACTCGCCGGGCTCGCGGCGAACGGGGTGCACGACCCGTCGTTCATGCCGTTCTCGATCCCGTGGACCGACCAGCCCTCTCCACAGCTCGAGCGCCAGGCGATGCAGTTCCACTGGCGGGCGCGGGCCGAAACGACGCCGGCATCGTGGCGGATCCCGTTCGCCACGATCGTCGACGGCACGGTCGTCGGCGCGACCGACCTCGCCGCGGTCCGGTTCCCCGCGCTCCGCGAGTTCGCGACGGGATCGTGGCTCGGGCGCGAGTACCAGGGGCAGGGCATCGGCAAGGAGATGCGCATCGCGACGCTGGCCGTCGGCTTCGACGGGCTCGACGCGGTATACGCCACGACGGCGGCATGGACCGACAACGGCCCGTCACTCGGCGTGACGCGCTCGCTCGGATACGACGAGGTGGGCCCCCGCCGCGCACTGCGCCGGAACGAACCCGGCGAGCAGATGCACTACCGCATGTCGGCCGGACACTTCGACACGATCCGCCGCGACGACATCGACATGATCGGCATCGACCCCGTCCGCGAACTCCTCGGACTCTGAACGCCGTTCACGCCGCCGCCTACGCCGTTCCGGGCGCGGATCGTGCCGGGTACCGGAACGGATCAACCCCGGATCAATTGGAGAGTGCCGCGACGAGTTCGCCGAGGGGGAGGCGGAAGTCGCGGAGCATCGGGAGTCCGGCGTCGCGCCATACGGCGTTTTCGAGCACGCCGTTCGCCGGCCGGGGCGCGGGGCGCGGCGGGTCGAGATCGGCGGTGAGGATCGGGCGGACGATGTCCGGATCGTGGCCGGCGGCGACCAGGATCTCGCGGACGAACCCGTACCACGACACGGCCCCTCGATTGGTGATGTGGTGCACGCCGTGACGGCGCTCGACCGCCAGCCGGCGCAGTGCGGGCGCGAGGTCGGTGGTGAAGCTCGGGCAGCCGCGCTGGTCGTCGACGAAGGCGAGCTCGCGCTGGTCGGCGGCGAGGCGCAGGATCAGCTTGACCATGTTGTCGCCGTGCGCACCGCAGACCCACGAGGTACGAGCGATCGAGGCTTCGGGACCAGCCTCGACCTCGCCGCCGAGCTTGGTGCGGCCGTAGACCGACATCGGATTCGGGGTGTCGTCCTCGCGGTACGGGCGATCGAGCGTGCCGTCGAAGACGTAGTCGGTGCTGACCTGAACGAGGTGCGCGTCGATGGCTGCACACGCGCCCGACAGGTACCCGACCGCGGTCGCGTTCACGAGTTCCGCGGTGGCGACGTTCGTCTCGCAGGCGTCGACCGCGGTGTACGCCGCTGCGTTGATCACGGCATCGGGTCGCATCGACGACAGGGCGGTGACCACCGAAGCGCGATCGGTGATGTCGAGCACGCTCCGGTCGGCGGCGACGACCTCGTCACCGGCCGAGCGACAGTGCTCGACGAGGTCGCGTCCGAGTTGGCCGGCCGCGCCGGTGATCAGCACCTTCATCGCTCGCCGGGGCGGAGGGTCACAGTCCCGCCCGGTGCTTCAGGGGCTCCCACCACGCGCGGTTGTCGCGGTACCAGCCGACGGTCGCCGCGAGCGAATCGTCGAACGAGCGGCCGAGCGACCAGCCGAGCGCGGTGAGCTTGCCGATGTCGACCGAGTAGCGGCGGTCGTGGCCGAGCCGGTCGTCGACCGGTTGGATGAACGACTCGTCGCGCCCCGTGAGCTCGAGTAACCGCGAGGTCAGCTCGCGGTTGGTCAACTCGTTGCCGGCGCCGATGTTGTAGACCTCGCCGGGCACGCCCCGTTCGAGCACGAGTTGGGCGGCGACGTTGTGATCCTCGACGTGGATCCAGTCGCGGACGTTCAGCCCGTCTCCGTAGAGCGGCACCTTGCGGCCGTCGAGCAGGTTGGTGGTGAACAGCGGGATGACCTTCTCGGGGAACTGGTACGGGCCGTAGTTGTTCGAGCACCGGGTGACGATCACCGGCAGCCCGTAGGTGGTGTGGTACGAGAGCGCGATCATGTCGGATCCCGCCTTGGCCGCCGAGTAGGGCGAGCGTGGTGCGAGCGGATCGGACTCGAGCGACGAGCCGTGTTCGACCGAGCCGTAGACCTCGTCGGTCGAGATGTGCAGGAAGCGTTCGATGCCGACGTTGTTGGCGACATCGCACAGCACGTTGGTGCCCACGCAGTTGGTGCGCACGAACTGTGATCCGTCGACGATCGAGCGGTCGACGTGGGTCTCTGCGGCGAAGTGGACGACCGCGTCGTGGCCGTCCATCGCGCGGGTCACGTCGTCTGGGTCGCAGATGTCGGCGTGGACGAAATCGCACCGCGTGTCGTCGAGCACGTCGCGGATGCTGGCGAGGTTGCCGGCGTAGGTGAGCGCGTCGTAGATCGTCACGCTGTGGTCGGTGTCGGCGAGCACGTGACGCACGTAGTTCGACCCGATGAATCCGGCGGCGCCGGTGACGAAGAGCTTCATCGCACGGGCTCAGGTGCGCATCGGCCAGTAGGGCCGGCGGTTCTCGGGGAGCTGGTCGCGGCCGGGATTGGTCTGGTCGCGCGCCGACAGAATCGCGTCTCTGACCCCCCAGTCGGCGTCGACCGCGGGGTCATCCCACATCACGCCGAGTTCGTCAGCGGAGTTGTAGTACCCGTCGACGAGGTAGGTGATCACCATGTCGGTCAGGGCGGCGAAGCCGTGTGCCACACCGGGCGGTATGTAGACGCCCATGTGGTTGTCGCCCGAGAGATCGAGCGCATGGGTCGCACCGTCGGTCGGTCCCCCCTCGCGGAGGTCGTGGAGCACGACGCGGGCGGTGCCGAACGGCACGTACCAGTAGTCGCTCTGGTGCAGGTGGTAGTGGAGCCCGACGATCGAACCAGCCTGGCGATCGGCGCGGTTCGACTGGAGCATCTCGCGGGCCCCGGGGATCCACTCGCGGCGATAGGTCTCGATGAAGACGCCGCGCTCGTCGCCGTGGATCGATGGTTCGACCAGGTAGACGCCGGTGATCCGATCGGATTCGTGAACCTCGGGCATATCTCTCCTTCGATTCCGGGCGCGACTACTCGATGTCGATCCGGCAGTTGTCGCCGACCATCAGCCGCACGGCCCGCGGCTTCTTGCGACTACGGGTGACGATCGTGTCGCTACCGATCAGGCTGTCCTCGAGCCGCGGCACTCCGATGATCTTGCTGGCGTTCATCACGACCGAGTGTTCGACCTCGGAGTGTTCGACGAGGCAGTCGGTGCCGATCGCCGAGAACGGGCCGATGAAGCTGTCGCGGACGGTCGTGCCGGGCCCGATCACCACCGGGCCACGGATGGTCGAGTTGATGATCTCCGCCCCCGCCTCGACGACGACGCGACCGTCTAGGAACGACGCGTCGTCGACCGTGCCCTCGACCCTCGACTCGATCGTCTCGAGCAACAGCCGGTTCGCCTCGAGCAGCGGCGTGAGCTTGCCGGTGTCGATCCACCACCCGGTGAGGATCTCGGAGCGGACGCGGTGCTCACCGTCGATCAGCCACTGGATCGCGTCGGTGATCTCGAGCTCGCCACGCTCCGACGGTTCGATCGCCTCGACCGCGTCGTGGATGTGCCGGTCGAACAGGTACACACCGACGAGGGCGAGATCGGACGGCGGATCATCGGGCTTCTCGACGAGATGCGCCACGTGACCGTCGTCGTCGAGCGCGGCGATTCCGAACCGATGCGGATCGGGGACGGGCTTGAGCAGGATCTGAGCGCTCGGCGGCTGGGGTCCTTTGCGGGCCTCGGCGAACGCATCGACGAACGCCTTGAGGTCCTGTTGCAGCAGGTTGTCGCCGAGGTACATGACGAAGTCGTCGTCGCCGAGGAAGTCGCGGGCGATGAGCACGCAGTGGGCGAGGCCGAGCGGCTCGTCCTGCGGGATGTAGGTGATCGATGCGCCGAATCGGGATCCGTCGCCGAGCGCCTCGATCACCTCGTCGCGCGTGTCGCCGACGATCACGCCGAGCTCGGTGATTCCCGCCGCGACCATCGACTCGATGCCGTAGAACAGGATCGGGGTGTTGGCGACCGGGACGAGTTGCTTCGCCCGCGTGTGGGTGATCGGTCGGAGCCGGGTGCCCGCGCCGCCGGCCAGGATGAGCGCCTTCATATCGGGAGCGGAGCCATATCGGGATTGGAGCCTACGACCCGAGCAGCGGAGCGGGACCGTCCCCCCGGAAGTAGGCGAGGATCGGCTCGGCCCCGGGGAGCAGGATCAGCACGGCGTTGCCGTTGATCGTGGTGCCCTCGACCGGGAGTTGGTACGTCGCGAGGCCGCCCGAGAACGCCTTTCGAAGCGTCCCGGCGGCAGCGAGTGGATCGAGACCCGGATCGAGCCGCATCGACCTGCTCACCGAGTCGATCAGGTCGGAGGCGGCGAACGGGTCGGAGGCAAGACGTTGGAGCGTCGCGTCGACCGTGGTCTTGATGAACTGCTGCTGGCGCTGGATGCGGCCGAGATCGGCGCTCGGATCCTGCTGCCATGATCCGTCGCGGAACTCCTCGTAGTACCGGCTGCGGGCGAATGCGAGGGCCTGTGTCCCATCGAGCACGTTGCAGCCCGGCTGCTGATCGAGCCCCGTGTTGGTGTCGCGCGTGACGTACTCGAAGCAGATCACCGACCCACCGATCGCGTCGACGAGGTCCTTGAATCCGAAGAAGTCGATATCGACGACGTGATGGATCGGGATTCCGAACTCCTGGGTGATCGTCGCGGCGAGCACGTCGGCTCCGTCGCTGTAGGCCGAGTTGATCCGGTTCTGCCCGCCGTCACCGGCGATGTCGACCCAGAGGTCGCGCGGCAAGCTGAGGAGCGCGGCACCGTCGCCGTCCTTCTCCTGGCGGAGGATCATGATCGTGTCGCTGCGACGACCCTGCACCGCCGAGGTGTCGCCGATGCCGCCGAAGTCGGGCGAGTTCGGATCGGACCCTTCCCGCGTGTCGGAACCGATCAGCAGGTAGTTCACCGCCGGGCCGTCGTTGGCCTGGAGGATCTCGTCGAGGCCCGCGATGCGCTCGACGTTGGATGTGCGGGCGTTCGCCGCCCTGATCACTCCGGCCGCTCCGGCGACCGCCATCACCACCGCGAAGATGATCGCCAGCGAGAACGTGCTCCGGCGCCGGCGTGCTCGCCCGCGGGTTTGTTGCATTCGTGTAACGGTACCGTCGACCGATCCCGGATTCGGGGCATCCCCGAACCGTTCTCGTGAGGATGTTGCGCACATACGACGCAAGATCCTCACGAGATCGGCTG
>CBDUYD010000009.1:0-34052 GCA_965371355.1 uncultured Ilumatobacteraceae bacterium
GACGGCGTCGCCGCCGATCGGCTCCGTATCGACCGTCGTCGACAGCGGGGCGTCGACGGTTGGGGTCACGCCGCCGGGCCGCGTCGTGGTGGTCCGAGACGCACTCACGTCCTGGGGAATGCCGGTGCTCACCGGATCTTCCCCGCCGCAGGCAGCAGCGACCACGGCCAGCACGAAGAGGAGACCGAGAGATCGCCGCACGGGTCCATGATGACCCGCAACCGCGCTCGGCGGGTGGCATCCCGGCCGACCAGCGGCTCAACGGCTCAGCGGCTCAGCGGCTCAGCGGGTGGCAGCCTTGCCCACCCTCCCCTCAGCGCGGGACGGGAAGTTCCTGCTCGAGCGTCAGCACCGGCTCGAAGAGATCACCGTGCTCGTCGAGCCTGGCGAGCACGTCGGCGCTCTCGAACCGCAGCTCGACACGCCCCGACGCACAGTCGTCGGTCTCGTCCCAGGTCACCGGCGTGGAAACGGTCGGGGTCGGACGCGCGCGCAGCGAGTACGGAGCGATCGTCGTCTTGTGCAGCGCGTTCTGGCTCCAGTCGACGAACACCTTGCCGCGGCGCTCGGACTTCGCCATCACCGTCGTGACGCGACCCGCCATCCGACGCTCCATCAACTGTCCGACGGCGAGCGCGAAGTCGGCAGCGCCCGCGTGCGTGGCGTCGGGTGTGTTGAGCGGCACGTACATCTGGAGCCCCTTGGAGCCCGACGTCTTGCAGCAGCCGGTCAGACCGACCGAATCGAGGACCCCACGGACCCCGAGCGCAACTTCGCAACACTGGACGATCGACGTGTCGGGACCCGGGTCGAAGTCGAAGACGAGCGCCCGCGGCACGTCGAGATCATCGGCTGTGGCCATCGGTGCATGGAGTTCGATCGCCGCCAGGTTCGCCGCCCACACCATGGCGGCAGCCTCCTCGATCCGGCAGTACTGGATCCCTCCGCTGCGATCGCCGGGTCCCAGCGACACCGGCACCCAGTCCGGCCGGTGGCTCGGACAGCGCTTCTCGAAGAATCCGTCGCGGTCGGTGCCGTCCGGGAAGCGGCGGAAGGTGAGACATCGCCCCGCGAGGTGGGGAATGATCCAGGGCGAGACCCTGAGGTGGTAGTCGACGACCTCGGCCTTCGTGAAACCGTTCGGGTACAGAACCTTGTCGAGGTTGGTGAGCCGCACGGTACGGCCGTCGATGTCGACCTCGACGGGATCGGCCACGGAGCGCTCGCCCTCAGGCAGACTTCTTGGCGGACGACTTCTTCGCCGCGCTCTTCGCCGTGGCCTTCCCGGCGCCCTCGCCGGCCGCAGCGGATCTCGACTTGCGGGCCGTCGACTTCTTCGCCGGATGCCGGCTCCGCGCCTGCTTGGCAGCCGAGACACTGGCCTCGAGCGCCGCCATGATGTCGATCACGTTCGGCTTCTCCGCGGCGACCTCCGGGGCCTCGAACGCCTCCCCGGCGGCCTTCTTCTCGATCAGCGCCATCACCTGGTCGCGGTACTCGTCGTGGTACCTCTCGGGTTCGAAGTCGGCGGCGAGCGACTCGACGAGCGATTCGGCCATCGCCATCTCCTTGGCGGTCACCTCGACGTCGTCGATCCCCTGGAGCTCATCGATGCTGGCCGGGTCGACCACTTCGTCGGCATAGGCCAGTGACGACATCACGAGCCTGCCCTCCTCGGCACGGATCGCCGCCGTGTACTGCTTGTTGCGCATCACGAACCGCCCGATGGCGACCTTTCCGCTCGCCTCCATCGCCCTGGCGAGCAGCGCGTACGGCTTGGGTGAGCCATTGGGAGCGAGGTGGTAGGCGGTGTCGAAATAGACCGGATCGATCTCGACCAGATCGACGAACTCCTCGAGATCGATCGACTTGGTCGCGACCGGCATGAACGGCTCGAGTTCGTCGGGATCGACGAGGATGTAGCGCCCCTTGGTGAGCTCGTAACCCTTGACGATGTGCTCGTCGGAGACCTCCTCGCCGGTCTCGGCATTGACCTTCCGGTAGCGGATCCTGGCGTTGTTCCGTTCGTCGAGTTGGTTGAACGACACGCTCCGCTTGCGCACGGCGTGGAACATCTTGACGGGTATCGCCACGAGACCGAACGAGATCGTGCCTGTCCACACGGGGCGGGCCATCGGGCAAGTGTGTCACAAAGGAGTCGAGCGGAGGCGTGAACCGACCACTGAAGTCCCGATCGCCGGTTCAGGTCTGATCGAGGACCGCGCGGGCGACGATGTCCATGCCGAACCCCGTCAGGATCGCCAGGTAGAGCAACCCGGTGGCGGCCATGACCGCGGAGTAGTAGCGCTCGCGGAGCGCCGCTCTCGTGATGACGATCAGCACGATCGTGGTGATCGCGCAGGCGGCCCACATCCAGCCGAGCAGGCCTGCCCAGCCGTCGTCGACCTCTCCTGTCCAGACGCTCACCATGCCGGTCGGCAGCAACATCACGGCGACCTCGAAGGGCCACAACCACATGATCGCGGTGACCATCTCGTTGAGCAGTTGGCGGGGAAGGCCCGGCTGCACGAGATACCAGTGACCGAGCAGCATCCCGTCGCTGATCGCACCGATGAACGCGGCGCCGACGAGGATCCGCAGCAACGCGACCACCGTGTCGGCCGTGTTGAGCGCGTCATCTGACGCGGTGACGAGGGTCGCGACGACGAGCCCGACGACTCCGATCAGTGCGGGGACGAGATCGAGCACGGGCGGGAACTCGGGCCCGCGATCGTCCGGCGAGGGCGAGCCGCCGAAGGGCGACTGGTCGTCGACCGTGTCAGCCGCCCGCTCGATGCCGGTCATCGCGGCCACCCGCTCCGAACGCCGGTCGAACTCGTCGCTCTGGCCACTGACACCGGCACGACGACGGATGACCGACACGACGAGCGCGACGACGCACGCCAGCGCGACCCCGGCCGAGGCGATCTCACGCACTGGTACGACGCCGAAGCTCAGCCCCGCCAGAAGGGCTGCGATCGCGAAACAGAAGTACACGCCGCGCAGCAGCCAGCCGTAGCCGAGGCCGATCACGCGACGCCGGGTCGTGAACCAGCAGAAGAACATGCCGCCCGTCGCCCACTGCAACAGCACCGTGGCGGCGTCGAGACGAATCACGGATGCGGAGGGTAACGGCGTAGCCTGACGCCGCCATGGCCTCCCCCCGCCGAGCAGCCCACGCGACCGCGCGTGGGCGCGGACCCCTGTTCGTCGCGATGCTCCTCGGTCTGGTGCTCACCGGGTGTGTCACCGGCGAGCGACCCTCGTTCGAGAACGACCAGCCGGTCGACGGCGGTACGGGCAACGAGGCGATCGACGACGTGCTCGACCGCCTCGACTCAGCTGCGCTCGCCGAGTTCACCGCCAACTACGAGATCCTCACCAAGCTCGGCAGCAAGATGACGGCGGCGACGGTCGTCCAGGCGCCGCCCGGGCGCCGATCGGTCACGGTGGGTCAGATCCGGTTCATCGAAGACGAGCGTCAGGATGCGACCTGCGATATCTCCACAGCCGAGTGCCAAGCGAGTATCGACGACGCCCGTATCAGCGACGTCGGTATCACCCATCGCTTCTACGCCCAGGACTTCGCGCGACGGCTGCGCGTCGACGCCAACCGGCGCATCGGCGAGCCGGTGGCCTACTCGATCACGGCCGGGACCGAGCAGGCGCTCTGCGTCGATGTGCCCGTCTCGGGCGGGACGAAGGTCTACTGCGCGATCGAGTCCGGTGTCCTCGCGCTCTACGACGGCAACGACGTCAACATCGAGCTCGTCCGCTACAGCGACCTCCCCGACGAGTCGGCGTTCGAGACCGGTTGATCGCTCTCACCACGATGCGACGGTCGAGCGGCCGAAGAGGTCGATCCCGGCCGCTCTTGCCGTAGTCGAAACACTGCCGTCCTGCAGCGGGGCCGCGCCCGACCACTTCTATCATCGACATCACAAGGACCGCCCGCCAGACCCGCCGACAGACTCCGGGAATGGGCGGTCCTTGTCCATTTCAGGCTCAGGTTGCGAGGAGCTTCTCCTCGTAGGTATAGGTGGTGAGCCGTTCGACGCCATCGGGGGTGACCAGCACCTGTTCTTCGAGCTTGACGCCTTCGCCGCCGTGCCTGCTGCCGAGGTAGCTCTCGACGCACAGGGTCATGTCCGCTTCGAAGACGCCATCCTGGCCTGCCTCGTCGAACAGATCGGGATAGAGGATGATCGGGTACTCGGCGACCATCCCGTTGCCGTGGAGCAGGCCGATGTAGCGGTGGTCGACGAACTCCTGGGGGATCGCCCACGTCCTGTCGGCGAACTCCCGGAACGACATCCCGACCTCGATCAGGTCGATGTTGTGCTGCAACTGCTCGTAGGCCAGTGAGTAGATCTCGCGCTGTCGATCGGTCGCCGGGAGATCGCCTGCCAGGAACGTGCGTGAGAGGTCGGTGTAGTAGCCGTGGCAGCCGATGGCGTCGGTGTCGAGGCAGACCAGCTCGCCGGCTTCGATGATCCGGCTGCTCGACTCCTGGAACCACGGGTTGGTGCGTGGCCCCGAGTTGAACAGGCGGGTCTCGATGTACTCGCCGCCGCCGGCGATCAGCGCGCGGTGAAGCTCGGCCCACACCTCGTTCTCGGAACGACCGGGCGCGAGACGCTCCTCCATGAACGCCACCGCTGCCTCGGTGCCCGCGACCGAGGCGCGGATGAGCTCCAGCTCGGTCGGTGTCTTGATCGACCTCGCTCGGTCGATGACCGGGGATGCGTCGGCGATCTCGAAGCCGGCGTCGATCAGCGCCGGAACCGCTTCCACCGGCGAGCGCTCGATGCCGAGCCGCTCACCGTCGAGCCCACACCGAGCCATCAGTAGCCGCATGTCCTCGACGAAGTCGGCGAGGTGCCGTCGGTAGTGATCGCCGCCGTAGAACGGATGGAGGCCCCGGGCAGCCCGGACCTCGTCGACGGTGTCGTGCCCCTCGGCGAGATGGGCGCAGCTGCGGTACTCGAAGAGCACCACCGGACCCTCGACGGGGACGAACACGTACCGGCCGGGGTTGCGGGTGGTGTTGATCTGCATGTTGCGAACGCCGCAGGCGTAGCGGATGTTGACCGCGTCGAAGAAGACCGCCGCGCCGAGGTCGTGCGCGGCGAGCGTGGTGCGCAGCCTGGCGAGACGTTCACCTGCAGCCCGGTGGTCGACGTCGGCCGACAGGCAGAAATCGGGGACGATCGATGGCGACCGGGCGGGAGGCCCCTTCACCGGGTCAGCCGGCAAGACCGTCGACATGACCCTGCTCCGCATCGAGGTGCTCCTGTGTGACGCGGCCGTACCCGATCAGGGTGCTCTCGGCGGCGCCGATGTACCCGGGGGTCTCGGAATAGCCGAACAGGACGGTGTGTCGTTCGCCCCGCGTCGGTGTGACTCGGTGCATCGAGTATCGACCGCGGAAGAGCTGAAGATCGCCGACCTCGAGGTCGAGGGTACGCACGCGCTCGCGATCGCCGTCGAGCACCGCGCGCACGTCGTCGTAACGCTCATCGCCGGGGACGCGCAGGTCGGGGCAGAACTCGAACGCGCCACCGGCGTCCGGGCGACGGGTCATGAGGCTGACGATGAACTCGTTGGCGTCATAGTGCCAGGGCATCTGGGTGCCGTCGTCCATCACGTTCACGACGAGGCCCCGAATCGGATCGGCGAACGGATGGAGAACTTCGAGCGAGAGGCAGGCGGCGACGAACCGCTCGAACTCGTGGTCGGAGTAGAGAGCCTTGATCACCCCGTCGGGGATGCGGTCCTTGCCGACGAATCCGTTCGTCATCGCGCCGAGGCGTCGCCGGGGGTGATCGGCGGGCAGCTCGGAGTCACCGTGATCGGAATAGGGCGTGATCTCACGCGAGACCCGGTAGGCCAGCGGCGCGACCGAGGTCGTCTCGTCGGTCAGCCAGCTGAGAGCCTCGGGACGGATGAAGGCGGGGATCCGGGCGCAGCCGACGTTCGCCAGGTCCCGGCGGGCGCGCTCGATCGTCTCGAGGAGGCGGGCGTCGTCGGGGCGGCCGAGCGGGTAGCGGTCGATGTTGACGACAGCGGCGAGGGCCGGTCGGTCGACGGTGCGGGTGGGCATGCAGTGAGTATCCGTTGCCGCAATCAATAAGACAAACGATAGTTACACCGATTTCATATTAGTGTTCCTTCTATGTCGGAGCTCGACCGGACCCACTACCAGCTGCTGCTCGAACTCGACCGGAAGGGAACGGTGAGCGCCGCGGCGCGGGCGCTGTTCGTCACCCAGTCCGCCGCCAGCCAACGGCTGCGGGAGGCCGAACGTCGCCTCGGCTTCCGGCTGACCACACGCGCCGGGCGCACCGTCGCCCTGACTCCGGCCGCACAACGGCTGATCGAGGCGGCACGCGTGAGCGAGCGGACACTCGCCGCCGCCGAGGCGGACGCCCGATGGCTCGGCAACTCGGGGGCTCCGGCCCTGCAGCTGGCACTCGACATCTACGACCTCAGCTGGTGGCTCGCACCGCTCCTCGCCGAACTCGACGATCTACCCGACGCTGCCGGCATCGAGCTCCTTCGGGCGCCTGCGGGGGAGGGCATCACGATGGTCGCCGAGGGAAGGGCCGACGCCGTGGTCACCCCCGCCGATCCGGCGCCCGCGCGCCGGGTCCATCCGCTGTTCGACGACGATCTCGTCGCCGTCGTGTCCGCGGACAGCCGGTGGGCGTCCCAGGCCGCGCTCACGCCGGAGGACTTCATCGACGCCGACTACGTCACCTACAACACGACACCGCAGGAAGGCTTCGAGAACCTCACATTCTTCGCGCCGCGCCGCGTCCGGCCCCGACGGATCCTGCGGGTCGAGTCGATCTCCGCGATCATCGATCTCGTCGCCGCCGGCCCGTGGCGGTCGGTCCTGCCACGGTCGACCGTGACCCCTGGGCGGGGCGTGTCCGCCGTCGCGCTCGATCCGAGCCCGCCGCCGATCACGTGGTCACTGGTCTCTCGAGACCTCGACGCCAACCCTCAACTCGACAAGACGCTGGGACACCTCGCCGAGCGGCTCCCCGACCTGCTGCGTCGGGTGGGTGCCACTCGGTCGGGCCTACCGTGCGAATCAGACGCTGACCAGTGAGTGGTCGGACGTGTTGAGGGGCAGCGGGCCGTCGACGGTCGACACGACGATGTCCTCCAGCCGCATACCCCACTTCCCTGGTACATAGATGCCGGGTTCGACGCTGTATGCGTGTCCCGCCTCGAGCGGGAGAGCGTTGCCCTCGACGATGTACGGATCCTCGTGCGCCTCGAGACCGATGCCGTGACCCGTGCGGTGGATGAAGAACTCCCCGTATCCGGCGGCGTCGATGACGCCGCGCGTCGCCCGATCGATCTCTTCGCACGGCGTCCCCTCCGACCCGGCGGCGACCCCGACGGCCTGCGCCTCGCGGAGCACCGCGTACGCCTCGGCGATCTCGGAGGGGATCGTGCCGGTGAACACGCACCGGGTCGTGTCGGAGCAGTATCCGTTCATCGTCCCACCGAAGTCGCAGAGCACGATCTCACCACACTCGATGACACGGTCGCCCGCGTGGTGGTGTGGGCTGGCGGCGTGGGCGCCCGCCGCCACGATCGCGAAGTTGACCTCCTCGTGTCCCTCCTCGATGATCCTCCGGCCGAGATGGCGCGACACCGCGGCCTCGGTTCGGCCGACGAGTTCGATCTCACCGCGCTGGAGTTCTCCCGCGATCGTGTCGACCGCGGCCCCGGCCGCGGCGAGCGCCTCGATCTCGGCCGCGTCCTTGCGCATGCGCAGCGGACCGATGACATCGACGGCGCGGCGGTACTCCGCCCCGGTCAGTTGCGGGAGGAGTTCGACGAGGAACCGTGCCCACATCTGGTCGCCGATCGCGATCCTGGAGGACCCCCGTGCGAGGTCGGCGACGATCGCGGTCGGATCCTCGGTCTCCCCCCACGGGCGGAGGCCGAACACGCCGGGATGTTCGGTCACCCGCGGTGCCTCGAGTGCGGGGATCACCATCGTCGGCTCGCCGTCGCGCGGCACGACGAGCATCGTCAACCGTTCGAGCGGCATGGCGGTGTAGCCGGTGAGGTACGGCAGGTCGTGGCCGACCGAGATCAGCACGGTGTCGATGTCCTGGTCGAGCATCGCCGAGCGCACCCGGTCGAGCCGGTTCCGGAAGATGGCGGTGCTGCTCGTCGATTCGGTCACCGCCACATCATGCGCACATCATGCCCGACCACGCTGCGCAGAGAAATCTCCCGGGTGGTGTCCGATCGGCTCGTGCCCGAGCGTCGATCAGGCGACGACCAACGAACAGTTCCGAGGAGGAACCCAGATGAAGTACATGCTCTTGCTCTACAGCGCCGAGGACGCGGGACCCCGGCCCGGATCACCGGAGCAGGCCGCCCAGATGCAGGAGTGGTTCGCGTACAGCGAAGCCCTCGAGAAGGCCGGCGCGCTGATCTCGGGAGAACCGCTCCAGGGCAGCGAGACCGCCACCACCGTCCGCATCCGCAACGGTGAGACCGTGCTCACCGACGGCCCGTTCGCGGAGACCAAGGAGGTGCTCGGCGGGTTCTACATGATCGACGTCGGCGACCTCGACGCGGCCCTCGGATGGGCGGCGAGGATCCCGCTCGCCCCCTACGGCTCGGTCGAGGTCCGACCGCTCCTGCAGTTGCCGCCCCGATGAGACGGGCCGGATGATCCGCGCTCGATGAACCGCGCTCGATGATCCCGGCCCGGTGAAGCCTCTCGCAGCGACCTCCGGTGCGGCAAGACTGTCGGGATGATCGATCGGTCCGGGGTCACCGAGGCCTTCCGGACGGAGTGGCCGCGACTCGTCGCGACACTCGTCCGGGAGGTCGGTGACCTCGAACTCGCGGAAGATGCCGCGCAGGAGGCGTTCTTCGAGGCGGCCCGGCGATGGGAGCGCGACGGGATCCCCGACCGTCCCGGTGCGTGGCTTCTCACCACGGCCCGCCGCAAGGCGATCGACCGGGTCCGACGCTCGAAACGGATGGATGATCGACTGCCCGAACTGCACGCTCGGAGCACGGTCGAGGCCGACCTCAGCGCGCACCAGTTGATCGACGATCAACTCGCGCTACTGCTCGGATGCTGCCACCCGGCGATCGCTCCCGACGCCCAGGTCGCACTGACGTTGCGCGTGGTCGGCGGTCTCTCGACCGCGCAGATCGCGCGCGCGTTCCTCGTCTCGGAGTCGACGATGACACGCCGCCTCACCCGGTCGAAGGCCAAGATCCGTGGAGCCCGGATCCCGTTCAAGCCAGTCGATCTCGACACGCTGGTCGATCGGCTCCCCGCCGTCCGCGGCGTGATCTACTCGATCTTCACAGAGGGTCATGCGAGCGCCTCGCACGCCAGCCTCGTCAGGGGCGATCTGTGCGACGAGGCCGTCTGGCTCGCCGGACTGCTCGTCGAATTGGTGCCCGATGATCCCGAGGTCGCCGGACTGCTCGCGCTCGTACTGCTGGTCGACGCGCGGCGCGGGGCACGGACCGATGCCGACGGGGCGCCCATCGTGCTCGGCGATCAGGATCGATCGCTCTGGGACTCCGGGAAGATCGAGCGGGGCCTCGCGGAACTCGGCCGGGCCCACCGCCACGGATCGGCGGGGCCGTATCAACTCCAGGCCGCGATCAACTCTCTCCACGCCACCGCACCATCGTTCGATGACACCGACTGGCGCGGTGTGGTCGCGCTGTACGACGCGCTCATGCTGCGCCGGCCCACCGCCATCGTCGCGCTGAACCGCGCCGTCGCGGTCGCCGAGGCCGACGGGCCCCACGAGGGGTTGCGGGCGATCGACGCGATCGCGGAGGCCGACGATCTCGGCGGCGATCTCGAGACGTATCCGTACCTCCACAGCTCACGAGCGGAGTTCCTCGCCCGCCTCGGCCGAGCCGACGAGGCATCGTCGGAGTTCGATCTGGCCCTCGCCATCTGCGGCAACGACGCCGAACGGTCACACCTCGAGGGACGGCGAGCGGCCATCGCGGCCAGCCGCTGAACAGGTCGGAAACAGTCGCCTCCGCAAGGCGACGCGCGACGCTGCGTCGGTAACGTGACCCGATGAGCGACGCGGCGAACGGGATCGATCTGTACTGGCGCCCCGGGTGCTTCTTCTGCTCGTCACTGCGTCGCAAGCTCGACAAGTCGGGCGTCGAACGTGTCGAGCACGACATCTGGAACGACCCCGCCGCCGCCGCGGCCGTCCGTCGGATCGCCAACGGCAACGAGACGGTCCCGACGGTGGTGATCGGTGACATCGGGCTGGTCAACCCGAGCGCACGAGAGGTTCTCCGAGTGTTGGGCGAGCACGCCCCGCACCTCCTCCCCGACGACGGCTCGGACGATCGCGACAAGTCCGATGCCGGACCCCTCGGGCGGCTCCTCGCACGCGTCCGGCCAGGCTGAGGCGATAGCGCATCGGTCGGGCGAGCGGTACTGTCGTGCCATGACCGACGCACGCCTCGAGGGAACCGAGATCGCCGAGTCGATCCTCGATCTCATCGGGAACACCCCCCTCGTCAGATTGAGGCGCATCAGCGAGGTCGAGGGCATCGACTGCATCCTCGCGATGAAGGCCGAGACAACGAACCCCGGCGGATCATCCAAGGACCGGCCGGCGCTCGAGATGATCCTCGCAGCCGAGAACGACGGGCTCCTGAAGCCGGGCGGCACGATCGTCGAGCCGACGAGCGGCAACACCGGCGTCGGCCTCGCGATCGTCGCCGCACAGCGCGGCTACAAGTGCGTGTTCGTGATGACCGACAAGGTCGCGCCCGAGAAGATCTCCCTGCTCGAAGCGTACGGCGCCGAGGTAGTCGTCTGCCCGGTGGCGGTCGAGCCCGACGACCCGCAGAGTTACTACTCGGTCGCCGCGCGGCTGACGAAGGAACTCGACGCATTCAGGCCGAACCAGTACGACAACCCGAACAACCCGATCGCCCATCAGAAGACGACCGGACCCGAGCTGTGGCGCCAGACAGCGGGACGGATCACCCACTTCGTCGCCGGAGCGGGCACGTGTGGCTCGATCACCGGCACCGCCCGCTATCTCAAGTCGATGAATCCCGACATCAAGATCATCGCCGCCGACCCCGAGGGGTCGGTCTTCTCCGGCGGTTCGGGTCGCCCCTACCTCGTCGAGGGTGTCGGTGAGGACTTCTTCCCCGCCGCATGGGAACCCGATCTGCTCGACGAGATCATCGCCATCAGCGACGAGGAGAGCTTCCTCACCGCCCGCTACGTCAGCCAGACAGAAGGCATGTTGATCGGCGGTTCGGGAGGGATGGCCGTCGCCGCGGCGATCAAGGTGGCCAAGCGTGCCGATCCCGACGACGTCGTCGTCGTGTTCAATCCCGATTCCGGCCGCGGCTACCTGTCGCGCGTGTTCGACGACGCGTGGATGGCCAACTTCGGGTTCCTGCAAGAGTGCGAGCAGTGCGTCGGAACAGTGCTCGAGGCGCGCAACGCCTCGATCGAGAACCTGCTCTACGTCAACCCCGATCAGTTGGTGAGCGATGCGGTCGAGCTGATGCGCTCCACCGGGATCAGCCAGCTCCCGGTCTGCAAGAACACGCCGCCGTTCGCGGCGGCCGAAGTCTCGGGCGCGGTCGACGAACTCGACCTGATGGAGGTCATCCACAACGACCCCGGTGTGATGTCGACCGAGGTCGAGAAGGTGATGGGCCCGAAGCTCCCCACGATCGGAGTCGGCCAGCGGCTCGAGCGGGCGATCGAGATGCTCGAGACCGCACCGGCCCTGCTCGTGCTGTCGGGTGGACGCCCGCTGAGCGTGCTCACCCGGACCGACATCCTGTCGTACTTCACCGCCAATGCAGCCAAGTCGGGCGATGCCGCCGATGGGTGACCTCGACGAGGAGGAGGAGGGTCGGTCGGAACACTCGTTCGCGACGCGGGCGATCCATGCCGGCCAAGACCCCGAGCCGACCACCGGCGCGGTCGTCACGCCGATCTCGCTGTCGACGACGTTCGCCCAGGATGGCGTCGGGGGTCACAAGGGATTCGAGTACTCGCGCTCGGGAAATCCGACCAGGACCGCGCTCGAGACCCAGGTCGCCTCGCTCGAACTGGCGCGGCACGGTCTCGCGTTCGCCAGCGGTCTCGCCGCCGAGGACAACATCTTGCGGCTGCTGCGTCCCGGCCAGCGGATCCTGCTCGGCAACGATGCCTACGGCGGCACGTTCCGGCTGATCGCCAAGGTCTGGGGACCTCTCGGTTTCCCCTGGACCGCTGTCGATCTCACCGATCTCGACCGGCTGCGCGCCGACTGGCCGGCCGACGTCGGGATGGTCTGGCTCGAGACGCCGACCAACCCGCTGCTGACCTGCTTCGACATCGCCGAGATCGCCGAGATCGCGCAATCGAGGGGAGCACTGCTCGTCGTCGACAACACGTTCGCCACCCCCTACCTCCAGCAACCGATCACACTCGGCGCCGACATCGTCGTGCATTCCGCCACCAAGTACCTCGGTGGTCACAGCGACGTAGTCGGCGGGTTCGTGGCGATCGACGACGACGACCTCGCCGAACGGGTGCGCTTCACCCAGAACGCGGCGGGGGCCGTGCCCGCACCGTTCGATTGCTACCTCGTGTTGCGCGGGGTCAAGACGCTGGCGGTACGGATGGACCGCCACTGCGAGAACGCGAGGGCGATCGTCGACCTCCTCGTCGACCATCCCGGCGTCGAACGGGTGCTCTATCCCCAGCTGCCCGACCATCCCGGACATCGGGCAGCGGCCGAGCAGATGAGCGACTTCGGCGGGATGGTCTCGTTCACGGTCGCCGCCGGTCGCGACGCCGCGATGCGCGTGGCCGACTCGACCGAACTGTTCACGCTCGCCGAATCGCTCGGCGCGGTCGAGAGCCTGATCGAGCATCCCGGAGCGATGACGCACGCCTCGGCGGCGGGGTCGCCGCTCGAGGTGCCCGACAACCTCGTCAGGCTGTCGGTGGGCATCGAGGATGCGTCCGACCTCGTCGCCGACCTCGAGCAGGCGCTCGACACGTTGTGACCGAGGTCGCCGAGCCCGTGACCACACCCGCACCGCAAACGAACGCGACGCGGCCGATCGTCGTCGCCGCCAACCGGCTGCCGGTGATGCGCACCGACGACGGCTGGGCACCAAGCCCCGGTGGCCTCGTCCGCGCGCTGCTGCCCCTGCTGCGCGCATCGGGCGGTACGTGGGTCGGCTGGACGGGCGATCCCGACGACCCAGCCGAACCGTTCCGCGCCGAGGGGATCGATCTGCACCCGGTGGCGATCAGCGCCGAGGAGATCGAGCTGTACTACGAGGGCTTCTCCAACGATGCCCTCTGGCCGCTCTACCACGACGCCCTCCGCGAGTCGTCCTACGACATCGAGGCCTGGGACTCCTACCGCGACGTCAACCACCGGTTCGCCGCCGCGCTGGCCGACATCGCCCCGCGCGGCTCGATGGTCTGGATCCACGACTACCAACTCCAACTCGTGCCCGCCATGCTGCGCCGCCTCCGACCCGACGTCACGATCGGATTCTTCCTCCACATCCCGTTCCCGCCGTTCGAGCTGTTCTCGCGGCTCCCCTGGCGCCAGGACATCATCGAGGGCCTGCTCGGGTGCGACCTCATCGGATTCCAGCGTCCGATGGGCGCTGCCAACTTCATCGCATCGGCCGAACAACTGCTCGACGTGGACCACGACGACCACGTCGTCCACAACGCCACCCACGACACCCGGGTCGGAGCCTTCCCCATCTCGATCGACGTCGACGAGGTCGAGGAACTGGCCGCCGGCCGATCGACACGCCAACGCACGAGCCGGATCCGGACGCGGCTCGGCGATCCCGAGGTGATCCTGCTCGGCGTCGACCGTCTCGACTACACCAAGGGCATCGGCCTGCGTCTCCAGGCATTTGCCGCGCTCCTCGAGTCCGGCAACCTCGATCCCGAGACCAACGTGATGATCCAGGTCGCCACTCCGACCCGCGAGGGCGTCGAGCACTACCAGGATGAACGGCACGAGATCGAGCGTCTCGTCGGTGAGATCAACGGTCGCTTCGCCCGCATCGGGCTCCCCGTCGTGCACTACCTCTACCGCACGCTCGACTACGAGGATCTCATCGCGCTCTACCGGGCGGGCGACGTCATGATCGTCACACCGTTCCGCGACGGGATGAACCTCGTCGCCAAGGAGTACTGCGCAGCCCACATCGACGGCGACGGCGTGCTCGTGCTGTCCGAGTTCGCCGGCGCCGCGGACGAGCTGACCGATGCCGTTCTCGTCAACCCGCACGACGACGTAGCGCTGCAGCAGGCGATCAAGACCGGTGTCGAGATGCACCGCCACGAGCGTCGCCAACGGATGGCCGCGCTCCGTACGCAGATCCACAAGAGCGACCTCCAGGGATGGGCCGACGGATTCCTCTCCGCACTCGAGGAAGCAGCCGGCGCGCAGCCGACCGCCGACGGCTGACACCCGATGGCCGTTCGCTATGACCACCCCGCGTCCCTGGCCGCACTGGTCGCGGCGATGCCGGCTCCGGTGCTCGTCGGTTTCGACGTCGACGGCGTGCTCGCGCCGATCGTGCGCCATACCGACGAGGCGGAACTGCTCGACGAGGTGACGCCGCTCCTGTCTCGTCTCGCCGCGTCGGCGGGCGGCGAGCGACGGGTGGCCGTGATCTCGGGACGCTCGTTGGACGATCTGGGACGCTTCGGATTTCCGCCGGAGATCACCGTCGTCGGGAGCCACGGGATGGAGTCCGATGCCGGCCCCCTCGTGCTGACGGCCACCGAGACCAAACGTCTCGGACGGCTGAGGGAGTTGGCTCGGACCGCGGTCGACACTGCCGGCGATGGAGCATGGGCCGAATCGAAGCCGGCGAGCGTCGCGGTGCACATCCGCGAGGCCGACGCCGAATCGGGTGCTCGCGCGCTCGCAGAGCTCGAGGTCGCCGTCGGTGAGGTCGACGGCGCGAGTTCTATCGTGGGACTCGCCGTGCTCGAACTCTTCGCGCGTACGGCGAGCAAGGGTGACGCCCTGCGTGCGCTGCGCGGGCAGGGTTGGCGTGCCGTCTTCATCGGCGACGATGTCACCGACGAAGACGCGTTCGCCGTCCTCGAACCCGGCGACGTACGGATCAAGGTCGGCGATGCCCCCACGATCGCCGAGCACCGCCTGCGCGATCCGGCCGCCGTGGTCGCCTGGCTCGAAACGCTGTGCTCGATCGTCGAATGAGCGCCCGCCGGCGCAGCGCTCAGAACAGCGCTGTCTGACCTGCGGGCGGCACGCGCTTGATCGCCGTCCACGGCACGTAGTGATCCATGAAGACCCACGTCCGGCGGTGGATCGTCGAGGGGCCGTAGCCGATCAGCGCCGACTTGTGCTTCGGGCACGGATACCCCTTGTTCGTGTCGAACGACCAGTGCGGATAGTGCACCGCCTGCTCGCGCATCTGTCGATCGCGGGTGACCTTCGCCAGGATGCTGGCGGTCGCCACGCTGAGACAGCGCAGGTCGGCCTTGACGACCAGCTCGACATGGTCGACAGCGGGTGAGACGAAGTCCCATCTGCCGTCGGTGACGGCGATGTCGGGACACACGTCGAGCCCGCCGATCGCACGAGTGGCGGCGAGCTTCTGCGCCGCGGACATGCCGAGGCGGTCGCATTCCTCCTGGCTGGCGGCACCGACCGCCCACGAGACACACCAATCGGCGAGCCGATCGAACAGGTTCTCGCGCTCGGCCTCGCTGAGCAGCTTCGAGTCGCGGACGCCGTTCACCCTCGTCGTGCGGGGCAGCACCGCAGCACCGACCATCAGCGGTCCTGCCCACGCCCCACGCCCGACCTCATCGATCCCGACGATCGTCTGGTAGCCGCGCCCCCACAGTTCCTTCTCGATCGCGCGGGTCGGTGCCCGCTTCTTGGAGACCTTCATCGCAGACCTCGGCATCTCGGTCCCATCATCGCGCGGCGATCAGCCGAAGCTCGGTGAATCGGCGTGGCCGGCGACCGGCAGGCGGCGCGGTTGGACCGGCGTACGCCAGAGGGCCTCGCCCGACGCTTCGGCGGTCGACCACCCCGGATCGACGGCGGTCGCGGTGAGGGTGATCGGCTCTCCGAGCTGTTCCCACAGCACCGCCGGACGTTCGCCGTGCCAGCGCACAGCGTACGAGACCGCCGAGTCGGGGCCGGTCGGGACGCGATGCACCTCGATGCCCAGGCCGAGCCACGACCTCGGAAAACCGATCGGGAGCAGATCGCCACCCGAGACGAGCCGGCGCTCGACCTCGTGGACGAATCGTCCGGCCGATTTACCGCGAACGATCTCGGAGAACGGCGCGGTCGGCTGGGCCCGACCTCGCTGTCGACGTGCACGGATGCGTGAGATGTCACCCGCCGCCCGATCGTCACCAGCCGCGACGGCGATGCGCTGCGCGGCCACGAGGGCCGCATCGACCCGGGGTTCCTCCGCGCGAGAGATCGCCTCGACCGGCGGGACGATCTCGGGCAGCCAGGCGGAGGCCTGCTCGCCGAGCCGTACCAGCTCGGCTGCGTCGAACACGAAACCGGTCGGATCCTCGGTCGGGGACACCGCCCCTGACAGCAGGAGGTCGCAGCGCGCCGCGATCACGTCGGTGACGAGCCGCTCGTCGGGAAGGTCGAGACGGCTTGCACGGTCGCACGTGGCGATCCATCCGTCGACGACCGGTGACCGCTCACCGCGCGCCTCGCCGAGCGAGCGACCGACCCAACGCCTCGGATCGTGCGGAATCGCCACGCGCACCGACGCGTGGTGCCCGACCGGCATCACGAACGCATCCGGCGGTAGATCGATCCCCTCGACCGGAACGTGCGATGGCGGGCGGTCGGTGAGTACCGGCAGACCGGAGAAAGCGACGGCGAACGGCAGCGGCGAGTCGTTGGCGACCTCGACGAACGTGAGGCCGCCGCGATCGGGTGTCGACCAGACGTGCTGGACAGCGTCGCCGTCGGGAACGCGGAGCCTGGTCTCGACGACCGGTGTACCGCCGACGCGGTGTTGGCGGACCGCAACCTCGACGGAAGGGTCGTGCCAGCGGTCGTCCGCGGCGATTGACCATCGCAGGGTCCCCGCCGGCGCGCCGGGATCCCCCCAGGGCGTGACATCGCCCCACGCGGTCACATCGGCTCGGCAGGGCTGACCGACCACACCGACCGTGATCGACCGCGTTGCGTCGGCCGATGCGCCGTTCACGCGTCGAACTCGCCCTTGCTCGTCCGCTGCATCAGGATCTCGAGCGCGATCGCCGGCGGGCGATCGTCGTGGCAGACGGCCACGACCTGCTCGGTGATCGGCATCTCGACGTCGAACCGGTGGGCGAGGTCGAGCACACTCGGCGACGACTTCACTCCCTCCGCGACCATGTTGGTCGAGGCGAGGATCTCCGAGATCGTGCGACCGCTCCCCAGTTGCAGTCCGACCTGGTTGTTCCGGCTCTGCTTCGACGAGCACGTGGCGATGAGATCGCCCATCCCCGCGAGTCCGGCGAACGTGAGCGGATCGCCGCCCATCGCGATACCGAGCCTCGTCATCTCGACGAGTCCGCGGGTGATCAGGGTGGCGCGGGTGTTGTCGCCGAACCCCATCCCCTCGGCCATGCCGGCAGCGATGGCGATCACGTTCTTGACGACGCCGGCCACCTCGCATCCGACCACGTCGGGGTTCGTGTAGACGCGCAGCGTGGGGCCGCTGAAGATGCGCTGGAGTTCGTTGGCGATCGTCGTGTCGTCGATCGCGACGACGCTGGCCGCGGGCTGCCCCGACAGGATCTCCTTGGCGAGATTCGGACCGGTGAGCACGGCCACGGGATGCCCCGGGACCTCCTCCTCTGTCACCTCGCTCATCCGCTGCTGAGTCCCACGTTCGAGGCCCTTGGTGAGCGTGACGATCGGCACCCAGGGCCGGATGAGCGGGGCCACCCTCTCGATCACATCGCGATAACCGTGCGAGGGGACCGCCATCACGACGACGTCGGCGGAGCTCACCGCCGCGTCGAGGGAGGATGTCGCGCGCAACTCCTCGGGCAGGCGATGGTCGGGCAGGTAGGCGCTGTTGACACTCTGCTCGTCGATCTCGTCGGCCAGTTCCCGACGGCGGGCCCACAACACGGTCGGCGTGTTCACGCTCGCCAGCGCGGCGACCGTCGTACCCCACGAACCAGCACCGATAACCGCAACCCGGATGTCGTCGTGCTCGGTCACGACCCGTGACACTACTGCCACGACCCGCCGACCGACCGGCTGGCCGGCTGGCCGGCAGTATGATCTGCGACAGTGCGCGCCGCCGTATTGGTTCCGGTCAAGCGATTCACGGCGGCCAAGGGCCGCCTGTCCGGTGTGCTCCCGAACGCCGAACGTGCCCACCTCGCCGAATGGATGGCGAGCGGCGTGCTCGACGCGGTCGCCGACCTGCCGACGTTCGTCGCCTGTGACGACGACGAGGTGCGCGAGTGGGCGCTGGCGCGCGGTGCCGAGGTGCTGTGGGGCCCGGGACTCGGCCTCAACGGCGCGGTGAACGACGGTGTCGCCAGGATCGCCGCCGCGGGCCACGACCACCTCATCGTCACCCACGCCGATCTTCCGAGGCCGTGGCATCTTCCCGACGTCATCGTCGAGGGGCGTATCACGCTCGTCCCCGACGCACGCCACGACGGCACGAACGTGATGTCGTTCCCCACCTCGTCGCCGATCAGCGCGGCGTACGGCGCCGGATCGTTCTCCCGCCATCTCGTTCAGGCCGAGGCGAGCGCCGTCGGACACGTCGTACGCGACGATCCCGATCTGTCGCTCGACGTCGACACCCCCGACGACCTCGCCCACCCGCTGGTGAGGGAGGTGCTCCCGCAATGGGTCCGAACGAACCCGGACAGCCCCCGCTCCGCGTGACCGGCGACCCGTGGACGCGCGAATTGGCCACACCCCCGTCGGCGCTCGCGATCGGCGCACATCCCGACGACGTCGAGTTCGGGGCCGGCGGGCTCCTCGCCAAGTGGGCGGCCGCCGGATGCGTCGTCCACCACCTGATCTGCACCGATGGTTCGAAGGGAACCTGGGACCCGGCGGCCGACCTCGTCTCGCTCGCCGCTGTGCGCGAGGTCGAACAACGCGATGCCTCGCGGCGGCTGGCTGGTGCGTCCGCGGGCGAGGTCCGCTTCCTCCGCTACACCGACGGCGAACTCCCGAGCGATCTCGCCGCGCGGGCCAGGGTCGCCGAGGTGATCCGCGAACTCCGTCCCGCCGTGGTGCTCGGACACGATCCGTGGAAGCGGTACCGCCTGCACCCCGACCATCGCCACGCCGGGCTCCTCGCCTGCGAGGGCATCGTCGCCGCACGGGACCCGCACTTCTTCCCCGATCTCGGACCCGCCGAGCATCGACCAGATCTGCTGATGCTCTTCGAGGCGGACGAACCCGACCACGTCGAGGACGTCTCGGCCTTCGTCGGGACCAAGCTCGACGCGTTACTCGAGCACACCAGCCAGTTCGAGTCGACGATGAAGGCCACCGGGGCAGCCGAACTCGACGCCTTCGGTGATCGGATCCGGTGTCAGCTGGCGGAAAGCGGTGAGCCGTTCGGCCTGGATGCGGCCGAGTTGTTCAAGGTCATCCGCGACCTCTGAGCGAACGCGTGATCGGACGCGCAACGGGGAGCCTCGTGGCTCCCCGTCGCCTTCGTCTTGCACCGACGTCGGTCGGTGCCACCTCTTCTTCTTCGTGGCGCACGCCGTATCGGCGAGCGCCGGCGGATCACCTGCCGTTGAGCGTGTTCTTCAGCGTCGAACTGGCGCTGAACTTCATCGCCGTCGACGCCTTGATCTGCACCGGCTCGCCGGTCTGGGGGTTGCGGCCGACGCGTGCGCTGCGCTGCGTCGTGCTGAACGAGCCGAAGCCCGGCCATGCGACCTTGCCGCCGCCCATCGACTGGCTGGTGACGTAGTCGAAGAATGCGCCGATCGTCGACTCGGCGTCGGTCTTGGAAACGCCGGCGGAATCGGCCACTGCGTCGATCATTTCTGACTTGGTTGCCATTGGATCCTCTTTCGGATGGTGTTTTACCTGTTGGGGCTGTCTCGGTCACCCCGGTGCATTCACACCGAGACCGGTCGGCACAGGGGTGTGCCTGGCTGACCATCAGACCGATCGGCGCGCTTCCGTTCAAGCACCCTCATCGTTGCACTTGCATCGACCTGTTTCGCTCAGCCTTGCCCCTACTGGCTCTGAGCGGACAGCCCTCGACGCAGGAGCGACGAGACCCGTCGCGCCTCACCGTCGCCGTACGAGGTCCGAGGCCAGAAGAATCCGCGCAGACCGTCACCCTTGGTCCGCGGAACGACGTGCACGTGGAGGTGGGCCACGCTCTGGCTCACCGTGTTGTTGCACGCGACGAACGTGCCCTGGGCGTCGAGCAGCGCCGGCATCGTACGACTCACATGCTGCACGTCGAGCCAGAACGGTCCGACCTCGTCCGCCGCGAGGTCGCCGAGCGTCACGACGTGTCGCCGGGGAACTACCAGCGTGTGGCCGTGGAACAGTGGCCGTCGATCGAGGAAGGCAACGGACGCGTCCGACTCGAACACGATGTCGGCCGATTCGGTCGCGGCGACGATCGCACAGAACGCGCAGCACTCCGACGATGTGGGCTCGGTGACCATCGGGCAATCCTCGCGGAGTTCCCCCACCGTGCGCGGACCATCCACCACGCCCTGCGACCGCTCGGCTACAACTGATTCTCGTTGGGATGGAATCGAGAACGACGAACCACATCGGAACCGCTGCCGAGGAGTGATTGGTGACCGACCTCCTGCCGTCCACCCGAGAAGCCGCCGATCCGAGCCCGATGGGTCGAGTCGGATCCGAGCGGCCGATGGAGATTCAGCGGGAGCGGGTCGTCCTCGACACCTCCGTGCTGATCGCCGACCCGACGTGCATGCTCGAGTTCCACGACGTCGGAATCGTCATCCCACTCACCGTGGTCGAGGAGCTCGACGGGCTGAAGAGCCGCCCCGACGACGTCGGACGTGCCGCACGTACAGCGCTGCGGACGCTCGAAGAGCTGCGCGTCGAACACGGCGGGTCGCTCGCTGACCCCGTCCCCACCGGCAACGGCGACGCCACGATCCAGATCGAGATCAACAACATCCGCAAGCACCTGCTGATCGAACACGGCCTCGATCCGGGCTGCCCCGACAACCGGATCATCGGCGCCGCGATCGGCCAGTCCGAACTCGGACCGACGACGATCGTCAGCAACGACGCCGCCCTGCGCATCAAGGCCGCCCACCTCGGCGTCACCGCGGCCGAGCACCACCCCGTACGAGGCGATACACGGCGGCCGGCGGTGGGTTGGACCACGGTCGGCTCGCCGCACGAGGCGATCGATTGCCTCTACGCGGCGGGCGCGATCGCGATCGACGCAGCCGTGCCCGACGAGTCGATCGAGTTCAGCGAGAACGAGTTCGCCGTGCTCCGGTCGGGCTCGCAATCGGCACTCGTACGCACGATCGGCGACGAATTCGTGCTGCTGCCGCACTCGGCACCCGAGCCGTGGGGACTGCGCCCCCGCAACAAAGAGCAGCGGTTCGCCCTCGAACTGCTGCTCGACCCGGAGATCGCGGTGATAGCACTCGACGGCCGCGCCGGCACGGGCAAGACACTGCTCGCGATCGCCGCCGGGCTCGAGCAGGTCGTCGAGCAGCAACGCTACGAGCGGGTTGCCGTGTACCGCCCGCTCGTGCCGGTCGGCCGAGCCGATGTCGGGTTCCTCCCCGGAGGCCTCGACGAGAAGCTCGACCCGTGGATGGCCGCGATCCACGATGCGATCGTCGCGCTCAGCGACCTCGGCAGCAGCCACGACGCCGGCAATCTGATCGAGGAGCTGATCACTCGCGGGCAGCTCTCACTCGAGTCGGTCACGTTCCTGCGCGGACGGTCGCTCCAGCGCCAGCTCGTGGTGATCGACGAGGCGCAGAACCTCGAGCCGACCACGCTGCGCACGATCCTGACACGCGTCGGCGAGGGCACGAAGGTAATCTTCACCGGCGACACCAGCCAGATCGACGCGCCCTACCTCGGCGAGTCGAACAACGCGCTCAGCGTCCTCTCCTCCGCGTTCACCAACCAGCGCTGCTTCGGTCACATCACGCTCACGTCGTGCGAGCGAAGCGATGTGGCGAGCCTCGCCGCCGAACTGCTCTGACGCTCCGGTCGAGCCCGGCAACCGGCGACCGGTCGCCCTCGAAAATCGTATAGTCTCATAGTGTGCGATTAGAGGTGACCCGGAGATGTGACCTCGCGGTGCGGTCGCTCGTCGCGCTCGATCGGGCGCACGAGAGGCTGAAGGGCCCCGCACTCGCCGATGCGGTCGGTTCGTCGGCCGGGTTCGTGTCGCAGGCGATGACGCCACTCGTACGCTCCGGCTGGGTCCGCTCCGAGCCCGGCCCGAACGGCGGCTACTCACTCGTCACTGCACTCTGCGACCTCTCGGTCCTCGAAGTCGTCGAGGCGGTCGAGGGACCGACCGACACCGACCGCTGCGTGCTCGCCGGGCAACCATGCGACCCGATCGCGCCGTGCGCCCTGCACGGCGCGTGGACCCGGGCGCGCGAGCGGCTGATCGGCGACCTCGGCGGTGTTTCGCTCGCCGAAGCCACCGCACCGGATTCCCCACAACCTCCGACGACACGGGAGACACCATGACCACGATCGACCGCGACATCACACTTGCCGACCTCGTCGGCGACACCCCCGGGCTCGCCCCCACCCTCGAACGATTCGGGCTCGACTACTGCTGCGGAGGCGGCCGGTCGCTCGCAGACGCGTGCGCCGCCGCTGGACTCGACCTCGACGAGGCGATCCGGGAGCTGTCCGCATTCGAGGGTCCGGCCGAGCCGGCGCCGTGGATCGGTCTCAGCGCCACCGAACTGGCCGATCACATCGAATCAACCCATCACGCGTACCTCCGCGACGCTCTTGCGCGACTCGATGCTCTGGTCGATCGCGTCGTCGGCGCGCATCGCGGAACGCATCCCGAACTGCTCGACGTTCAGCGCGTCTTCGGCGAACTCCGCACCGACCTCGAACCCCACCTGATGAAGGAGGAGCGCATGCTCTTCCCGATGATCCGTGCACTCGACACGGCCGACACCGTGCCGGAGTTCCACTGCGGCTCGGTGCGCAATCCGATCGCAGTGATGTGTTCCGAACACGACCGAGCCGGCGAACTGCTGGCCGAGCTCCGAGGCCTCACAGACGCGTGGTCCGTGCCCGGCGACGGGTGTGCGAGCTACGACGCGCTGTACAGCGGCCTCGCCGAACTCGAGGCCGACACGCACATGCACATCCACAAGGAGAACAACCTCCTGTTCCCCGCGGCCGTCGCACTCGAGCGTCGGCTCGGCTAGCCGACGCGCCCGGCGGCGGGTTGGAGGACGACACACCGCCATCGCCTCGACGAGGGCCCGGATCGCGCCGGCACCCCTCTGCATGTCACACCGACTGAATATGGTGGGCGGTGTGCAGCTGCCGCGATTCGCCGTCGTCGACCTCGAGACGTCCGGCCTCTCCACTCGACGGCACCGCATCCTCCAACTGGCGATCGTCACGGTCGAGGCAGACGGATCCCACGTCGACACGTGGGAGACACTCGTCAAGCTGCGCTGGCCCTGGCAGCGGGTCGGGCCGACCCACGTCCACGGCCTGCGACGCGCCGACCTCAAGGGTGCGCCGAACCTCGACGAAGTCCTCCTCGAGTTCAGCCAACGTCTCGACGGCGCCGTCTTCACAGCCCACAACGCCGACTTCGACGCCGAGTTCCTGGTGCGCGCGGCGCGCAATCGACCCCATCTCGACCTGGTCAGCGCGCTCTCGCCACGACTCTGCACGCTGAAGTTGTCGAGGCGACTCGATCCAGACCGGAGGCAATCGCATCGGCTGGGCGACGTGTGTGACCGGTACGGCATCGACATCGCTCGCCCACACGACGCGCTCGCCGACGCCACCGCCACCGCCGAAGTCCTCCCCCATCTGCTGTCCGCACACGAGATCGACGAGAGCGACCAGCTCGAGCGGCACTTCGACGCACAACCGCATCACCTCATGTGAACGTCGGCCACAGGCCTGGATCCTCGCCCGGATTCATCGGTGTCTGCAACGGCGTCACGTGATACATCTCTCGCACCTCGACCAGCGGCAGATGTACCAGCGAGAGGTGGTCGGCACGGCTGAAGTCCGAGGTACACGCCGCGCCGCGAACGAATGCCTCGGCGACGAGTTCGGGCGCACCCGGCAGCGACATCGCGCCGAACTGACCGCCGGGTCCCGGGTAGGGGGCACCGCCGAACGGAACGAACTGCGCCGATGCGCCGTGTTTGATCAGTCCCACCTCGTGGATCATCAGGTTGACCATCGATGCCATCCAGTTCGCTTCGCTGGGGTTCATCGCCAGCTTGAAGGCGCCGAGCGCGATCTCGCCCGGCCCCGTCGGTTCGTAGCCGGCGATCACGTGGTTCATGTCGTGGGACACGTAGTAGGCGGGGGCCGGCGAATCGGGGCTCGGGAGATGGAATCCGTTTCGCCGATAGAACTCTGTGAACTCGCACCCGAGCGACCCGACCGGCAGCCGGTCGAGGGTCTCGAGCTCAGCCCACAGTTCGTCCTCGGTGCGCCCGTGGCGTGCTTCGGGATGCACGAATTCGACCTCGGACAGTTCGCCGATGTAGTCGTCGAATGAGCGCACGAAGTCGGCGGTCGCCGCCTCGGTGCTCCGATGGGCCTGCACTCGAACCGCGTCGAGCTCGCGTCGACCGACGCCGAGCGCCGCACCGTACGACTCGACCGCGCGTAGCTGCTCGTCACTCGTCGGATGTCGACACAGCTCGATGACGATCGCCATCTGCACGAAGAGCCGGCGGTCGCCGGGATCGGGCAATGCTGACGCCAACGCGCTCGGCGTCAGCGCGTCATCGGCATCGACACCGCTCGGATCGAACCTGAGAACGTTCGTCGAGAGCGCCCGGAAGACCCTCGACTGCTCGTCCACCGGTCCGTGGTCGACGCTCATCAAGCCGACGAGCCCGGCCGCGATCCTCGCGGAGGATTCTGCCGTGAGGTGTTGCATCGTGTTCGGTCTCCTTCAGGTGCTGTCGTATCGGGCGAGGATCGATGCTGCCAGATCGGCGGCCGCCACGATCGCCCGCTCCGGGGACACCACCTCGCAGTGCGGGCCGAGGCGGATCAGCAGGCGGCTCAACCAGCGCTCGCCGGCGACCGGCAAGGTGACCTCGAGCCATCCGTCCCGACCTTCGATCTCGCGCACCTCGTCGACCGGATACTGCTCGACCACCCAGGCCGCCGCAGGGCCGAGCAGCAGCACCGCCCGCGGGAGATCGGCGTCGAGGAAGAACGCCTCGGGAGCGGTCGCCGGCACATCGGTCGACACCGATCTACCGGTGGGTTCGATCGCTTCGATCCGGTCGATGCGGAACGTCCGTCGATCGCCCGAACGATCGTCGTCGGCCACCACGTACCAATTGCCAGCGTCCGCGAACACGTGGCGCGGCACGATGGTCCGTTCGTCGCTCCGATCGCGCGTCGGCGAGTAGTAGCGGATCCGCAGCTCGCTCGCGGTCGCCGTCGCCTCGAGTACATCGTCGGTGAGTTCGGGGCGCGACAGGTCGACCGCCACGCCGGCGGTGTCGTCGACGTCGGCCGCACCTTTCTGCTCATCCGCGTCGCGACCCTCCGGCTCGCCGAGAGCGTTGGCGAGCTTGGCGAGTCCACGACCGAGCGGGCCATCCGGATCTGCCCCGGGAAGCTCCATCGCGGCACGTCCGGCGGCGAGCAGTGCAAAACCCTCGGGCGCGGTGAGGCGCAGCGGCCGCGTGAACAGGCGCGGCACGCCGACGAACACCACACCGTCGTCGACGAACACGTCGATCATCTCGTCGACGAACGGCGGCAAGCCGCACATCGCCACGAGCTCGAGTTCGCGCTGCACCTCTGTCTCGGTCATGTCGAAGCGTTCGGCGACCGTGGCCAATTCGACCTCACCGACCTCCATCAGCCACGGCAGCATCACCAGCAGACGACGGAGTCGATCCTCGGCTCTGCGCGGCCCGGCCACGCTTATCGTCCCCCTCCGGACGGTCGACCGGCCGGGATGACGCCCGAGATGTTCGACAGCCAGTCGACGACCGAGGCCCGCGCGTCGGCCGGCGCGAGCACCACCGCGTGGTCGAGGAGCCCCAGGATCCACGACCGGAACGCCTCGACGTTCCCGGCGGGCACGAGTACCTCTATCGATCCGTCGTCGCGACGTTCGGTGACCCGATCCGCTCCGAGCTCGCGCTCGATGGCGCCCGCACGCAGCGCATCGACGAGAACGGTCGCCTCGCTCGCGTCGGCCGGATCGTGACCGATCTGCTTGGGGTCTGACGGGAAGGCGGTGCGCGGATCGAAGTCGGCGGGGCGGGTGAACGACGACGGCTCACCGACTTCGATCGCGGCCGACCCGCCTTCCATCCGATCGACCCGGAACGTACGTCGTTCGCAGCGGTCGTGATCGTGGCCGGTCACGTACCAGAACCCTCCCCGCAACAGCAGCCCCCAGGGATCGACGTTACGCGTTTCGCCCCGGTACTCGAACTTGATCGAAGCCCGACGACCAACCGCTTCGCGGATCGCGGGCAGTTCCGGCCGCTCGGGCACGACGGCGGACAGTGGCGGGGCTTCTTCGGGTGACGCACCGAGCGCGCCGCCGACCTTCAAGAGGCCGTCCTTGCCGGCGTCGGAGCGGACGGTCGCGACCGCCACCTGGAGGGCCCGCACCTCGTCCGGATGCAGATCGAGGTCGGACAGTTCGTACCGGTTGCGATCGATCCGGTAACGGGTCTGCCCCGCGTACGGTCCCCCGCCGACGATCTCGGTCTCGATCGGAATCCCGATCTCGCGGAGCGCGGCCTTGTCGCGTTCGAACGATGCCCGGCGCGCCTGCTTCCCATCGGGATAGCAACCGGACAGCTCGGCGGTGATCTGCACCAGGCTGAGGGGCTCGGGTGTCTCGAGCAGGAGCGCGAGCAGGTTCGTGAGTCGCTCGACGCGGTCAACCATGCCCTATCCGGAACCGTCGCGACGCCCTGGACACTTCCCGACGATCATGCGGGCCCGACGATGGCCGAGCGGACGGTCGAGACCACCTCGTCGGCGGTCGCGCCAGGGGGGAGCACCGCCGCGATTCCGGCATCGGTGAGTCGTTTCACGTCACCGTCGGGCACGATGCCACCGACGACGACCGGAATCGACGAACCTCGTTGGCGGACCCGTTCGACGACGAGCGGGGCGAGCGTCATGTGGGCGCCAGAGAGCATCGACAGGCCGATCGCGTCGACGTCCTCGTCGACCGCCGCCGCGGCGACGGTGTCGGGGGTCTGGAACAATCCGGTGTAGATGACCTCGAAGCCGGCGTCGCGCAGGATCCGGGCGACGACTTTGACACCACGGTCGTGGCCGTCGAGTCCGACCTTCGCGACCAGTATCCGCTCGCCGCTCATCCGTTGCCACCGTAGTCGTAGAACCCACGACCGGACTTGCGACCGAGGAGACCCGCCTCGACCATCCGCGACAGCATCGGTGGCGGTGCGTACAGCGGCTCCTTGAATTCCTCGTACAGGCTCTCGGCGACGGCCTGGGTGGTGTCGAGGCCGATCAGATCGGCGAGTCGCAACGGACCCATCGGGTGGTTGCAGCCCTCGACCATGCCATCGTCGATGTCGTCGGCGGTGGCGAAGCCGGACTCCATCATGCGGATCGCCGACAGGATGTAGGGGATCAGGAGCGCGTTGACGATGAAACCCGCCCGGTCCTGGCTGCGGATCACGAGCTTCGACAGCGAATCCGATGCGAATGCACTCGCCCGGTCGACCGTGTCGTCGGACGTCATCAGGCTGGTGACCAGTTCGACGAGGCGCAGCACGGGCACAGGGTTGAAGAAGTGGATTCCGACGACGTGTTCGGGGCGTTGGGTGGCGATGCCGAGCTTCATGATCGGGATCGAACTCGTATTGCTGGCGAGGATCGCATCATCGCTCTCGACGATGCGGTCGAGCGCAGCGAACACCGATGTCTTGAGTGCCTCGTCCTCGATCACCGCCTCGATGACGAGGTCGCGGTCGGCCATCTCGTCGAGGTCGGTGCAGAACGTGAGGCGACCGATCGTGGACTCACGATCGGCCTCGTCCATCTTGCCGCGGGCGACAGCCTTGTCGAACGACGCGAGCAGCCGCGCCCGGCCGCGCTCGGCGGCAGCCGCGTCGATCTCGTGTACGACGGTGTCGAGGCCGGCGCGCGCACACACCTCGGCGATGCCTGCGCCCATCTGGCCGCAGCCGACGACGCCGACGCGGTCGATCGTTGGTGTCATGGTTCGACCATAGCGACGATCACGCCGGCTTTGTGCCGGGTTCGCGCAGCCGGCCCGATCGGGAATCGGCGTGTTCGAACGGAACGCAGATCAGCGCTGCAGCGACTTGGTCTGGAGGAACTCGTCGATGCCGTAGGGGCCGTTCTCGCGGCCGTAGCCCGACTGCTTGTACCCACCGAAGGGGGCGGCGATGTTGAAGGCACCACCGTTCACGTCGACCGCGCCGGTTCGCATCCGACGCGCCACCGCCATCGCCCGGTCCTGGTCGGCCGACCACACGCCTCCCGAGAGCCCGTACGGGCTGTCGTTGGCGATCCGCACGGCGTCGTCGTCGTCTTCGTAGCCGATGATCGACAGCACCGGCCCGAAGATCTCCTCTTGGGCGATCGTCATGTCGTTGGTGACGTTGACGAACACGGTCGGCTTGACGAAGTAGCCCGTCTCCTTGCCCTCGGGCTTGCCGGGACCACCCGCCGCGACGACCGCTCCCTCGTCGATGCCCTTCTGCATGTAGCCCTGCACGCGGTCCCACTGCGCCTGCGAGATAAGTGGGCCAAGGTGCATGCCCTCCTTGGTGGGGTCGTCGACCTCGGTCGCGGCGACGACGGCGGTTGCGATCTCGACGGCTTCGTCATAGCGACTTTTCGGCACGAGCATCCGAGTGTGGGCGGTGCAGGTCTGGCCCGAGTTGAGGAAGCAGGCGAAGACCCCCTTCGGGATCACCTCGGCGAAGTCGGCGTCGTCGAGCAGGATGTTGGCCGACTTGCCACCGAGTTCGAGTGCGACACGCTTGACGGTGCCCGCCGCGACCTCGGCCACGCGCTTACCCGCCCGCGTCGAGCCGGTGAAGCTCACCATGTCGATGCCGTCGTGGGCGGCGATCGCCTCGCCGACGACCGGACCGGTTCCCGTGACGAGGTTGAAGACACCGTTGGGGAGTCCGACCTCGTCGACGATCTCGGCGAGGATGAACGCATTGAGCGGAGCGACCTCGCTCGGCTTGAGCACGACCGTGCAGCCGGCGGCCAATGCGCCGCCGACCTTGCAGATGATCTGGTGCAGCGGATAGTTCCAGGGCGTGATCGCCCCGACGACTCCGACGGGCTCCTTGACGACGAGGCTGTTGCCGATCTCCTCCTCGAACTGGAACGTGTCGAGCAGCGTTGCGAAGGTTTGCATGTTGCCGGTGGGGAGACCGGCCTGGATCATCGTCGACCAGGTGATCGGCATCCCGACCTCACCGGCGATCGTCTCGGCGATCTCGGGCGAACGCGCCTGGAGCGCCTCGTTCAGGCGGACGAGGTACTTCTGGCGTTCCTCGACCGGTGTCTGCGCCCAGCCGTCGAAGGCTCGCCGAGCCGCCGCTACCGCCTTGTCGACGTCGCTGGCGACGCCCTCGGGGATCGACCCCATCACCTGTTCGGTTCCGGCGTTGATCACCTCGATCGTGCCCGTGCCGTCGGAGGGCACCCAGGCCCCGTCGATGTAGATGTTGGAGTAGTCGCGCATACGACGAGTCTGCCCGGCCGACGCCCCGTTGCCACACTCGGAGCGCTTCCGGGCGGGGCGCAACGGCGTCAGCGGTTCGTCCGGTACCAGTCGATCAGAGCGTTCGTCGACGAATCGTGCAGTTCGGGGTCTGGCGCGCCCGTCAGTTCGGGGGTGATCACGTTGGCCAACTCCTTGCCGAGTTCGACACCCCACTGGTCGTAGCTGTCGATCCCCCACACCGTCCCCTGGACGTGCACGACGTGTTCGTACAGGGCGATGAGCTGGCCGAGGACCGACGGGGTCAGGTGTTCGGCGAGGATCACGGTGCTCGGCCGGCCGCCGTCGAAGTTCCGGTAGGGCTCGTCCTCGTTCGCACGTCCGAAGGCGAGCGCCTCGGACTGTGCGATCAGGTTGGCCATCAGCAGATCGTGGTGATCCTGGTAGGGATCGTCGGCCTTGGCGAAGCCGATGAAGTCGGCCGGCACGATCTCGGTGCCCTGATGGAGGAGTTGGTAGAAGGCGTGCTGCCCGTTGGTGCCCGGCTCGCCCCAGACGATCGGACCGGTTCGCGATTCGACCCTGCTGCCGTCGAGCCTGACCGACTTCCCGTTCGACTCCATGTCGAGCTGTTGTAGGTAGGCGGGGAACCGCGACAGCTCCTGGGCATACGGGAGCACGGCCTTCGACCGAAATCCGAGACGGTTCGCGTACCACACGCCGAGCATCCCCATGATCACCGGCGCGTTGACGTCGAGTGGCGCCGAGAGGAAGTGTTCGTCGACGATCCGCATCCCGCCGAGGAACTCTCCGAAGTGCTCGGGTCCGACAGAGATCATCAGCGACAGCCCGATCGCTGAGCCGACTGAGTAGCGGCCGCCGACCCAGTCCCAGAACCCGAACATGTTGGCCGGATCGATCCCGAATGCCTCGACGCGCCGGCGATTGGTCGACACGGCGACGAAGTGGTCGGCGACCGCAGCCTCACCGAGCGCGTCGACCAGCCAACCGCGCGCCGTGCGGGCGTTGGTCAGCGTCTCGATCGTGCCGAAGGTCTTCGAGGCCACGATGAACAACGTCGATGCGGGATCGGAGCCGGCGAGCACACCGGCGATGTCGGCACCGTCGACGTTCGACACGAACGAGCAGCGAATTCGCGGGTGGCCGTATGCGCAGAGCGCCCGCGTCGCCATCGCCGGACCGAGGTCCGAGCCTCCGATGCCGATGTTGACGACGTGGTCGATCCGATCGTCGCCGCGGACCCGATCGGCGAAGGCGGCCATCTGATCGAGGACGCCGTGCACCTCTGGAACCACATCACGGCCATCGATGAAGAAGGTCGTTTCTCGTGGTGCGCGCAGTGCGGGATGGCCGACCGCTCGGTCCTCGGTGACGTTGATGTGCTCACCCGCGAACATCGCATCGCGCCGCTCGGGTACACCCGCCGCACGGGCGAGTTCGATCAGCGCATCGAACAGGTCACGATCGATCGCGTGCTTGGAGTAATCGATCCGCAGGTCGCCGACCCCGACGACACAGCGCTCGGCACGCCCCGGGTCGTCGCGGAACAGCGCGGCCATCGTCGGCTGCGCCGAGAGGGCGGCCAACGCCGCCATCGTCCGTTCGACCCTGGCACCTTCGAAATCGATCACGCGGCCGACGCTACTGCCATCACCGGGAGCGTCCAGCGGTCGGGTCGAACGACTCACGGGTGATCTGCGGCGCGGGCATTCCGCTCGCCGGAACGGAATGCCCCAGATCCGAGCAGACGTGGTCAGATCGGGCGGTCGAGCTTGGATGCGGCGGGGGGATCGAGGAACACGGTCGTGTCGCGCTCGGGGATCCGCGCTGCGGGGATGTCCACCTGACCGTGGACTCCCCCGTCGAGCCAGGCCCGGACGACATCGGCCTTCGACCCGCCGACGACGAGCACGAGGCGACGCCGCGCCCGCTCGACCACCGACGGTGTGATCGTCAGCCGGTCGTGGCCGTGGAAGTCGGTCACCACGATCACGTCGCTCTCGGCGTCGCCGAGCACGGCTAGATCGCCCCCGGGAGGCCACGACGCGGTGTGCCCGTCGGATCCGACGCCGAGATGGACGACATCGAACCGGTCGGGCAGCGCGGCGGCGTACGAACGCGCCGCCGCAGCGAGGTCGCGATCGGTGACCGGCATCGCGTGGATCATCCACGGGTGCTCGAGCAGCTGGCCGAGATTGCGGTCGCGATCACCGTCGGGCGCGACCCGCTCGTCGACCTGCCACACCTCGACGCGCTCGAAGTCGATGCCGGTGGCGGACAGCGAGCGGAACAGGCCCGGCGCCGTCGAGCCGCCGCTGACCGCGATCCGGGCGATACCACGCGACGCGACGGCGCCGCCGATCACATCGGCCAGCCACGACGCCGCGTCACGGGCCGGATCGGTGGTGACCCGAACGTCGTCGTAGCGGAGGCTCATCACGGTCATCGGGCGAGCCGGTCGATCGAAACGCCCGCGGCGACCGTACCGTACGGGCGGTGAACGAACAGGAACGCGCGCTCGAACGGCGGGGCGTTCAGGTCGGATTGCTCGCGTACCTGATCTGGGGCTTCCTCACGATCTACTGGAAGCAGCTCGACGCGTTCGGAGCGATCGAGTTGATCGCCTGGCGGATGGTCGGCGCCGCCGTGGTGATGGCGGTGATCGTCACGCTCCGCCGGACGTGGCCGACGATCACCGAGGCGTTGACCGATCGCGCCATGTTGCGACGGCTGCTGATCGCCGCGCTGCTGCTGACGGTCAACTGGGGTAGCTACGTGTGGGCGGTCACCAACGACCGGGTGATCGAGACCGCGCTCGGATACTTCATGGCGCCCCTCGCCACGATGGCGATCGGTGTGCTCGTGCTCGGCGAACGGCCGACGAACGCGCAGCGCTTCGCGTTCGTCTGCGCGGCGGTGGCGGTGCTCATCCTCACGATCTCCTACGGCCGCCCACCGTGGATCGCACTGGTGCTGACGGTCACGTGGAGCCTGTACGGGCTCAGCCAGCGACGGATCGCCCTCGGCGCGGTCGAGAGCCTGGCCGGTGAGACGTTGATCCTCGTCGTCCCGGCGGTGATCGCACTCGTCGCGCTCTCGTTCCGGCCCGGCAGCGTGGTCGAGACCGCCTCGACGCGCGACTGGGTCTTCGTGCTGGGGACCGGTGTGATCACCGCGGTGCCGCTGACGCTCTTCGCGTTCGCCGCGAAGACGATCCCGTTCACGCTGCTCGGCCCGCTCAATCTCGTCGTGCCGGTCGTCAACTTCCTCCTCGGCTGGGCCGTGTACGGCGAGTCGGTGCCGCTCGACCGACTGATCGGCTTCGCGTTCGTCTGGCTCGCCCTGCTCGCCGTGATCTTCGACCGGTTCGCCGGGACCGGGCGATCGCGGGTGCCGCGTGCCATGGTCGCGCGACCGGGCTGAGGTACGTTCGCCCGATGCGTCGCGCAGCTCTCCTGTCGTTCGTCGTCGTCTCGGCGCCGGCCCTCAGTGGCTGTTTCACCACGTCGGCCGACTTTCGCAGCGACGCCGAGGAGTACATCGAGACGACCGTCGCCGACGAGCTCGAGGTCGAGTTCGTGAGCGTCGAGTGCGAGGTACCCGTCTCACAGGACGTCGGGACACGCTTCTCGTGCACCGCAACCGATGCCGACGAAGGGGCGTGGGTGTTCGACAACGAGATCACCGCCAAGAACGAGTTCACCGTCAACGTCGACCGTCGCCCCTAGGACCGCGATCACCCCACGACCGCGATCACCCAAGGACCCCATCCGACCACCCGTTCTCGTGAGGATGTTGCGCTCTATGTGCGCAACATCCTCACGAGAACGAAATGGGGTTGGGCGCGGGCGGAGGCGGTTGTGCGACGATGTGTGCGGCGGGCCCACCCTCGAAGGAGACACATGAAGAAATCGCGATTTGCTCTGATCCCCGTCATCATCCTGGCGGCCGCCGCGTGTGGCAGCGATGACGGCGGAGCCAGCGTGACCGACGAGCAACAGGCCAGCGTGACCGACGAGCAACAGGCCAGCGTGACCGACGAGCAACAGGCC
>CBDUYD010000010.1:0-33996 GCA_965371355.1 uncultured Ilumatobacteraceae bacterium
CACCTCGCCCTCGACATCATGAGCACCGCCGACCAACCGGTCTACGCCGTGTGCGACGGCGTGCTCACCAAGCGCTACACCAACACTGGCGCCGCCGGCTGGGGCTGGACGCTCGAAGACTCGGCGAGCAACCGCCGGTACAAGTACTTCCACTGTGCCGAGGACGCCAACGGCCTCGTCACCGGTGACGCCGTACGGCTGGGCGACGTGATCGGCTTCGTCGGCGACTCCGGCACGACCGTCGGGAACTTCCACCTGCACTTCGAGGTGTGGGAGGGAACGTCGCGCCGCCTCGACCCGTACCCGCTTCTCGACGTCCCCGACACCTGCTCGGTCTGGTAGCACCGCCCCACCGACGACGTTCGCGACGACGGACGCCGGTGCGCAGGAGATCGGTGGGCTTCGGCTGAGCTTCAGCGCAGCTCGTGGGCGCGCATGATGAGGTCGCGGGCGAACGGATCGAGTTGTCGACCCGCGATGCGCTCGGTGACCTGGATCGCCTGTGTCGGATCGTCGACGAGGCCGGACCAGCGGACGTAGCCGCCCATCACGCCGACGATGCGGTCGCCGACCTCGTCACCGTGCAACAGCACCTTGGTGCCGTGATCGAGCAGGTCGCTGAGTTCGTTGTACAGCGCCGACAGGTACGCGTCGGTGTTCTCGGCGTTGAACGGGCGATGGCGGTAGGGGAGCTGGAGTTCCTCGTAGTTGTGCAGGTTGTGCGGCGCCGAGATGATCGAGACCACGCACCCGAAGCCGTTCTCGCGCAGCCAGATGATCTCTTCCTGGCGGCGGACCCTGCGATGGTTCTCGCCGACGCCACCTGGACGTTCGCAGATCGCGAGCTTGTCCTTGAGGATCCAGGTGAAATTGCGCGGGGTGATGCCCAGAGCCCACTTTCCTCGCAGTCGCGGCGGCATCAGCGCCCACTCTCTCGTCGTTCGACCCTCTCCATACCGGCGGTGAACGCTACCGGGTCGGGGGTCGATCCGAGAAAAGCCGGAGCCGCTGCCGGGTCCGCTCGACGCGCCGGCCGCCGGCGACCTCACACGCCACAGCGCGGCCTGCGGCGACATCGAGCACACGTGCCACCTCAGCCGAGCCGGGCGGATGCCCGTCCAGGAGCAGCCAGCGACGGACGGCCCTCCGGGCGAGCGGGAGCGGTGCTGCGGCCAACGCACGCGCGTCGGTCGGATCGAGGTCGGCGGAGAGCACGTCGAGCAGCCGGTCGTCGTCGCGGAGCAGCCCTGCGGTGCGGGTGAGGAGCGGCACCGGATCGCGGTCCGCGATGTCGGCGAGGAGTGGGAGCAGTTCGTGGCGTACCCGGTTGCGCCGGAATCTCGCGTCGTCGTTCGACGGATCGTCGACGAAGGAGAGTCCGGCGGCGTCGCACAGGGCCCTCGTCTCGGTACGGCGGAGCCGGAGGATCGGCCGTCGGATGCCCGGTTCGATCGCCGAGAGGCCCGTGGCCCCCGACCCGCGCAGCAGCGCGAGCAGCACGGTCTCGGCCTGATCGTCGGCCGTGTGACCCGTCAGCACCCCCGGCGGCAGTGCGCTGTAGCGGGCGGCTCTTGCCCGCGCCTCGAGATTCGGTCCGTCGCCGATCTCGACGGTCTCGGCGCGGTACCCGACACCGAGGGCGGCAGCGTTCCGCGCCGCGCACCGTTCGTCGTCGTCATCGTCGGCGCGCAGGCCGTGGCGCACGTGCACCGCCGTGACGCGGCAGCCCGCACGGGTGGCGAGCAGGGTCAGCGCGGTCGAGTCGGGGCCGCCCGACAGTGCGCACACGACCGACGTTCCCGCCGGCGGGAACGTGCAGCGGGTGAGTAGCCGATCGATGAGCGCGGAAGCGCCGGAGGGTTCGCCGACGGTGTTCAGAGGTCGAGTTGATGGCTCTGCTCGGCGTCCGGGTACTCCTCGGACACGACGTTCTTCATGTACCCGTAGACGAGCACGACGCCGATGAGGAGGGTGACGATCAGGAGGACGACCCCGATCCACCAGTGCCAGATCTCGGCTGCGAGCATGACCGAGAGACTAACGGGAGGTGTCGACCCAGTGCACGTTCGTGGTCTGCCACACGTCTTGTGGGAGGTCTCAGCCGATGACGCCGTCACCGTCGAAGTCGGTGTCGAAACACCGTTCGATACGCGACAGGAGGTCGGGCGGCATCTCGTCGTTCTGGCACTTCGCGGCAACGACCTGTTTCAGCTCGGCGTGGAAGTCGAAGGCGCCATTGCAGTCCGGACAGTACTCGAGGTGTTGGCGGATCGTCGCCCGCGCAGCGTCGGAGAGTTCGCCGTCGAGGAAGAGGTCGAGTTCTCGGAGCGTCTCGTTGCAGTTCGGTGATGCGCAGTTGTCGGTCATCGTCAGTTCTCCCGCCCGTCCGTTCCGGATTCCGCGTTGGCAAGGCCCCGGTCGAGCGCGTATTCGTACAACGCCTTCTGCATCGCCTTTCTTCCCCGATGGAGCCTCGACATCACGGTTCCGATCGGAATCTCGAGCATTTCCGCGATCTCCTTGTACGAGAATCCTTCGACGTCGGCGAGCACGACCGGCAGCCGGAAGTTGTCGGGCAGGCCCTCGAGCGCCGCCTTCACCTCGTCGTCGGGAAGGATCTCCATCAGCGACTCCTCAGCCGATCTGCCACGCGAGGCGTCGTCGAGGGACCCCAGCCGGTGGTAGAGGTACAGATCCTCGACGTCGGCGAGATCGGTCTCGTCGGGTCGCCGCTGCTTGGCGCGATACCGATTGATGTAGGTGTTGGTCAGGATCCGGAACAGCCAGGCACGCAGATTCGTGCCCTCGGTGAAGGTGTGGAAGCTGCGGAACCCTTTGAGGTAGGTCTCCTGCACGAGGTCTTCGGCGTCGGCCCGATTGCGGGTCATGCGCATCGCCGCGGAGAACAACTGGGGCGCGTACTCCATCGCCTGGTCGGCGAACACCGCCTGATCAGCCATCGCAGCGGACACTACCGGGCACTCGGACCGGGGGATGCGAAGCGGAGTGCCCTGGATGCTCCTATGGATGTCAGGCGAGCGAGTCGACGACGTCGTCGAGGGCGATGACGAACCGGTCGAGAAGATCGGCGAGCGTGCCGCGATCGTGCGGCCCGAAGGCGCTCAGGATCCGCTCCATCACGAGCGCGCGGCGGGCGGCGACCTCGCGGTGCGCGCGGCGCCCGTCGTCGGTGATCCGCACCATGACGACGCGCCCGTCCTGCGGCGAGGGGAAGCGCTCGGCGAGGCCGTCCTTGACCAGTCGCTGCACGGCGCGCGTGGCCGACGAGGGGTCGATCCGCAGCTTGTCCGCGAGGCCGCGCATCGTGCGGTCGCGGCGGACGAGGTAGTCGAGCGCGTCGATCTGCCCCTGCTCGAGCGTGCCGCGGCCGTACATGTAGTCGCGTACCGCCGAGGCGCCCCCGCCCCGGCGCAGCTCGATCCACGCCGCGCCGATGCGTTGGGCGTGCTCACGGTCGACAGGGTTGTCGAAGTCGACGCCGTGATCGACGGGCGGCCGCTCGCTGACGTGTGTGCTCATGTGCATTTGTACGCTAGCGACGCATGTCCGACGGATCCGGTACCGAGGCGACCTCGAGCCCCGGCGATCCGGTCGACCCGACGGCGCTCGAGGCGCTCCACCCGCTCGCCACCAGCGAGGTCGAGGTGACGCCGGCGTTCCGTCACCGCGAGGTCTACACGACCAGGGGGCTGCTGAGCGTGCTGTGGCACGAGCCGCCGGGCGACGCGGCGACCGTGCCGGCAGCGATCGTGGCGTGCGGGGGCGCGATGGGAGGGCTGCTCGGACCGGGTCACGCGCTGTACCACCATCTCGGCAAACGCTGGTCGTCGCGGGGTGTTCGCATGCTGCGCGTCGGCTACCGCGAACCGAACAACCTCGATCTGTGCGCCCACGACCTCGCGTGCGGTGTCGAGATGGCCCGCGACGCGGGTGCCGAGCGGATCGTGGTGATCGGCCACAGCTTCGGCGGTGCGGTCGCCATCAGGGCGGCTGTGGTGATGCCTGCATCGGTCGTCGGCGTCGTCACGTTCGCCACACAATCGGCGGGCTGTGAGGTCGCCGGCGCACTCGGGGGCCGTCCGCTGCTGCTCTTCCACGGCGAGCGCGACGAGCTGCTTCCGTCCGAGTCGAGTCACATGGTGCGGGCGATCGCGGGCGCCGGCGAGGTCGTGGTCATCCCGGCCGACGGCCACCTCCTCGGCAAGAGCGACGAACTGCTCACCGAACGACTCGACGAATGGCTGCCCGGCGTGCTCGATGTCGATCGGCGATGGTCGGGATCGTAGGATTACCGGCGGTCGGTCGCTGTCATCGGCCGCAGAAAGCGAGGACACCAATGAGCGAAGTCGTCCATTTCATCGCCCACTTCTCCGTCGACGACCCGGAGCCGTACCGGGTCTACGAGAAGGGGTTCTTCCCGATCCTCAAGGCCCACGGCGGACGGTTCATCACCTACGACGACGACGTCACGATCCTCGAGGGTGAGCGTGTCGCGGGCCGCACGGTGATCATCGAGTTCGACTCCGACGAGCAGTGCATGGCCTGGTGGAACTCCCCGGAGTACCAGGAGTTGGCCGAGCACCGCCGTGCGGGTACCACAACGCACTCGGTCGTTGTCGTGCATCCCCTGCCTCCGCGCTGAGCCCGTTTCCGGGTCCGCTACTCGCCGCGGAAGACCGGCTCTCGCTTCTCGACGAAGGCCGCCGCCGCCTCGCGGTGGTCCGCCGTCGACATCGAGGTGATCATCGCGATGCCCTCGGCGTCGAGGGCGGTCGAGATGTCGCAGGTGATCGCCCGGTTGAGGTTCTCTTTCATCAACCTCGTCGCGATCGGTGCCCGCTTCGCCAGGTCGCGGCACCATGCCAGCGCGGCGTCGTCGAAGCCCTCGTCGGGGAGTACGTGGTTGACCATCCCGAGTTCGAGCGCCTCGGCGGCCGTCAGCCTGGGGGACGTGAAGTACAGCTCCTTCGCTTTCGCCGTGCCGACGAGCTGGGTGAGGAACCAGCTCCCGCCGAAGTCACCCGACGCCCCGACCGTGACGAACGCCGTGACGAGCAGCGCGCGCTCGGCGGCCAGGCGGATGTCGGCGGCCAGCGCGATCGAGAGCCCCGCGCCCGCGGCGGCTCCGGGAAGGGCGGCGACAACCGGTTTCGGGAACCGGTGCAGCGCGAGCGAGACGGTTCGTTGATCGCGCCGGACCCTGGCGACGGAGCCCTCGAACGTCGTCGGCCGTCCCGGGCGCGGTTGGCCGGTGCGGTGGGACTCGTGCATCCCCTTCACGTCGCCGCCGGCGCAGAACGCGCCGCCCGCGCCGGTGATCAGCACGACGCGCACCTCCGGATCGGCGGCGAGTGCGGGGATCGCCGCCTCGAACCCCTGGTACATCGGTGCCGAGAGCGCGTTGCGCCGGCTGGGCCGGTTGAACGTGATCACGCCGACGTGCCCGTCGACGTGCGCGAGAAGGTCGTCGGTTCCGGTGTCGATCGCTCGTGTCATCGTGTCACCCTGCCACCGCGGGCACCTTCCCGACGAGCCGATCCGGAGCCCGAGCGGATCAGAGCACGCGGATCGCGCCGGCCGACGGGTCGACCTCGATCATCGCGCCGTCCTCGATCGTGGTCGTGGCACCGGCTGCTCCGATGACGGCGGGGATCCCGAGTTCGCGGGCGACGATCGCGGCGTGGCAGAGCGGGCCACCCTCTTCGACCACGACGGCGCCCACCATGCCCAGGATGCTGTTGTATGCGGGCCCGGTGAAGGAGGCGACGAGAATGTCGCCCTCGGTCAGCCGGGCGAACGCGTCGTCGCTGCCGTTCACCACCCTCGCGGTGCCCCGGTAGACGGTGTCGCCGACGCCGATGCCGTGCAGCGGATCCTCGCCGGGTTCACCCTCCATCGTCTCGATCAGCGCGAGCACCGCGCGAGCGGCTCGGGCGATGGGAGCGGGGAACGCTTCGAGTGGCGGGGGCGGCTCGGGATCACCGAGCGTCGATGGCGGATGCGCCGCTTCGACATCGACGCGCCACGCCGCTCGCCCGGCGATCTCGTCGCTCGTCGGGCCGGCGCCGTCGAGCAGGAGCGGACCGACCTCGTCGGGGGCGAGTTCGATCGAATGCTCGGGAGTCTCGAGCCGGTCGGCGGCGTGGAGCCGCCGGCCGACCTCGAGCAGCGCCCGCCGGAGGAGCCCGACCGGCCAGCACCAGCGGATGCCGACGTTGTCGTCACGGAGGCGGAGGCCGTACCTGGCCTCGGCGAGGAGCTCGTCGAACAGTGCCCGTCGATCGGCGGGCACCTGCTCGCGCAGAGCGGTGGGATCCGGATCTGCGTCTTCTCGCCGGTCGCCGGTGGCGAGCAGGATCGACAGTTGCAGATCCGGTCGCTCGACGAGGGTCGTGGCGTCGAGATCGTCGGAGTCGATCACCCGCCAGCCGAACATCTCGATCCAGCGGTCGACAGCCTTGGCGACAGCGGGCCCGAGGTCGCGCACCTCGTCGAGCGTGGTCGGTGTGCGCGACGCCTCGGACATCGCGTCGGCGACAGGCGAGAGGAGTCGGGCGACCTCGGAGCTGGCGGGAGAACTCCCGCGCAGCAGTGCCGCAGCGGCGCCGGCGTCGAGCCCCCATTGCGCACAGTGCGCGAAATAGTCGCCGTTGGGGATGATGTCACCGCCGTGGGTCGCCATCCCGAGGTACATCATCTCGGCCAGATCGTCGGTCAGCGACCCGACGTGTGCGACCAGCTCGCGGTCGTCGAGTTCGGCGACCTGCACCGCCTGGTACGTCAGCAACGTGGTGATCGTCGCGTCTCGATCGCGGTCGAACCACTGGTCGACGTCGTCGCGCCACCGCTTCTCGGCCCACGCGGCGGCGGCGGTCTTGTTGCGCCGCCGGAGTTCGGGGTGCAGGCGGGTGATGATCTTCATGATCGGCATCGGGGGTGGCGCCGACGCCTTGGCGCCCTCACCGATCGCTTTCGGTCGGACGTAGAGGCACCCGTTGACCGTGCGTCCCTCGATCGTCGCGAGGGGGAGACCGAACCGCGCCAACATCGCGCTCATTCCGCGTTCGAACTGTGGGAGCGCGACCTGGCTGAGGTAGCCCGACATCGGACGGCGACCGTGATGGGTCGTGTCGAGCATCCATTCGCCCGGCCCGGGCGGCTCGAAGGTGATCTCGGACATCGGGTCTCCCCCTGTGCTGATGTTCGGTGTCATTCTATATGACATCAATACAGCCATCTTGTATTGATAACGGGAAGATGTCAAGATGTTCCTCGATGTCTCCCGACGACACGACCGCGGCCGAGAGCCGGACGTACCACTCGCCGCTCCGAAAGGCGCAGGCCGATCGGACCCGCGTGCTGATCATCGAGGCACTCACAGACCTGCTCTCGGAACGTCCGACCGACGAGATCTCCACGAAGGACATCGCCGAGCACGCCGGGGTCTCCGAACGCACCGTGTACCGGCACTATCCCGAGCGGCGGGGGTTGCACGAGGCATTGGCGGCCCACTGGGTCGGCGAGCACGGACCCGACGTCGAAAACGCCGACAGTCTCGGCGATCTCGCCGAGCTGATCGCGGAGGCGTATCTCGGGTTCGAGGCGCAGGCGCGCGAGACGGTCGCGATGGTCGCCGTCAACGCCGATCCGCGCCGCCCGGCGAGCGACACCGCCCGGCGGTCCGCGCGCTGGGTCGAGCTGACCGCCCGCAGTTTTCCCGATCTCGACGAGCGGCAGTCACTCGCCCTGGCGGCGATCACCCGGATGTTCGGATCGTCACAGACGTGGCTCCGCCTTCGCGAGGAGTTCGGCATCCAGGGCGCCGCGTCGGCCGCGCTCGCGTCATGGGCGATGCGGGCGTTGATCGACGAGGTGCAGCGGGGGAACCCGCCGCCCGCGGTCTGATCGTCCCGGCCGTCTCGCCGGACGGACCTCTCGCGTCAGGCGGAGCGCGCCAGCCTGTCTAGGAGACGATGCAACTCGAGCAGGTCGTCGAGACCGATCGAGCGCTCGAGCTGCTCGTAGACCTGCTCGCTCTGGGGGGCGATCCTCGCGACGATCTCGGAGCCGGTCGCCGCGATCGTGACCTCGGCCCGCCGCGCGTCGTCGCGGTCGAGGGTGCGCACGATCAGGCCACGCTGTTCCATCGACGCCAACATGCGCGACAGACTCGGCCCGAGCAGGTACGTCCGGTCGGCGAGTTCGCCGACCGACATCGGTGCGCGCGCGTGGGCCAGCGCGCGCAGCACGCGCCACTGCTGTTCGGTGACCCCGTGTTCGGCGAGGATCGGTCGGAAGCGGCTCATCACGGCCTCGCGGGCACGCATCAGCGCCATCGGGAGCGAACGGTCGAAGCTCCGGAGCCCGAGGATCGCAGCCGAATCGGTCATTCGTCGCGGACGCCGTTGCGCAGCGTCCCGATTCCGGGGACCTCGACCTCGATGACGTCGCCAGGCTCGAGGAAGCGTGGCGGATCGAAGCGCGCACCCGCTCCCGTCGGCGTCCCGGTGAAGATGATGTCGCCCGGCTCGAGCGTGCAGAACGTCGAGAGGTACTCGATCTGGAACTCGATCGGGTAGGCCATCGTCGCCGGCGTGTCGTCCTGACGGAGTTCACCGTTGACGCGGGTCGTGAGGTGGAGATCGTCGAACGCGCCGATCTCGTCGAGGGTGACCATCCACGGCCCGATCGCGCCGGACGAATCCCAGTTCTTCCCCTGGGTCACGTTGAACTTGGCGTGCCGCACCCAGTCGCGGATCGTTCCCTCGTCGCCGAGCGTCAGACCCGCGATGTGATTGCGAGCCTGCTCCCGGGGGATGCGCCGGCCTCCCGTGCCGATCACCGCCACGATCTCGCCCTCGTAGTCGAGCTGGTGGCTCTCGGGCGGACGCACCAGCGGCTGCTGATGGCCGACGAACGAACTCGGGAAGCGCACGAACACGCTGGGCTTGTCGGGCGCGTCCTGCCCGTCGCGGTACTCCGCGTTCCGTCCGCCGTAGTTGACCCCGATACAGAAGATCTTGCCCGGTCGCGGAATCGTGCGGAGGTAGCCGATCTCGTCGAGGCCGACGTCGGCATCGGCGTCTGCAGCGATCGCGCGCACGTCGTCGAGCAGACCGCGGGTGAGCACGTCGGACAGGTCCTCGACGTCGTCCATCCGGGCGCCGACGTCGATCACGCCTGCGATTTCGTCGCGGGCGACGACGCCGAACGTCGATTGGCCGCCGTGGGAGTAGCTCAGGATTCTCATCTTGCATCCATTGTTAACATGTTAGATAATGATCCGCAATGCCGCACCTGATCATCGAGTACTCGGCCAACGTCGCCGACTCGCACGGCGGATCCGTGCACGTCCCCGCCCTCGTCGACGCGTTGCACCGCGCTGCGCTCGATACCGGCATCGCTCCGCTCGACGCGCTGCGCACCCGCGCCGTCGGCCGCGAGCACTATGCGATCGCCGATCTCGAGCCGGACAACATGTTCATCTCCGTCACCGCGCGACTCGGGGCAGGGCGAACCGATGACGAGAAACGCCACTTCGTCGAAGCCCTGATGATCGCCCTCGACGACTTCCTCGGTTCCACTCAGCGGACGATCATGCTGAGCGTCGAGTACCAGGAGATCGATCCTGCGTTTCGACTCAACAAGAACAATCTCCGCCCACTCGTCGCCGAGCGGGCCGATCACGAGGAGGACGGTCGATGACCGCCGACAAGAGCTTCGAGCAGTATGGGGAGATCGCCGACGCCGAACTGGCGAGGTTCGGCGATCACCCCCTGCTGCACCTCATCGACGGCCGCCCGACGGCGAGTGTCGACGGGGAGGTGTTCGAGAACCGCTCCCCGGTCGACGGTTCGCTCCTCGGGTTCGTCGCCGCCGGTGATGCCGCCGACGTCGATCTGGCGGCGACCGCGGCGAGCGATGCGTTCGCCGCCTGGTCGGGCCGTACCGGGAGGGAACGCAAGCGGATCCTCAACGACGTCGCCGATCTGATCGTCGAGCGGGCCGACGAGATCGCCGCGGTCGAGTGCGTCGACACCGGTCAGACGATCCGTTTCATGAGCGCAGCCGCGATCCGCGGCGCGGAGAACTTCCGGTTCTTCGCCGACCACGCACCCGATGCCGTCAACGGGCGGTCGATGCCCGACGAGCATCACGTCAACTACTCGAGTCGCACCGCGCTGGGCCCGGTCGGCGTGATCACCCCTTGGAACACACCGTTCATGCTGTCGACGTGGAAGATCGCGCCGGCCCTCGCCGCCGGGTGCACGGTCGTCCACAAGCCGGCCGAGTGGAGTCCGTACACCGCTGCGATGCTCTCGGAGATCGCACTCGAAGCGGGCCTCCCGGCGGGTGTGCTGAACACGGTCCACGGCCTCGGCGAGACGGCCGGCAAGGCGCTCACCGAGCATCCCGACATCAAGGCGATAGCGTTCGTCGGTGAGTCGGTGACCGGTTCGCTGATCCAGGCACAGGCGGCGCCGACGCTGAAGCGGGTGCACTTCGAACTCGGTGGCAAGAATCCGGTGATCGTGTTCGACGACGCCGATCTCGAGCGCGCGCTCGACGCCGTCGTGTTCATGATCTTCAGCCTCAACGGCGAACGCTGTACCTCGTCGAGCCGGCTGCTCCTCCAGTCGTCGATCCATGACGAGTTCGTCGAGCGGCTGTCCGATCGGGTTCGCGCGCTGCAGGTCGGTCATCCGCTCGATCCCGCCACCGAGATCGGTCCGCTGATCCACCCGCGCCACTGCGAGAAGGTGCGCAGCTACCGCAGGGCGGCACTCGACGAGGGTGCGTCAGTTCTGATCGGAGGTGGCGAACCGACCGATCCCGACTCGTACTACGTCAACCCGATGCTGTTAACCGGCGCCACGAACGACATGCGCATCGCCCAGGAGGAGATCTTCGGCCCGGTGCTCACCGTCATCCCGTTCGACGACGAGGACCACGCCGTTGCGCTCGCCAACGACATCGACTACGGCCTCGCGGGTTACCTGTGGACCGGCGACACCGGGCGCGCCCAGCGGGTCGCCCGCGATCTCGACGCCGGGATGATCTGGGTCAACAGCCAGAACGTGCGGCACCTGCCGACACCGTTCGGCGGGACCAAGGCGAGCGGGATCGGGCGTGACGGTGGTCCCGAGTACTCCTTCGAGTTCTACATGGACACCAAGAACGTCTCGATCGCCTACGGCACCCACCCGATCCCGAGGCTCGGACTCGGCGAGATCGACTGAGCGAGCGGACGCTCGGACGTGCCGAATCTGGACAGCAGAACGCGCTTGCCCGGCGCCAGAATCAGACCGACATCGGAACACATCTCGAGGAGACATCATGACGAGTGCAATCGGTGATCTATTCGGTGGGGGCTGGCCCGAGCCCACCGATCGGGCGACCTTGCACGAGCAGTTCATGCTCCAGCGCGCCGTGCAGGCCTACATGATGACCTTGCCGACGTTGAACGTGATCGGGCTGCGCGACGGGTCCGAGACCGAGTTCGGTTCGGGGTACAACGTGTTGCCGATGTGGAAGGACCGGATGGACAGTCGGGCGGTGATACCGACGCCCAATGCCGATGTCATCTACTCGATGAGCTATCTCGACCTCAAGGAGACGGGGCCGTTGGTTGTGTACGCGCCGCCGGGCGTGATCGGAATGTTCACCGACTTCTACCAACACACCCTGACCGATGTGGGCGCGGCCGGGCCCGACCGCGCGCGCGGTGGTCTCTATCTGCTGCTGCCGCCGGATTGGGAAGGCTCGGTGCCGGGCGGCTACTTCGTGTTCCGCTCGGCGACCTACAACGTCTTCTTGTTCTTCCGGACCGTGCTGACCCAGGGCGACGACGGACCCGACACGACGCAGGCGGTCGCGACAGCGGAACAGACTCGCATCTATCCGCTCGGCAGCAACGAGGGCAAGCGCGACAAGATGGTGTTCCCCAACGGCTCGGGCAAGCGGATCAACATGATGTACCCGACCGACTTCTCGTATTGGGACAAGCTCAAGGAGTACGTCGACTACGAACCGATCGGAGCGTTCACGATGGAGGTGCGCGGCCTGCTCGCCTCGCTCGGCATCGTCAAGGGTGAGCCGTTCGAGCCGAACCAGGTGGTGAGGTCGGCGATGGACAAGGCCGTCGTCGAGGCGCCGAAGATGATCTTCGCCAACCGCATCACTTCCGGGTTCTACGCGCGGGCGCCGTACTACGACGATCGTCAGTACCAGAACGCCTGGAGCGGCGGCGACGCCGACTACGACATGCCGAGCTTCACCGATGTCGATGTGCGGGCGGCGTATTTCCAGTACGCGTACTCCTCGGCGCCCGCGATGGTGCTCGACATGATCGGCCAGGGCTCGAAGTACCCGGTGACGATGTGGGATGCCGACGGCGACCTGCTCGACGGTTCGAACACGTACAAGCTGCGGCTGCGACCGGACATCCCGGCGTTGCTGTACTGGGCGGTCACGCTGTACAACGCGATCGACGGCACGATGCCCGAGACGCCCCAACTCCTGCCCTCTCGCAACCAGTTCGACAAGGTCGAAATTGCCGATGACGGTTCGGTCGAGCTCTGGTTCTCGCCGGAGAAGCCTGACGGTGTCGGCGAGAAGAACTGGATCCAGTCGATCCCCGGACGAGCCCAGATGGTCGCCGTCCGCCTCTATGGCACCGGCGCCGAGTTCTACGACCAGACCTGGAAACCCGACGATCTGGTCAAGCTGGCCTGACAGCCTTCACACGACCACGACCAGCGACCGGACGACGAACGCGATCCGCCGTCGGCCGCCGCTATGCATCGCGGGTGCATCGCGATCGCTTCGTCGACCGATCCCGAAGCTCGGCGTTGGCGGGCTCGACCGAGTGCCGGGTCGTCGACCGAGTCGGTGATCGAGACGATGCGGCGATCTTGTGAGAGTCTGCCGATGTGACCGACGCGGACAGCACATCCTCGGCCGCGGCGACCGACCGGGAGCTGCTGGAGCGTCACCTCCCCGTCCTGAAGCTCGCGCGCGGCGAGCGATTCAGGCCGATGCGGGTCGAGCCGTACGTCGAACTGTGCGACCTGCGAGTTCCCAGCGATAGCGGACCGAAGGTGGCCGTCGCACGAGGTGACCTCACGATCAACCGCCTCGCCGAGCCTTGGCCGGTCGGCTCGTTCCTCCAGTTCGTCGACCCGGCTGGTCGGCGTCGTGCCGCGGCGAGACTGACAGCGCCGAATATCGAGTGGCGCAGCGAGCCCCGGCTGGCACAGGTCGGCCTTACCGGGCGCATCGTCGACGCGCTGCTCCGATTCACCAACGTCGTGCGGCCGACCGTGCCGTGGAAGACTTCCGACGCGGCGGCGGTGAAGGCAGCCCCGCTCCAGAACGCCGAGCCGCCGTGCTGCTACGGGAGGGTGACGCACGCCGGCGGGTGGATCGCACTGCAGTACGTCTTCTTCTACGCGATGAACGATTGGCGATCGACGTTCGATGGTGTGAACGACCATGAAGCCGATTGGGAGCAGGTGATGCTCTACCTCGACGGGGAATCGTGTGAACCAGTATGGGTCGCGTACGCGTCACATGACCACAGCGGTGACGATCTCCGGCGACACTGGACCGATCCCGAGTTGATCCGGCAGGGTTCGCGGCCGGTGATCTTCGTCGCGGCCGGGTCGCACGCGAGCTACTTCTCAGCGGGTGACTATCTGACATCCGTATCGGCCGGGTCGCGGCTCGTCGTCGGTGTTCAGCGCGGGCTCCGGCGTCTCGTCCGCCTGCCGAGTGACGTCGACGGCATCGCGATCCCCTATCTCGACCGGGCGGGCGGGGGTGGCGAAGAAATCGGGCCCTCCGGTGACACCGACCTCGAGGTGTACCTGCTCGACGAGGAAGAAGGATGGGTCGGGTCGTTCCGCGGCATGTGGGGGCTCGACACCGACGACCCAGCCGATGGTGAGCGCGCCCCGGGTGGTCCGAAGTTCAACCGCGATGGCACCATTCGCGCATCCTGGGCCGACCCGATCGGTTGGGCCGGTGTCCACAAGCTGATCCCGCCGTCGAGACGGGATCGCGGAGAGAACGTCATCGAATCCGAACTCCACAGGGTCGAGTCGGAACTCGACGATCACATCCGTCGTGCCCGGATGTTGGCACAGAGCACGGCGATTGCAGATTCCGACGAGGTCCGTGGCGTCGAGGAGCAGATCACCCGGCTCTCCCTTCAGCGATCGCGGCTCGCCGATGCCTCGCGACAAGCCGTCGAGATCGCCGACGATGAGGATCTGCGAGCCCATCTCGTCGATCCCGCGACCCCGATGGCCCCAGTCGAGAACGTCCGCGGTCGCCTGCGCGGTCTCTGGGCCGTGATCAGCGCGCCCCTCTTCTTCGCCACGATCGGCATGGCGGTGCTCAATGTCGGTACCGAAGGCGCCCAGATTCTCTTCGCCGGTCTGTTCTGGATACTCGCGATCGAGCTCTTCACCCGCCGCCGGTTCCTCCGCTTCTTCGGGATCTGGGTGATCATCAGCATCACCATCTCGCTGTTCGTGTTGTTCTTCGGCCTGATCGCCACAGGCAGCAAGGAGACGATCGCCGCGATGTTCCTCCTGGCGGGCGTGGTCACGCTGGCGGCCAACGTCACCGAACGCCTCAGGGAGTGACGTTCTCGCAGTTCGTCGTCGTCCGCGTGACCGCCGACGGCGGCGAAGTTGACGATTCGTTCTTCCGACACCCTTGGAAACCAGTCGTCTAGGGTTCGCCGGTGACCGTCGGCGAGATACCGACCATCGACCTCTCGGACGCGAACGCCCAGGATCGGATCTTCCAGGCCTATTCGACCGTGGGCTTCGCCTACGTCGTCGGACATGGGATCGATGACGACCTCGTCAGCGCCGTCTTCGACGCGTCCCGACGCTTCCACTCGCTCCCGCTCGAGGTCAAGATGCGGATCGAGGTCGACGCCCTGCATCGCGGGTACATCCCGATCGCTTCGTCGACCGATCGGGGATCGGAGCTCGGGAGTGCCGCACGTCCCAACCAGAGCGAGTCGTTCATGATGATGCGCGATGGGGTCGAGGACCCGCTCGTGTATCTCGAGGGTCCGAATCAGTGGCCGGCGCTGGAGGGGTTCCGACCGGCGGTCGAAGCCTACGACGCAGCCCTCTCGGTTCTCGCCGCGTCGATCGTCGAACTCCTCGCCGGCGCGCTCGGTGACGACGGCACCATGCGCTCGGCGTTCGACACGCCGACGACGTGGTTGCGGTTGCTCCGCTATCCGCCGCGACCTGCTGCGGCTCCTGCCGACGAGTTCGGTTCCGCTCCGCACACCGACTTCGGTGCGATCACGTTGCTCGCCCTGGACGATGTGGGTGGACTGCAGGTGCGCGAGCCGGATGGCGCCTGGATCGATGTGCCTCCGCAACCCGGAACCTTCGTCATGAACACCGGCGAGATGGTGCGGCGGTGGAGCAGCGGCCGGCTCCGCGCCACTCCGCACCGGGTCGTGAACCCGTCGGGCCGGGAGCGCTACTCCGTGCCCTACTTCTTCGATCCGCACATGTCGACCACCGTCGGGCCGCTCGACATCGGCGGCAGCATCGGTGGGCCGGACGTGGCGCGATTCGCCCCGGTGCGGTTCGACGAGTACGTCCGGAAGCAGCTGGAGAGCGGCTACGACCGCCATGGGCAGAACGGCTGATCCAGTCCAGATCCGGTCCCTGCTGTGCGGCGCTCCGTCTGCGAGGAAGCGTCCGACACGACCACGCGTCGATCGGTGGTTGGCTGTGTGAGCGGCACGCGGATACCGAATGGATACACCGGTACCGGCGTTTCTGGGGTGGTTCACGAATGAGGTCGGCCGAACCGTGATCGCACCATCGTCAAGCGAGATTCGCGTGGAGGGCGCGCCGAGCGCTACGACCGACGGTCAAGTGGTGCGGGTGGTCAGGAGCGATAGACCGGGCGTGCCCACGAACACCTTGTCGTCAGACACCAACTCGAGCTCGCCAGCGATAGCAGTAGCTGCGATCCAACGATCAGCCTCGTGGAGCTTCTGTCCAGGCGCATGGCCGAGTCGTTCGCATTCGAGACGCAACTCAGCACAACGGCGGATCAATGCATCGTCGGGCCGGACTACGCGAAACCCAGACAGATCTCGTTCGAGACCGCGTAGACGGAGTTCGCCCCACAGCGCCTTGATTGCTCCGAATCGCAGCTCGGTCACCGTGGCGAACGACAGGAGGATCGGTCGCTGACCGATGAGTTCACGAAACGGTCTGGCTCGTTCGTGATCGATTCGAGCGCTGACCAATGCTGCCGCAGCCATTGTGTCGATGGCGGATGACCGACGCGATGTCACCGTGATTCAAGTGCCGCGATGAACGCATCCCACTCGGCGTCGGTGATGTCTTCGAGGCCGGATGGTTCGTCCCAATTCCATGGCTTGGCCAATCGGATCGCCTCGGCGAGAGGCGCGACGATGAGACCTTCGCCCGTTTCGTTGTGTCTCGCCGCGTCGGACATAGCGTCCATGGTACTTGGATCTTGAGTGATGGTCGATCGGTGACTACTCGCGCGGGCCGAGCAGCTTGCCCATGACGTCGGCGGCGTCTCGGTCACTGGCTTCGAGGAAGTGGGCGTAGAGGTTGAGAGTGGATGCCCTTGAGGCCTGCGCGTTTCCGCCGGGCAGCAATAGCTGCGCCCGATGACTTGGATGGCGATCCGAGAGCCTATTCTCACTTGGTCAGAAATACCCGTCTATCAGGTGTTTCGTGGAGCCCAGAGCGGGAATCGAACCCGCGACCTACGCATTACGAATGCGTTGCTCTACCAACTGAGCTATCTGGGCGCAGGAAGCGATGCTACCGGCGGCCCTCCGGCGTGACGACGGAGTTCTTCGATCCACCGGCACCGGGCGGCGATCCGATTCTCCGGGCGGATTGCCCTGGTTCTCGTGAGGATGTTGCGTCCCGGGGGCGCAACATCCTCACGAGAACGGATCGCGGCTCAGTCGCGCGGCGTGAAACGGGGGATCGCGTCCGCACCGTCGTCGCCGGCAGGCTCGAAGACAACATGCACCGGCATGCCGACGATGATCGTCCCGGGGTCCGCGCCGACGACGTTGGTCATCATGATCGGCCCCTCGTCGAGTTCGACCATCGCCACGACGTAGGGAGCCATGTCGCGGTAGGCGCCCGAGCCCCGGCGGACCACCGTGAAGCTGTACACGGTTCCCATCCCGCTCGACCCGACGTAGCTCACCGACTGCGATCCGCAGAACGGGCAGACGAGGCGCGGATACCAGATGAACTCGCCGCAGTCGTCGCAACGCGGTAGCAGGAGGCGTTCGGACGCGCAGCCGTCCCAGAACTCGGCTGTCTCGAGGGTCCGCCGCGGCGGTCGTGTCGGCAGGGATGCTTCGGCGCTCATGCGTCGGCGACTCCGAGGATCAGGGTCGAACTCATCATCCGGGTCGACATTGCACCTCCGGTTCCGTGCGCCAGCGCGAGCTGGCAGTCGGGCACCTGCACCTCGCTCGTCGCCTCGCCGCGGAGTTGGCGAACGGCTTCGATGACCTTCGTCATGCCGCCCCGGTTCGCCGGGTGGTTGTTGCACAGCCCGCCGCCGTCGGTGTTGAACGGCAGTCCGCCGTGCGGCGCGACGAGTCGTCCGTCCATCACGAATCGGCCGCCATCGCCCTTCTCACAGAAACCGAGGTCTTCGAGCGTCATCAGCACCGTGATCGTGAAGCTGTCGTAGATCGAGACGTAGTCGATGTCGGAGGGGGTGATCCCCGCCTCGGCGAACGCGGCGGGTCCCGACCACACAGCTCCGGTGTGTGTCAGATCGGTTCGCCCGCCCGCTCCGCTCTTCATCGCCTCACCCTGGCCGAGCACCTTGACGCTCGTCCGTTCGAGCGACGCCGCGATCTCGGGACTGACGACCACGAGCGCGCCGCCACCGTCGGTGATGACGCAGCAGTCGAGCCGATGCAGCGGGTCGGCCACGAGCGGCGAGTTCACGACATCATCGACCGTGACGACGTCGCGCAGCATCGCGTTCGGGTTGTGCTGGGCGTGCAGGCTGGCGGCGACCTTGACCTCCGCCAGCTGTTCGCTCGTCGTGCCGAACTCGTACATGTGGCGCTGCGCGCCGAGGGCGTAGTTGGCGACCACCGACGACCCCCAGAGGTTCTCGAACTCGGACTCGGGCGCCGTCCCGCCCCCGCCGCCGCCGGGTTGTCGGCCCCCATTTCGCGGATTCCCGGCGAGCGTGATGAGTGCCACCCGGGCGTGACCGGCAGCGATAGCAGCCGCCGCGTGGCCGACGTGGACGAGGTACGAGGATCCGCCCGACTCGGTCGAGTCGAACGTTCGGCAGCGCAGGCCGAGGTAGTCGGCCATCGACAGTGCCCCGAAACCGGGGGCATCGCCGGCGCAGTAGTACGCATCGACGTCGGACAGGGTGAGTCCGGCGTCGGCGAGTGCGCCGGCGGCCACCTCGGCGTGGATCTGTGGAACCGTCCGGTCGGGGATGTTCCGCCTCGGGTGCTCGTACGCGCCTGCGATGAAGGCGGCACCCCTGAGCGACATCACACCAGCTTGTCAGTTTGCTCGTGAGCTCACGTAGACGGCGAGCGCCCGCAGTTCGGCGTCGGCCCTCTCGGCGATCGGCGCGTCGTCCAGTGCGCTGACCGCCGCTTCGGCGCGTTCGGTGATCTCGTGCTCGAGCGCGTCGAGTGCACCGGTGTCGACGATGACCTGCTGGATCGACGCGACCTGCTCGTCGCCGACACCCGGGCGTCCGACGAGATCGAGCACTCCGAGCTGCGCCGGCGAAGCGGCGGCGACCGCGCGGGCCAGCAACGGAGTCGGCTTGCCCTCGATCAGGTCGCCGCCGACCGGCTTGCCCGTCAACCTGGTGTCTCCGAACGCGCCCATCACGTCGTCGCGCATCTGGAACGCGTCGCCGAGCGGGAGGCCGTAGGCGCTCAGCGCAGGGAGGAGCTCGTCGCTCCGGTCGGGTGCAGCCAGCACCGCGCCGAGATGGAGCGGACGTTCGATCGTGTACTTGCCCGACTTGTAGCGACAGATCCGCTCGGCCTTGTCGAGGTCGCGGATGCGCTGGACCGAACCGAGGATGTCGAGGTACTGGCCGATGTTGAGCTCGATCCGCATTTCGTTCCAGATCCGCCATGCCTCGCGCGGCGCGGCGGCGAGCAACTCGTCGGCGTAGACGAACGCGAGGTCGCCGACGAGGATCGCGACGCCGTCACCGAACCGGCGCGACTCGCCGCTCCAGCCTGCCGCAGCGTGCTCGGCGGCGGCCAGCGCATGTGTCGTGGGTTCGCCCCGACGGGTGGCGGCATCGTCCATCACATCGTCGTGGAAGAGCGCGAACGCGTGCATCAACTCGAGTGCCGCTCCCGCATCGACGACGAGCCGATCGGATGGTTCCCCGCCCGCGGCGACGTATCCCCACGTGCAGAATGCGGGTCGCAGACGCTTCCCGCCCGACATCACCAGACGGCGGATCTCGGCCATCGGATGAGCGAGGTCGGCGTCGAAGCTGGCCCATCGATCGTGTTCGGCCACCAACATCGAGTCGAGACGTGTCTCGACCCGGGTCGCGATCGTCGAGAGGCTCTCAGGGGGCGACCCAGGCATGGGCGTGGAGGCTACCGGTCGCCGGGTCGGGCGTTCGGTGCACTCACGCCACGGCTGGTCAGAAGACCGCTGGGATCATCTTGGAGTGAGCACGCGGACGCCGTTTGCGGTGGCCGACTGGGCGAGGTTGTCCTCGTAGGTGACCAGGGCGTCGAGGTCGTCACCCAGATCGAGGGCCGCCGCGAGGTGGATGGCATCGAGGGTGCGGAGACTCGACGGCTCGAGGCGCGCGGCGTGCTCGAACAGTGCCGATGGCAGCGCGATGAGCGTGATCGAGTCGAGCACGGCGCGCGTCGTGCTGACGCGGTCGGGAGCGACACGACGTACGGCGCGGAAGAGTTCGGTGCGGGCGAGATCGCACGAGACCGGATCGCGATCCTCCGCGGAGAACCAACGCTGCAGTGCCGGCGTCTCGGGTTCGGCGACGATCAGCTTGGCCAGCGCGGACGTATCGATGTAGCAGGCCACGCTCAGTATCGCTCGGCGTCGCGCATCTCGGCCAAGGCTTCCGACAGCGGTGGGCCGGGGTCGGGCGTCGGCAGGTCGGCGACGCTGTGACGGGCGCGGCGGGCGCGACCATTGTCGATCAGCCACTGCAGCCGCGAAGTGGGCACCGCCGTCATCCTCGCGACGGGTCGGCCCCGATCGGTGATCGTGATCACGTCTCCGGACGCTGCGCCGGCCACCACCGCGGATGCGTTCTGCTTCAGCGCACGAATTCCGACCTCATCCATGTGCTTCAATGTAGCACTCGACATGTCGAGTCACGCTCGGCCACCGGACCGGACGATGCCTTGCGGCCGATCTCGACATGGCGTAGACCGTTGTGAATGGTTGACACCGTCCTCGCGGCCACGTTGGTCGCTCCGTACGACCTGCGCATCGAACGATTCGCGATGCCGACCGAGATCGAGCCCGGCGCGCTGCTGCTGAAGATGCTCGCATCGGGGATCTGCGGCACCGACAAGCACACCTACAGGGGAGAGATCGCGCAGTACGCCGGCACCGACCACGCGAGTTCGACGCCGTTTCCGATCATTCAGGGCCACGAGAACGTGGCGATCGTCGCCGCGATCGGTGATGGCGGAGCTCTTGCATTCGACGGATCGGCTCTGGCGATAGGTGACCGTGTGGTCCCGGCGCCGAACCGGGCCTGCGGCATGTGCCGGTACTGCCTGGACGACTTCCCCTACTACTTCTGTCGCAACCTCGAGAACTACGGCAACTCACTGTCGTGCGCCGACGCGCCACATCTGTTCGGCGGGTTCGCCGAGTACATGTACCTCCGTCCCGGTACGCCGGTGTTCAAGGTGCCCGACGGGTTGCCCGACGAGGTTGCGGTGCTCACCGAACTGTTCGCGGTCACCCACAGCCTGGATCTGGCGTCGAAGATGCCTCGTCCGTCGGGGTTCCGGTCCGGCGACGCGGTCGCTGTCGTCGGTGTCGGTCCGGTCGGTGTGGTGCACGTCGCCAGGGCAGCGCTGCTGGGTGCCGGTCGGGTCATCGCGATCGACCGGTTCGCCGGCCGGCTCGACATTGCCGCCGACCTCGGAGCGACCGACTGCCTGATCGCCGCCGAAGATTCAGCGGAGACCCGAGCAGCGGTCGGCGCTCTGGTGCCGGGAGGTGTCGACGTGGTGATCGATGCCACCGGGCATCCCGAGAGTTTTCGCCCCGCTATGGGCCTGCTGCGCGATGGTGGCACGCTGCTCGAGGTGGGCGCGTTCGTCGATCTCGGGCCCGTCGATCTGAACCCGGCCGATCTGCTCGGCCGAAACCTCACGCTGATGGGCATCGCCGGAGAGGACGCCCGCTGCTATGACGCGATGCTGAACATGCTCGCCGAGCATCATCGGTCGGTTCCGTTGCACCGGGTGGTCACGCACCGGTTCGGGATCAGCGAGGCCGACCGGGCGATGGAGACAGCGCTCGCCGCCGGCGACGCGATGAAGGTCGTGATCATGCCCGAAGATGTCCTCGCCGGCGACATCGATCGAAGCGCAGGAACTACGACCGGAGAGCGGATGTAGGGCCGTCGTGCCGCGGCGGGTGCCTTCGAGGACGCGATCGAACCCGCGGAAGTCGGTCAGTCGGTCGTGTCGACGGGAGGATCGAGGTCGGCGGTGACCTCTTCGATGCGGACTTTCGCGTTGGTGATCTTCTCGCGGCAGAGCAAGATCAGCTCGGATGCGCGGGCGACGCGTTCGGCGAGATGATCGATGTCGACATCGGATCCCTCTAGTTCGCGCAGGATCTGATCGAGTTCGGAGATCGCTGTGGTGTAGTCGGGTACGGGCTCAGACATCGTGTGGATCCCTCGGTGTTGGGGGTGGGGTCGGTGATCGGTCGGCCGATTGGGCATCGGCGAGGACGGTGCGCACATCGCTCGTGACGGTGCCGTCGATCAGGGTCGTCAGCAGTTGGTCGCCGGCGGCGAGATCGCGGACGTGTCGGATCACCGAGCCATCGGGGCGGCGGGTGATCGACCACCCTCGGGCGAGTTGCACAGCGGGATCGAGACCCGCGACCCGCGCTGCGAGAACGTCGGTTCGGGCGGTCGCTTCGTCGAGGCGTCGGTACCGACGGTCGAGCAGCTGTGACGTCGCCGACGCCAGCCGCTGATCGGCAGCTCGCAGGGCTGATGGACCGGCCGCTGCGAGGCGGTCGACCCGGAAGGAGAGACGTTCGTCGGCGCGCCCGACCGCGGCGTGCGTACGCCGCGCGATGCGATGCGAGCGGTCGGTGAGGTCGGCGCGACGATTGTCGATGAGTGTGGTGCAGCGACGAACGATCGCCAGCCACGTGTGCTCGGCACCGGCGCAAGTGGAGGCGACCCGGTCGATGAGAAGACGGGCGCACGCCGTGGGCGTCTTGGCCGCCGTGTGCGCGACCTCGTCGGCGATGCTGCGGTCGACCTCGTGGCCGAGCCCGGTGAGCGTCGGGACCGGTGCGGCCGCTATCGCCCGCGCGATCTCGTCGGCGTCGAAGACCGCGAGTTCGTTGCGGGCCCCGCCACCGCGGATCACCACGATCGCATCGAGGGATGCCATTCGCCCGAGCGCGGCGATCGCCGTAGCGACCATCTGCGCGGCGCCGTGACCCTGGACCCTCACATCGACGACACGCAGGTCGAACCCGAACCCGCTGCGCTCGAGTTCGTCGCGGAAGTCGTGCCAGGCGGCGGTGCCGACGCTGGTGACCACACCGACCCGGAGCGGGAGCTCGGAGAGGTGTCGCCGAGCGTTGGCGTCGAGCAGCCCCTCGGCGACGAGCCTCCGCATGACCGCATCGCGCGACTGGGCGATGTCGCCCAGCGTGTACCGGGGGTCGATGTCGGTCATCTTGAGACCGATGCGTCCGTTCGGTGCGTAGAAGTCGAGGAAGCCGAAGAGTCGGACCTTCATCCCGTCGGCGAGTTGGAGGCGGTGCTTGCGCAGCATCGGCCGGAGCCGCATCCGCACGTTGGCGAAGAACTGCACGTTGACGACGGCTCTGGCATCGTCGGAATCGTCGGCCAGCGTGAAGTAGGCGTGGCTCCCGCGGTCGCTCCATCCGGAGATCTCGCCGCGCACCCAGACGCCGTCGCGAAACTCACGCCGGAGGGTTTCGTTGATCGCCTCGCCGAGTTCGGCGACCGTGTACGTCGGGACGGCTTCGTCGACGTCGCCATCACCGAAGTCGAACGCTGGCTGGCTCACGGGATCGATTCAATCATCGGGCGGTGGCATCATGCGCCGATCGCGCGCACGGTGCCACCCGGAGGTGTCTCGACATCGCCGTCGGTGACGTCGTCGAACAATTCTCCCTCGATGGGAAGACCTCTCTGGAGGCGCAGCGCCTCGAGCTGTAGCAGCGGCTTGTCGAGCTGGCGCCGCCGCGTACCGACGAGCTGATCGAACGCCTTGTCGACCGTGTCGAACTTCTTCTTCACCGACTCGACCTGATCGACGTACTTGCGCCACTGGACGCCGAACGCGCCGAGCAGCTTGAGGATCTCGTCGCTCGTCTGCTCGATCATGTAGTTGTCGTACGCCTGACGGATCACGCCGAGGAACGCGAACAGCGTCAGCGGCGAGCACATCACGACGTTGCTGGTCATCGCGTCGTCGAGCAGCTGAGGATCGTGTTCGTGGATGAATCCGGTGAGCTGCTCGTTGGGGATGAACAAGAGCACGTACTCGACACCGGGCCGGTCGCCGGACGTTGCGTACTCTCGCTTGGCGAGCTCTTTCACGCGCATTCGTACATCGCCGAGGAAGCGCTTGAGATGCGCTTCGCGCTCGGCGTCGCTGGAGGCGTCGTTGTACTTCAGGTAGGACGCCATCGGAAACTTCACGTCCATGTAGAGCACCTGATCCTTGGGCATCGTGAACGTGAAGTCGGGCCGTCCCGTGCCACCTTCGAGTTGGCTCTGCTTGGTGTAGTTGACGTTCTCGCGGAACCCCGCCAGGCGCAGCACGTCCTCGGCCATCCGTTCACCCCACTGCCCGCGCGCCTGGGGGTTGGCGATGGCCGCCCGCAGCGACTGCGTGGACTCGGCCAACGTGCCGGCAACGTCGGCGTGCGCCCGCAGCGACGACTGCACCTCGCCGAACTTCTCGGCGCTCGTGCGCCCGAGCCCGTCGACCGCGGCCGCCAACTTGTTCAACTCGCCGCGCATCTCGGCGTGAACCTGATCGAGGCGGCTGTCGATGACGTCCTTCTTGGAGGCGAGATCGGCGGTCGTCTGCTGGTGGATCATGGCACTGGCCGCCCCGAGTTGTTCGCGCTGGAGCACCGCGCTCTGCTCGAGGGCCGCCGTCACCGCCGCGTCGCGTTCGCGGGTGGATTGTTCGCGGACCTCGGTCACCGCCTGCTCGACCGCGGTGCCGACCGCCGCCGCGACCGCCTCTTGCGTGGTGGCGCGCTCTGCCTCGCGCTCTTCGGACGTGCGGATGGCGAGCCGTGTGGCGTACAGATAGCCGCCCGCACCGGCGACGACGACGAGTGAGATGCCCAACAAGACGACGACGATCAACATGGAGACCATGATGACAAGGGGGTGTCACACCCCCGCGGACCCCCTTCCCGATCACCGTTCCCGTGAGACGGTTGCGCCCTCGCCGGTCGCCACGATGACGCAAGGCACGATGGCACAAGGCGTTGGCGTGCGGTGGCTGTGCGGAACGGCGGAGGGCTCGCCTGGTCAGGTTTCTTCGGAACGGAGCCGGACCTGGGCGGACAGTTGCTGGCGGATCGTGACTGGCTGCTGCGCCTCGCGGGAGCCCCAGTCGTACACCGCCGTGGTTCCGGCGACGACATCGTGGAACGCGCGGCGCTCCTTACCCACGAGGAGACCGATGAAACAGAGGGGCACGATCAACGAGACCGGAAAGAAGAGGGCTCTGACGAACGCCCGGCGGGTGTCGACGATGCCCCCGTCGCGGCGTACGACCGCGGTGCCGAGCACCGCCATGGCCACGGTTCGCCCGAACAGTGCGATCGGAATCCAGAACCACGCGAAGAAGATCGACCCGAACGCCGCCAGCGCGAGCCACCGCCCCCAGCCGGGTTCACCGACATCGAACACCACGCCGAACACGACCAGGGCGAACCATCCGAGGAGTGCCTGGAGTCCCGCGACGGCGATGAGGTCGCCGAAGATCCCGATCCCCCGTGTCACCGGACCGGCGTAGTGACCGCTCACATCCCGTCGCTGAAGCCGGCGCGGATCCTCGTTCGAGTCCAAGAGATCGTCGCGATCCAGGAGCTCTGGCGGAGCGATCGGCCGGGACCCCGGCTTCCGACGGAGAATCCGACCGGTCGCGCGGTCGACCGTGGCGTCCATCCGCATGATCTGGCGTCGGACCAGGTCGAGACCCGATGCCGCCACGTCCTGTGTCGCTCCGGCGGTGAGCTTCGCCATGTCGAGTCGGTCGGCGATGGCGTTGACGTCGAGCCGGTCGATCAGGATGTCCATGTCGAGCCGCTCGGCGATCAGGTTGACGTCGAGTCGGTCGATCAGGGCGTCCATCTCGAGCCGCTCGGCGATCAGGTTGACGTCGAGTCGGTCGATCAGGACGTCCATGTCGAGCCGCTCGGCGATCAGGTTGACGTCCATCCGCCCGAGGAGCGCGTCGAGGTCGAGCCGCTCGGCGATGGCGTTGACGTCGAGATGCTCGACCAGTTCGTCGAGGTCGAGCCGGTCGACGAGTGCGTCGAGATCGAGACTTTCGGCGATCACGTTCACATCGAGTGCGTCGACGATGTCGTTCGTATCGATCTGGCGCATCACCGCGGGCGCGACCCGACCCACGAGCCCGCCGATCAGCGACCGGTTGGGGGAGTCACTCGATGACGTGTCGGGCACGGCATCTGACCGTACCGCCGGGAGGGTGTAGCCGCAGCCTCGCGTCTCCGAAGAGCTCGACAGAATGGGACCCGGCGATCGCGGAATGCCCTCGCCGACGCATCCGCCCGGTCCACGCCGTGGTCAACACCATCCACGTCGCTTCGGGTGCCGTGCGGGTCGGCGGCATCGTCGCCATGGCGTCGATCAGGTGATTGTCGCGTCGCGGCATACCCCACACCATGTCGAGTCGGTCGTGGGGTTCTCGCACGTTGCGCCGCCCGGCCCGTCGCGGCGCCCTCGTGACGAGGGTCAACGGATAGCGATGTCGAAGCAGCGTTGTTGGAGTGTCCCGAGAGCGTAACTCTCGTAGTCGATGTCGAAGTCGGCGTACAGATGCCGGCACGATTCGCTCCAGGCGAGCGCCTCGGGTGAAGACATGCGGTGCACGACCTGCATCACGCCGCCCTCGTACACCCGGTACTCGGCCCAGGTTCCCGGGAAGTCCTTCGTGCAGCCGACCTCGATCGAGGGGATGCCGGAGCGGTGCATCGGCCGCACCCGGTGGCGGTGGGTGTGCCCGGCGGTGTAGGCGAGGACCGCGGGATGCCGGACCGTGAGCTCGTCGAGGGCATCGCTGCAGTCGGGATGCAGCCCGAAGTAGTCGTCGCTGCGTTTCGCCCCGGGCCCGCCGATCCACTGCTGGTGGTGGCCCATCACGACCACGGGACGGTCGGCCCCGGCGGCGTGGTCGTCGAGCCAGCCGAGCTGTTCGGTCGTGACCATTCCGGTCGTCGCACCGGGGATCGCCGTGTCGAGCAGCGCGATCGCGAGTCCTGGCACCTCGATCCAGCGATCGCCCGCGTACTCGTGCTGATGGCGGTACGCGTCGTGGTTGCCGCGCACGACGTACAGCCGATCGCCGAACGGGGCGCGGTAGCAGTCCTCGAACGCGCTCCACTCCTCGGGCGTTCCGTCGCGCGAGAGGTCGCCCTTGACGATCACCGCGTCGGCATCGCTCCGCCCGATCTCCTCAGCGGCGGCACGGTTCATCACCACCGGGTACGGGGTGGCGCCTGGGTCTACACGCCGGACGGGCCCCTCGCTGAGGTCGTCGATCCGGCCGGCCTCGACCTCGCCGAAGTGCAGGTCGTTGACGGTCACAACCCTGCTGAGCAGTTCACCGGCCGGACGAACGAGTGTGCGCACCTCGATACCGTCGAGGTCGTGGACGGTGTCCGCCGCGAGCCCCTCGAAGCGGTGCACGGTGACACCGTCGTGGATCACGGCGAGGTCGTCGGCGACGGTGGTGACATCCATTCGATGTCCCGTCAGAACCGGGGGCGGCCGCGTCGACCCGGACCGCTCCACCAGCGCCCGCTGAACCGCCACGGTGCGTTGCGCCGCTGCGGGTGATCGGTCGCGGCGACCGGCTTCGGCCACAGCACCTCGACCGCGGCGAGGATCGCGGCGGCCTCTTCGTCGGTCGGCGGCGTGTGCATCGGCGGCGTGTGCATCGGTGGACTCTCCGGTCTCGTCGGCGGCTGCATCAGAGCGGCACGTTGCCGTGCTTGCGGCGGGGGAGTTCCTCGCTCTTGGTGCTCAGCATCCGCAGGCCGGCGACGAGCTTGCGGCGCGTCTCGGCCGGATCGATCACGTCGTCGACGTACCCGCGCTCGGCGGCCGCGTAGGGGTTGGCGTACTTCTCGGCGTACTCCTCGACGAGTTCTGCACGCCGCGCGGCCGGGTCGGCCGCCTGCTGGAGTTCGCGGCGGTAGACGATCTCTACCGCGCCCTGCGGCCCCATCACCGCGAGTTCGGCGGACGGCCACGCAAACGCCAGATCGGCACCGATCGACTTCGAGTTCATCACGACGTAGGCGCCGCCGTAGGCCTTGCGGGTGATGATCGTGATGCGGGGAACGGTCGCCTCGCAGAACGCGTACAGGAGCTTCGCCCCGTGGCGGATGATCCCGCCGTACTCCTGGTCGACGCCCGGAAGGAAGCCCGGCACGTCGACGAAGGTGATCAGCGGGAGGTTGAACGCATCGCACGTCCGGACGAATCGGGCCGCCTTCTCCGACGACTCGATGTCGAGTACGCCGGCGAGCACCTTGGGCTGGTTGCCGACGATCCCCACCGGTCTGCCGTCGATGCGGGCGAACCCGCACACGATCGACTTCGCCCAGTGCGCGAAGTACTCGAGGAACTCGCCGTCATCGACGACGTGGCGGATCACGTCGACCATGTCGTAGGGCAGGTTCGCCGACTCGGGGAGGATCTCGCGCAGCTCCGGACAGAGGCGGTCGGGATCGTCGTCGAGATCGTCGATCGGCGGTTGCTCGAGATTGTTGGAAGGGAGGAACGACAACAGGAAGCGCACCTCGTCGAGGCACGCCTTTTCGTCGTCGGCGACGAAAGTGGCGACGCCCGACTTGGACGCGTGACTCATCGCGCCGCCGAGTTCCTCGAGCGTGACGTCCTCGCCCGTCACCGTCTTGACCACGTCAGGGCCGGTGATGAACATGTGGCTCGACTCCCGCACCATGAATATGAAGTCGGTCATCGCCGGTGAGTAGACCGCGCCGCCGGCGCACGGTCCGAGGATGACCGAGATCTGGGGGACGACGCCGGACGACTGCACGTTCCGATAGAAGATGCCGCCGTAGCTGGCGAGGCTGACGACCCCCTCCTGGATACGCGCGCCCGCTCCGTCGTTGAGCCCGATCACCGGTGCTCCGACCTTGAGTGCGAGATCCATCAACTTGTGGATCTTCTCGGCGAAGACCTCGCCGAGCGCGCCGCCGAAGACCGTGAAGTCCTGGGAGAAGACGAACACCTTGCGATCGTCGACCGTGCCCCAGCCGGTGATCACGCCGTCGGTGTAGGGGTGGTCCTCGAGTCCGGCTGCGTGGGCGCGGTGGCGGGCGAGCAGATCGAGTTCGTGGAACGACCCGTCGTCGAGGAAGTAGTCGAGGCGCTCGCGGGCGAGCATCTTCCCCTTCGCGTGCTGACGGTCGATCGCTCGCTGCGAACCGGCGTGGTACGCCTGCTCGCGCCGGGCCGCGAGGTCGTCGAGCTTGTCCTGCATCGGGTTGGTCACCGTGTCGAAACTACCCGCTTGCGCACGAGCGCCACGGTTCGCCCCGCGCCGTCGGCAAGACTGACGGGCGATGCCCGGCACGAGCGATGCCACCTCCGCGACGGCCGGCGACGATTCCGCCACTCGATTCGATCTGCCGCTGCAGCCACCGGTTCAGCCCATGCTGGCGAAACTCGCCCGATCGATCCCCGACGGCGATCGCTGGTTGTTCGAGCCGAAGTGGGACGGGTTCCGTTGTCTCGTGTTCCGCGATGGAGAGCGGATCGAGCTGCAGAGCCGCAAGCTGCGACCGCTCGCCCGCTACTTTCCCGAGCTGCTCGATCCACTGCGCGCTGCGCTGCCGCGGCGTTGCGTCGTCGACGGTGAGATCGTCGTCGCGCACACCGGCGGGCGTGGCCTCGACTTCGATGCGCTGCTCCAGCGGATCCACCCGGCGAAGTCGCGCGTCGAGCGGCTGGCCGCGGAAACCCCGTCCGCATTCATCGCGTTCGACCTGCTCGCGGTCGGCGACCGGTCACTCCTCGATCTGCCGATGCTCGACAGGCGGGCCGCGCTCGAGCGAGCGGTCACGGTCGGCGAGATCGTCCATCTCACGCCGGCGAGCACCGATCGCAGGCGCGCCGAGGAATGGTTCGAGCGCTTCGAGGGCGCCGGCCTCGATGGCGTCATCGCCAAGCCCGTCGACGGAACGTACGAGCCGGGCAAGCGGGCGCTCGTCAAGGTGAAGCACGCCCGAACCGCCGACTGCGCGGTCGCCGGCTACCGCATCCACAAGGACGGCCGGGGCGTCGGCTCATTGCTCCTCGGCCTGTTCGACGAAGCGGGCGAGATGCACTCGGTGGGTGTGGCCGCGTCGTTCAGCGTGGCGCGGAGAACCGAATTGCTCGCCGAACTCGAGCCGCGCACCACCGATGCGCTCGACGGGCATCCGTGGCGGGAGTGGGCCGAGCACCGCCCCGATGCCGACCTCGCGACGCCGTCGGCGGGAAGCCGATGGAACGCCGGCAAGGACCTCTCGTTCGTGCCGATCCGGATGGGGCTCGTCGCGGAGGTGACGTTCGGTCAGCTCGAGAACGGCCGCTTCCGACACGGCGTGAAGTTCCTCCGCTGGCGCCCCGACCGCACACCGCAGAGCTGCCGCTACGACCAGCTCGACGTCGCCGAGCCGATCGCCTTCGAGGAGTTCATCACGCGGCCCCGACCCGACCGCTCGTAGCTGTTGGCGGTGGCCGCCGCAATGGTGCCGACGCGACGGTGCCGGGTGCGATCGTGAGCGTCAGATCGTGAGGTTCAGCCGACGGTGGTGGTCGGCGCGATGGTGACCGTCACCGAGGGTGGCACGGTGATCGCGGTGGTCGGGGCCGAGCCGTCGGGATTCAGCAGTGTGAACAGCTGGGGATCGCTGTCGACCGTGCCGAGCGAGGTGATCGCGGTGGCGTGCATCGTCCAGTCGCCCGCAATCGTGAGCGGCAGGCCATCGGCCTCGGGCCGTACCGCCACGCCGTCGCCGGTCAGTGGCACGGGTTGGACGATCGTGCCGATGTTCGAGTCGTTCGGCGGTGCCGTGAACACGATCTCGAGGCCTGAGAGTCCGCTCTCGGGTGCAAACACCTCGACCTCGAGACCCTGGATTCCGGCGCGCGCGGATGTCAGCTTGACCGTGACCTCGAAGTCGCGGTCTGGGACCTCGATCGTGCGGCTGATCGCGTAGTCGATCTTGGGCGTGTTGTCGATGTTGGGGGGATCGAGGGCGAGCAGCCACGCGCTCATCGCCAGGACGACGATGCCGAGCGCCGCCTCGGTGCCGAATGCGCGCCGGAGCCGATCGGACATCGGCACGGTCATCTCGGTGGCGCGGGCGAGACGATGGTTGACGAGTTGACGCGCCGACAACGCGATGAACAACATCACCGCGACGATGACGACCTTCAGCACGAGGACGCGGCCGTGGGGCGATCCGAACAACGACCCACCGTCGAGCCGGATCATCTGGACGATCCCGCTGGCGATGGTCGCGACGATCGCGATGGTGGAGATCCGTCCGAAGCCGCGCACGGCGTGGACGAGGTCTTCATCGCCGGGGCCGACGAGCACGACGCGTGCGAGGAGGATCACGCCGCCGATCCAGACCGCCATCGCCAGCGCGTGTGTGATGCCCATCGCGACGCCGAGGATCGGCACGGGACCGCCGGTGCGGCTGAACCCGATCGTGACGACCGCAAGCGCCGGGATGCCGAGCGCGGCCATCTGCGTTGCCGGGATGATCACGCGGTCGGGCCGGAACGCGACCCAGGAAGCGCCGACGACGAGCAGCAGTCGGGCGAGCGCGGCGCGTGCCGGCGTGCCCGCGTCGAGGAGATCGATCCAGTTGCGCGGGTTGAACCCGATGCCGAGCGACTCCTGATTCACAGCGGCGGTCGCCGCCGCGACGTAGAGCACCGTGCCGATGAGGGCAACGATCCAGGCACTGCGTATGAAGCGGACCGCGATGAGGTACTCGACGCCCTCCGGCCACGCCGTCGCGATCAGGACGAGTGCACCGAACATCGTGGCGATCCCGAGTACTGACAAGAGTCGCCCAAGCCACAGTGGCCCCTGGCCGGAATCGACCTGCGACAGCAGGATGACATCGTCGGACGCAGCGGTGACGTCGCCCGATTGGTCGCCCGCTTCGACGACGACCGTGGTGGTCGTCGAAGCGTCGTCGACGCTGGTCGTGGTCGTGTTCGGCTCGGTCTCGATGTTGAAGGTGATGTTGCCCGCACCGTTCGGCGCGCCATCGGCGTCGCTCACCCGCCACCGGGCGACGCAGGTGCCCTTCGGAAGGACGTCGACGACGGCGGCGGTGAGCGTGCGGTCATCGTCGCCGACCTCCGGACGGCTCAGTGTGAAGAGTTCGGCGTTGCAGTCGAGTGCGATCGTGTTCGCCTCGCCGAGTTCCTCGAGGAACGTGATGACGATCGCGTCCGGCGAGGTAGCGATCGATGCACCGTCGGCCGGATCCGAGCTGACGACCGTGTTCTCGGCCAGTGCGACCGATGGCGTGAACGCGAACAGCGCGATGGCCGCGAGCAGGGTCGCGCCAACCGCGGCGGGGATTCGCCGACGGATCGAGGGAACACGTGTGCGTTCGTTCACAGTCGAACCGAGGCTAGTCAGCGACGGCCCCGCGGACGGTGAGCCTCGCGCGGCTTCGATTGCGACGGGTCGGCGCGATCATCGGGGGTCCGAGTCAGCGCGACCGGTGATCGCTCACGACGATCATCCCGCGGCACGGCGGCAGGCGACGATCCCCATCTCCGTCGCGAGGTCGTCGCGTCCGAGGGTGAGTTGTGCGATCTCGCCGCTCATCCGGTTCAGTCCCTCGTCCTCGCCGGCGCGGAGTTGGGCGATCTCGCGCCAGCGCGACGCCTGCTCGTCGGTGTTGGCGACGAACGCCCGGTGATCGGCGGCGAGGTCGTCCGGTGGCTCGATCGTTCGCGCCCGCTCGGCCTCGTTCTCGATCGCTGTCGCGGCCAGGGTCGCGAAGTCCGGCGTCGAGATCTCGCCCGGCGGCGTCGGCAGCGCGGCGAGTTCACCGCTGGTGACGACGCACGCCGCGTCCATCATCTCGATGTAGTCCGACTCGGTGACCTCTGCCGACTCGGTCGCTGTACAGGCGGCGGCGACGACGAGCACGACCGCCGCGGGGGTGAGGGTTCGACGCGCCATGGCCCGGCGACGATACGGGACCGCGGCCCGACATCGTTCGCGCCCACCGGCAACGACGGGCCCCGCGGGGCGGAGGGAAGTGTGTGGCAGCCCGTCGCTAGGGTGATCGCGATGGCCACGCAGTCGCTGTATCGCAGGTACCGGCCCCGTCGTTTCGGTGAGGTGAAGGGCCAGGATCACGTGGTTCGCGCGTTGCGCAATTCGGTCGCCGAGGGTCGCGAGGGGCAGGCCTATCTGTTCTCCGGGCCGCGGGGTACCGGCAAGACCACCTCCGCACGGATCCTCGCGAAGGTGCTCAACTGCGAGCGGCCGGTCGACGGCGAACCGTGCTGCGAGTGCGAGTCCTGCCTGTCGGTCGAGCGCGGCACGAGCTACGACGTGCACGAGCTCGACGCCGCCAGCAACAACGGTGTCGACGCGATGCGCGTCCTGATCGAGAAGGCATCGCTCGGCACCCCGGGCCGTCACAAGGTGTACATCCTCGACGAGGTGCACATGTTGTCCAAGGGTGCCGAAGCGGCGTTGCTGAAGACGCTCGAGGAGCCTCCGCCGCACGTCGTCTTCGTGCTCGCCACCACCGACCCACAGAAGGTGTCCGACACGATTCGCAGCCGCACGCAGCATCTCCGGTTCCACCTGCTGCCGGCCGACGTGCTCGACGAGCTGGTGCGATGGGTGGTCGGCGACGCGGGCCTGTCCGTCGACGACGAGGCGATCGGCGACGTGTTGGTGCTCGGCGCCGGTTCTGCTCGCGACACCCTGTCGGCGCTCGAACTCGTCGCGAGTGCCGGCGGTGAACGGGTCGAGTCGATCTCGCTCGACGAGTTCGTCGAGGCGATGATCGATCGCGATCCGGGTCGGGGGCTCACGATGGTGGCGCAGGCCATATCGCTCGGACGCGATCCGCGGACACTCACCGAGGAACTCATCGGATTCCTGCGCAACGGCTTCTTGTCGCTGATGGCCCCCGAACTGGTGCAGCTCCCCTCCGACCGGGTCGACGTGGTGGCAGACCTCGCCCGACGCGTCGGCGCGGCGAGCCTCGTGCGCGGCATCGAAATGTTCGGCTCGGCGCTGGTCGAGATGCGTCAGGCGCCCGACCCGCGCGTCCTGCTCGACGTGGCCGTGGTCCAGTTGACCGCCGAGTCGGTCGAGGCCGACGTCACCGCGCTGCTGAC
>CBDUYD010000011.1:0-33215 GCA_965371355.1 uncultured Ilumatobacteraceae bacterium
CTCGTCGCCCGCTTCTTCACATCGCTGTCGCCGTCACCCCCGCCACCCGCCGACGAGGAGTGGGTACAAGAGCAGCTCACGCCGGGCGAGCGCGGCCTGTGGGTGCAGATGAGCCACCAGGACCGTCGTCACAGTGCACTCGTCGCCCGTAGGTTCGCCGCCCGCCGACCGGGTGCGACCCGGGCCGAGCTGGCCGGCGCGATGCTGCACGACGTGGGCAAACTCGAGTGCGGACTCGGCACGTTCGGACGGGTAGCGGGCACCATCGTCGGACCACACGGCCGTCGGTTCAGCGCCTATCACGACCACGAGGCGATCGGCGCCCGGATGGCGGCCGACGTCGGGTCGGATCCCGTCACCGTCGAGCTGATCGCCGGCGAGGGTTCCGCGTTCGACGACCTCGACGCATGCGACCACGCCTGACCGGGCTCACGCGAGGGCGAGCGGTTCGGGCGCGAGGATGACGTCGAACCTCCGATGGTTCACGTATGCCCGAATGAGCATCCAGAAGGTGAGTCCGATCCAAATGCCCGCGATGCCGAGCGATGGAAGGGCGAGGACGGCGACGGCGATCGGGATGACGGCGATGAGATACCCGAACGCCGCGCGACCGAGGAAGCGATAGTCGCCTGCACCGATGAAGACACCGTCGTAGGCGAACGCGACCGCGCCCGGCAGCAGGAGCAGCCCGAGGAGGCGCAGACCGACGACGGTGCGCGACACCACCGCCGGGTCGCTCGAGAAGACCTGCGCGAGCCAGGGCGCTGAGGCCACGAGCAGTATCGCGATGACCGATGCCGTGCGTACCGACAGCACGACCACCCGGTCGGCGAGGTCCCGCGCCCCGAGCCTGTCGCCGCGTCCCAGCTCGTCGGCCACGAGCGTCTGGGCCGGGACGGCGAGCGCGTCGAGGGTGAGAGCGAAGAAGAAGAACATGGCGATACACACCTGATGTGCGGCCAGCGTCGGCTCGTCGATCCGCGCGGCGACGGCCGTGGAGCCCGTGAATACCGCCAGCATCGATCCGACACGAACGAGAAGGTGCCGGCCGGCGCTGGCGAGCGGACGCATCACCGCCCAATCGACGAGCCTGCTCGTGGCCGGTGCCAGGCGTGACCGGATGACGACGAGGAAGCCGACCCCCGCCGCAGCCTGTGCGACGACCGTCGACCACGCCGCGCCGGCGATTCCGAGGTCGAACCCGAACACGAGAATCAGTTCGAGAACGAGGTTGAGCAGGTTCGAAGCAAGGAGGATCAGGAGGGGAGTGCGGTAGTCGGCTGCACCGCGTTGAACACCCTGCGCGGCGAGAGCGATCAGGACGAACGGAACGCCGATCGCGGAGATCCGCAGGTATTCCACCGCGTGATCGAGCACGTCACCGTCGGCCCCGAGCACGGTCGCGAGCGGCTCGGCGAGGAGGATCAGGGCCGGCACGGCAACGATCCCTACGGCGATCGAGAGCCACATCGCCTGGACGCCGACATCGGCCGCGGCAGAGGTCCGTCCCGAACCGAGCAGACGGGCCACCTGCTCGGTCGTTCCGTAGGCGAGGAAGTTCGACCCGGCGACGACCAGGCTGAGCACGGCGATTGCGACGGCGAGACCGCCGAGTTGGTCGGTGCCGAGCCGGCCGATGATCGCCGTGTCGACGAGGCGGTACAGCGGTTCGACGGCGAGCGTTCCGAGGGCCGGGAACGCGAGCGCGAGGATCTTGCGGTCGGTATCGAGGAGCCGCGGGCCGCGCACGTCAGCTCGGCAGCATGCCGATCGCCGCGTAGGCACGTTCGAGCGTGATCGCTGCGACCCCGCGCGCCTTGTCCGCTCCGACCCGTAGGAGCCGCGAGAGTTCGCCGCGGTCCTCCATCAGTTCGTCGTAGCGATGGCGGATCGGATCGAGTGTCGCGACGACCGCCTCGCCGGTCGCCACCTTCAGCGAACCGTACCGGTCGTACTCGCCGGCGATGTCGTCTACGGATCGGCCGGTGACGGCGGCGTGGATCTCGAGCAGGTTGCTGACCCCCGGCTTCTCCTCCGGATCGAAGCGGACCGCGCCGGGACCGCTCTCGGAATCGGTGACCGCCCGTTTGAACTTCTTCATCACCGCCGTCGGGTCATCGACGACGAACACGCAGCCGGCGTCGGAGTCCTCGGACTTCGACATCTTCCCCGTCGGCTGTTGGAGGCTCATCACGCGGGCGCCTGCCGGGGGCGTGACCGCTTCGGGTACGACAAACGTCTCGCCGAACCGGTGGTTGAACCTGATCGCCGCATCCCTCGTGATCTCGACGTGCTGGCGCTGATCGTCGCCGACCGGCACCTCGTTCGCGTCGTAGAGGAGGATGTCGGCGGCCTGCAGCGCCGGGTAGGTGAAAAGCCCGGCGGCGATGAACTTGTTCTCGAGCTTGGCCGACTTGTCCTTGAACTGGACCATGCGCGACAGCTCGCCGTAGCTGATCGTGCACTCCATCACCCATCCGAGCTGGTTGTGCTCGGGAACATGGCTCTGCACGAAGACGGTCGCGACGTCGGGATCGAGACCGACGGCGAAGAGCATCGCCGCCAACGAGAGCGTCTCCGCGCCGACCACGCCGGGCTCGTCGGTCACGGTGAGTGCGTGGAGATCGACGATGCCGTGGAAGGCGTCGCGATCGTGTTGCAGGTCGACCCAGCGGCGCAGCGCGCCGAGGTAGTTCCCGAGATGCACATCGCCCGTCGGCTGCATGCAGGACAGCACTCGTCTCGTGTCGCTCACGCCGCGAGACGATACCGAGCGGGTCGCCCGAGGGGATACCCGTTTCGGCGATCACGGATCGGTAGCGTTGACGCGTCATGGCGCTCGAGGTCTCCACCCCCGTCTACGAGGGGCCGTTCGATCTGCTGCTGCAGCTGATCCTGAAGGAGCAGGTCGACATCTACGAGGTCAACCTCGCGACGATCGTCGACTCCTACCTCGCCGAACTCGACCGGATGGGCGACCTCGACCTCGACGTCGCGACATCATTCCTGCTGATCGCCGCAACGCTGGTCGAGCTCAAGGCCCGTCGCCTGCTCCCGGACACATCCGACATCGATCTCGACGAGGAGCTGGCACTCTGGGAAGAGCGCGACCTGCTCCTCGCACGTCTCCTCGAGGCGAAGACCTTCAAGGATGTCGCCGGGGTCTTCGCCCGGCTGGCCGACGACGCGAGCCTGTCGTTCCCGCGCATCGTCGGACCGGACGAGCGGTTCGCCGCGGTCGTGCCCGACCTGCTCGAAGGCACGACAGTGGTCCGTCTCCGCAACGCCGCGATCCGCGCCCTCACCCCCAAGCCGGTGCCCGTCGTCGACCTGTTCCACATCAGCCCGATCAAGATCACGGTCGCCGATGCCGTCGCCGAGTTGATCGACGAGCTGCCCAGGGTGGGCACGATCTCCTTCCGCCGCCTGACCGCCGATCTGGCCGATCGGATCGAGGTGATCGTGCGGTTCCTCGCCGTCCTCGAACTGTTCAAGCAGGGTGCCGTCGACCTCGATCAGCCCGAGCAATTCGGCGATATCGAGGTCGTGTGGGTCGCCGACGAGAGCTTCGACGACTCCTCCCTCCTCGTCGACCTCTACGAGGGATGACAGCGATGGCCGACGAAATGATCACCGGTGACGACGAGCAGGTCGCCGAGTTCAAGCGGGTGATCGAGTCGATCGCCCTCGTCGCCCACGATCCCGTCCCGTTCGAGCTGTTGGCGCAGCTGCTCGAACAGCCCACCGTGCTGATCGAGCAGTGGTCCGACGAGCTGGCCGCCAGCTATGCCGAGCGCGGCCACGGCTTCGAGTTGGTCCGCGTCGCGGGGGGTATCCGCTACCGGACCGCGAGCGACCTCACGCCCTATGTCGAGCGGTTCCTGCTGCACGACCAACGGGCAAGGTTGTCGGGTGCGGCGCTCGAGACGCTGGCGATCGTCGCGTACAAGCAGCCGATCTCACGCGGCCAGGTCGCGGCGATCCGGGGCGTCGACCCCGACGGCGTGCTGCGCACCCTCCAGGCGAGGGGATACATCGACGAGATCGGTCGCGACGAGGGCCCCGGGCAGGCGATCCTCTACGGAACGACGCCGTCGTTCCTCGAGAAGCTCGGTCTCGAGTCGACCGACGATCTACCGCCGATCGCCGAGTTCATCCCCGACGCCGATGTGGTCGAGGCGCTCGAACAGGGGCTGCGGGTCACACCCTTCGTCGAGGTCCGGGCAGACGAGTTGCCGTCCTCGGGCTGAGGGACATCCGAAGATGAGCGACGAGCGGGGCGTCCCCGACCGGCCGCCCGCAGACCAGCCGGCCGACGACCAACCCGACAAGGAGCGCCCGCTGTGGGAGCAGGATGCCGAGCGGAGCGCTGCGCTGCCGCGAGGTGATCGACTCCAGAAGGTGCTCGCCGCGACCGGGTGGGGAAGCCGGCGTGTCTGCGAGGACCTGATCGCGGCCGGTCGTGTCACCGTCGACGGCGAGGTCGCCGTGCTCGGACGGCGGGTCGACGTCGAACGCGACGCGATCGAGGTCGACGGTGCACCGATCGGCGTGCGACCCGACCTCGTCTACTACCTCCTCAACAAGCCGGCCGGCATCGTCTCGACGAGCAAGGACACCCACGGCCGACCGACCGTCGTCGACCTGGTGCCCGAACAGCCTCGGGTCTTCTCGGTCGGGCGACTCGATGCCGACACCGAGGGACTGCTCCTGCTCACCAACGACGGATCGCTCGCCAACCGCATCGCACATCCCTCGCACGGCGTCGAGAAGGAGTACCTCGCCGAGGTGAGCGGAGGCCGTGTGGCGCCCGGTGGGTTGCGGACGTTGCGCGACGGTGTCGAGCTCGACGACGGACGCACCGCGCCCGCCAGGGTTTCCCAACCCCAGCCAGGTGTTCTGAGGATCATCATCCACGAGGGGCGCAACCGGCAGATCCGGCGGATGTGCGAAGCGATCGGTCATCCCGTGCGACGTCTCGTCCGTACCCGGATCGGACCACTCTCGGATCGTTCGTTGCGCCCGGGGCACTGGCGCGAGCTGACCGCCGCCGAGCGCCGCTCGCTCGTCGAGACGGTTGCTGTCGTCGGTCGCAGGTACGATCCACCGACGTGACCGACGACGTGACCGACGCCGCTGCTCGCAGCGCCAACGTGATCGGTCTCGGCCTGATCGGCGGGTCGATCGCGCTCGCCCTCCGCGCTCGCGGTTGGTGCGTCTCGGGTGACGACATCGACGCCGACACCGTGCGGATCGCCATCGAACGCGGTGTCATCGATCGGGCCGGCGTCGATCCCGACGCCGAGATCACCTTCGTCGCGGTGCCCGTGCTGTCGTCGCCCGAACAGGTCGAGCGGGCGCTCGCCGACACGAGCGGGCCGGTCACCGACGTCGGCAGTGTCAAGGGGCCGATCTCGAGGAGCTGCGATCACCCGCGGTTCGTCGGCGGGCACCCGATGGCCGGAAGCGAACTCGACGGGCTCGACGGCGCCGACGGCGATCTGTTCAACGGTGCGGTGTGGGTGCTCACGCCGGTCGAGCACAGCGACGACACCACGTTCGCCGCGGTCACCGGTGTCGTCGCCTCGCTCGGCGCCGAGGTCGTCGCGCTGACCCCCGAACGCCACGACCGGGTCGTCGCCATCGTCAGCCATGTTCCCCACCTCACCGCGGCCACCCTGATGGGCCTCGCCTCCGAGCGCTCGCAAGAACACGCAGCGCTGCTCCGCCTCGCCGCCGGTGGTTTCCGCGACATGACGCGGGTCGCCAGCGGGCAGCCGGCGATGTGGCTCGACATCTGCTCCGAGAACCGCGAGGCGATCGTCGGCGAGCTCGATCGCCTGATCGGTGGGCTGGGCGAGCTGCGGGCGATCATCGACGAGCGGGATCTCGCGGCGCTCGAGAGCCGCCTCGTCGACGCCCGACATGCCAGGGCGAACCTGCCGAGCCGCGCGCTTCATCCCGAGGAGCTCGCCGAGGTGCGCATCCCGATCCCCGACCGCGCCGGTGCGGCTGCAGAGGTCTTCACGCTCGCCGCGGAGCTCTCGGTCAACGTCGTCAGTTTCGAGGTCGTCCACGTCGCCGAGAGCAATCGCGGCGTCGCCGTCGTCCTCGTCGATCGGGCACTGGCCGAGCTGTTCCGCGGCGGCCTCATCGCCCGTGGCTTCCGGCCGGCGATTCAGGTGCTCTCATGAGCCGATCGCAGCACGTGCGCTGCGCCGACGGTCCGGTCGTCGCCGAGGTCCGCGTGCCACCGTCGAAGAGCATCGCCAACCGCGCGCTGCTCTGTGCCGCGCTGGCCGACGGCGAGAGCGAGATCGTCGGAGTCGCACCCGGCGACGACACCGCGTCGATGATCGACTGCCTCCAGCGGCTCGGCATCCCGATCGCGCTGCGCGAGCGCGAGGGCACGTCGGTAGCGTCTGTCGAGGGCACCGGCGGGCACCTGCTCGCCGGGCCGATCGACCTCGACGCAGGCCTCGCAGGCACTACCTCACGCTTCGTGACCGCCCTCGCGGCGCTCGGGAGCGGGCCGTACACGATCGACGGACACCCGCCCCTGCGCGAACGGCCGATGGGTCCGCTCCACGACTCGCTGGCCGCGCTCGGGGTGCGTGTCGAGGCGGGCGAGCGATGGGGACACCTACCGGTCACGATCTCGGGTCCGCCACGGGGAGCCGACGCGATCGTCATGCCGGGCGACGTGTCGAGCCAATACGTGACCGCCCTCATGCTGATCGGGCCGTACATTCCCGGTGGCATCAAGCTCGGGCTCTCGACGCAGCTCGTCTCTCGGCCGTACATCGAGCTCACGCGGACTGTGATGGAGGCGTTCGGCGTCGGGCACGTCGAAGTGGCCGCACGACACGTGTTCGTCGGTGTGGGCGAGTATCTGCCGACGAGTTTCGAGGTCGAACCCGACGCGTCGTCGGCGAGCTACCCGCTCGCCGCGGCGGCGATGGTCGGGGGCGCGGTGAAGGTCGCGGGGCTCGGAACCGACTCCGCCCAGGGCGATGCCCGATTCGTCGAGCTGCTGACGATGATGGGGTGTACGACGACGGTCGCGACCCGCGACACCGTCGTGATGCGGCGTCGCGACGAGCCGCTTCGCGGGCTCGATATCGACATGGCCGACATGTCCGATCTCGTCCCGACCGTCGCGGTGCTCGCCACGCGAGCGGTCACGCCCACGCGGATCACCGGTGTCGGGTTCATCCGACACAAGGAGAGCGATCGGCTCGTCGACCTGGCGGCCGAACTGACCAGTACCGGCGCGGACGTCACCGTCGAGGATGACGGGTTGCTGATCCGTCCGACCGATCTGCTCCACGCCGCGCGGCTCGACACGCACCACGATCACCGTCTGGCGATGGCCTTCGGCGTGCTCGGACTGGCCGTCGACGGCATCGAGGTCGTCGACCCCGACGTCGTGGCCAAGAGTTGGCCCGGGTTCTGGGACGCCCTCGCTGCTATTCCGGCCCGCCGTCCGTGAGCGCGCCACCCCCGAGTCGGGCGCCGTCCGCGCGCGTGGTCGCGTTCGATGTCGACGGCACGCTGACCACGCGCGACTGCGTCGTCCCGTTCCTGCGACGCGTCGCCGGCACGGTCGGGCTCGCCACCGGACTGCTGAGGCAGCCCGTCGAGTTGACTCGGGGCCTGGCGCGACGCGACCGCGACACCCTCAAGTCGCTGGCGACCGCGGCGGTCTTCACCGGCCGCCCCGAGTCCGATGTCGTCACCGTCGGGTCGGCCTTCGCCGAGCGGATCGCCGCCGAGTGGCTACGCCGCGACACCCTCAAAGCACTCAGATCACATCAGGCCGCCGACGACCACGTGGTGCTCGTCTCTGCCTCCTTCGAGATCTACCTGCACCCGCTCGCCGCGCTGCTCGGCGTTGATCAGGTGCTCGGCGCACGGCTCGCATCCAATGATGGTGTACTCACCGGCGACCTCGACGGACCGAACTGTCGGGGCCCCGAAAAGGTCCGCCGCCTGCACGACTGGCTCGACGACCGTTTCGGGGGTCGCGACGCGGTCGAAATGATCGCCTACGGTGACTCGGCCGGGGACCGTGAACTCCTCGCCGACGCGGACACCCGACACTGGGTGGGCAGCTACCGACCATGATCAAAGCACTGCTGCGCACGGCGCGCCCGAAGCAATGGCTCAAGAACATCCTCGTATTCGCTGCGCCGGGCGCGGCGGGAGTACTCGATCAGCCACGCGATCTGCTGCTGACCGTGATCACGTTCGTCGCATTCTGTGCAGCGGCGAGTGGGATCTACTTCTGGAACGACATCTTCGACGTCGAGTCCGATCGCAAGCACCCGACGAAGCGCAACCGGCCGATCGCCGCAGGCGAGCTGTCGATCGGCGCCGCCCGGGTCGCGGGCACCGTGCTGCCGATCGTCGCGCTGGCTCTCAGCGCGCTCACCGGTCGCTGGCAGACGGTCGCGGTCATCGCCGTCTACATCGTGCTCACCGTCGCCTACTCGATCTGGCTGAAGCACATCGCCGTGGTCGACATGGTCACGGTCGCAGCCGGATTCGTGCTGCGTGCCGCCGCCGGGGCGGTGGCCGTCGACGTACCCATGTCGCGATGGTTCGTCCTGTGCATCATGTTCGGCTCGATGTTCATCGTCGTGGGCAAGCGATACGCCGAACTGAGGAGTGTCGGCGAGGACGCCGGCACGCGGGCGACGCTCGACACCTACACGCTCGGCTACCTGCAGATGGTGCTGGCGGTGAGCCTCGGCGGTGCGCTCATCAGCTACTGCGTGTGGGCGTTCGAGACGAGCGAGCTGTCCACGGCCGACCTGCCCTGGTACGAACTGTCGATCGTCCCCATGCTCACCGCACTGTTCCGCTACCTGCTCGTCCTCGAGCGCGGTGAGGGCGGCGCACCCGAGGACGTGTTCACGAGCGACCGGGTCCTTCAGCTGCTCGGCCTGAGCTGGTTGATCGTCTACGGGGTTGCGGTCTATGCATCGTGAACGCATCCTGAAGCGATCGATATGACGAGTTCGACATGAGCAATTCCGGCCACGACCGCAGATCCCTCGCGAGCGTGCTGAAGCTGGTCGCCGGAGTCGACGGCTGGATGACCTCTGGGCAGGCTGCGGCCCTGCACGATGCGGCGACGCGCTGCCCCGCCGGCGGCACGATCGTCGAGATCGGGAGTTTCAGGGGGCGGTCCACCATCGTCCTCGCGTCCGCCGCCGCGCCGGGCGTCGAGGTGGTGGCGATCGATCCACACGCCGGCAACGACCGCGGACCCGGGGAGATCGACGGGTTCGACACCGAAGCCGACGACGATCATGCCATCTTCATGGCCAATCTCGCCGAGGCGGGCGTCTCCGACCGGGTGCGCCATGTCCGGGCGTTCTCCGACGACGCGCTGGGCCAGGTCGAGGGCGAGATCGACGTGCTCTACATCGACGGCGCCCACAGGTACGAACCGGCTCTCGCCGATATCCGCTCGTGGGGTCACCGCGTCACCCGCGGCGGCGTCATGTTGATCCACGACTCGTTCTCCTCGATCGGTGTGACCGGGGCGATCCTGCGCCAACTCGTCCCGGGTCGCAAGTTCCGTTACGTCGGCCGCTCGCGTTCGATGACGATCTACCGCGCCGACCTCCGCTCCGCCACTCGGGCCCGGTTCGACAACGTCGCCCGCCAGTTGCTGCAACTTCCGTGGTTTGCGTGGAACGTCACGCTCAAGATGCTGCTGACGCTCGGCCTCGGCAAGGTGTACGTACGACTCGGCCGCGAAGAGCCTGAATGGCCGTACTGACGACCATGAGGGCGCACGACGAACTGCTCTGCGGGTGGGGGCGCACGTCGCCGAGCCGCGCCACCATCGTCGAGGTCGACGAGTCCGAACTCGATCGGCTCGACACGATCGCCCGCGACACATCCACTCGCGGTGTGATCGCCCGTGGACTCGGCCGCTCGTACGGCGATCCCGCCCAGAACGGAGGCGGCACCGTCGTCCGACTACTCCCGGGCGTGATCGACCTCGACGACGATCGCGGCACCGCCACCGTGGGCGGCGGAGTCGATTTCGACACACTGCTCCGCCACATCGTCCCGCGAGGCTGGTTCGTGCCGGTCACTCCCGGCACAAGGTTCGTCACGGTCGGGGGAGCGATCGCCAGCGACATCCACGGCAAGAACCATCACGCCGACGGAAGCTTCGGTCACCACCTCGAGCGGATGAACATGCTGATGGCCGATCGATCGCGCATCGAGGTGACGCCGACGTCCGATCCCGAACTGTGGAACGCAACGCTCGGCGGGATGGGGCTCACCGGCATCATCCTCGACGCGACCTTCCGCCTCGTCCCGATCGAAACGAGCAGATGCCTGGTCGACACCGAACGGATCGGCAACTTCGACGCACTCGTGCAGGCGATCGAGCAGGGCGACGACGAGTACCGCTACTCCGTCGCCTGGATCGACCTGCTGGCCACCGGGGCGAGCCTGGGCCGCTCGGTGCTCACGAGGGCCGAGCACGCGACCGCCGCCGACCTCGACGAACACCTCCGGCGCGTCCCCGACGATCCGCTGCAGTTCGATCCGCCGGTGCTGCCGGGAGTGCCCGAGCACCTCCCGAACGTGTTGCCGCGACCCGCGGTCCGCGCGTTCAACGAGTTGTGGTTCCGCAAGGCCCCGAAACAACATCGCGGCGTCGAGGGCATCACCGGCTTCTTCCACCCGCTCGACATGGTCGGCGACTGGAACCGCCTCTACGGGCGCCACGGGTTCCTCCAGTACCAGTTCGTCGTGCCGTTCGACGCGGTCGAGACCGTGCGGGCGATCATCGCCCGAGTTTCCGCGAGCGGGCACGCCAGCTTCCTCGCGGTGCTAAAGCGCATGGGCGGGCGCAGTGCTGGGCTCCTCAGCTTCCCGATGCCCGGCTGGACGCTGACGCTCGATCTCCCCGCCGGCGTCGCCGGTCTCGGCCCGCTACTCGCCGACCTCGACACGATGGTGCTCGCCGCCGGGGGCCGCCACTACCTCGCCAAGGACGCGCACACGACGCCCGACGTGATCCGGGCGGGCTACCCCGAGCTCGACCGCTGGAAGATGATCCGGTCACGGGTCGATCCATCCGGACGATGGCGCAGCGATCAGGCCCGCCGACTCGCGCTCATCTGAACCGCCGCCCCGACAACCGATCGGAACCGATGTGAACAATGCCATCAACCAGCCACAGACCATCCTCGTCCTCGGCGGCGGGAGCGACATCGCGCGGGCGATCGTGCGCCGACTCGCTTCGCCCGCCCTCCGCACGGTGCTGCTCGCCGTCCGCACGCCGACCGGGTCGCCCGACCTCGACCTGCCCGACGGCGCATCCCCCGAGATGGTCGAGGTCTCGTTCGATGCGACCGATCACGAGGCCCACCAGGGCTTCATCGCCGACCTCGCGGCCCGTTACGGCGACCTCGACATCGTGATCCAGGCCTTCGGGCAGCTCGGGGCCGATGCGGCCGGCGATCCCGCCGCCGCCGCCCGGCTCGCCGACGTCAACTTCACAGGTGCGGTGAGTACGGGACTCGCCGTCGCCGATCAGCTCCGCACACAGGGGCACGGCACGATGATCGTGCTCTCGAGCGTCGCCGGCGTCCGGACGCGCCCCTCGAACTTCGTATACGGCTCGACCAAGGCCGGCCAGGACGCGTTCGCCACAGGCCTCGCCCACTCGCTCCACGGATCGGGCGCCGCCGTGATGACGGTGCGACCCGGCTTCATCCGCTCGAAGATGACCGCAGGGATGGAGGACGCGCCATTCGCCACCGACCCCGACGCCGTAGCCGATGCGGTAGTCGCGGGTCTCAAGCGTGGCCGCAGCGTCGTGTGGGTCCCCGCCGTCCTGGCGGCCGTGTTCGCCGTGATGCGGATCGTGCCCGGTGCCGTCTGGCGCCGCCTCGACAGATGACCCCCGGCGACCTGCACGAATCCGCCGAGTCCGACCAGAACGACGGGTCGCGGGCCGCCCTCGACCGTGCCGCCGCCCGCCTGCGAGGTCTCGGTATCACGCAGGTCGAATCGTACGCGTGGCGCGACCTCGACGATCCAGACGCCGGAGGCTCCGAACTCCACGCCGACGAGATCTTCCGCCGATGGGCTGACGCCGGGGTCTCGATCACCCACCGCACATCCGCCGCCGGCTCGCCGCGGTCGTTCGAACGAAACGGCTACCGGGTCGTGCAACGAGGTGGCCGCTACGACGTGTTCGCCCGCGTGATCGGCCGTCAACTCCTGCGGCGTCGGCCGCCCGGCACGGCGACGATCGAGATCTGGAACGGCGTCCCCTGGTTCGGCCCGTTCTGGGCGCCGCACCGGAGGGTCGTGTGGATGCACCACGTCCACCGCGAGATGTGGGACGATGCGCTCCCGTTCCCGCTCGATGCGGCAGGCCGCCTCATCGAGACGCGCATCGCGCCGCCCGCGTACCGCTGGAGCACGTTCGCCACGCTGTCCGACTCGTCGGCCGACGAGATTCGAGCGCTCGGTATCGAGCGATTGACCGTCATTCCGCCCGGCGTTCACGAGCGCTTCTCGCCCGCCGAGTCGCGGCGCAGCCAGACACCACATGTGGTGATCGTCGGTCGCTTGGCGCCGGTCAAGCGGCAGCGGCTCGCGCTCGACGCGCTCGAACGCGCTCGAAGGTCCGAGCCGTCCCTCACGGTCGACATCATCGGTGACGGCCCCGACCGCGCGCTCATCGAACGGTGGATCGAGCAGCACGACGCCGGCGGTTGGGTCACACCACTCGGTCGGGTCGACGACGCCGAACTCCTCGACGCCTATCGCCGTGCCTGGCTCGTCGTCGGCGCATCACACGCGGAGGGTTGGGGGATGTCGCTCACCGAGGGCGGCGCCTGCGCGACGCCGTGTGTCGCCACCGACATCGCCGGACACCGCGGTGCCGCGCTTGCCGACCGGACGGGCATCCTCGTCCCCGAGGAGCAGACCGCCGCAGCGACAGCCGAACGGCTCGGCGACGCGGTCAGCGAACTACTGGCGGACCAAGAACGGCGCGACCGGCTGGGCTCCGCAGCGGTCGGGCATGCGCGCGGCCTGTCGTGGACTTCGGTCGCCGCCCGTCAACTCGACCTGTTGTGCGAAAGCGTCGCCGCGTCACGGGTGTCCCCGTTGGCGTGACCTGACTGCTCCAGCGGGGCGTTCCTACTCGGCATCGAGGTCTTGTGAGCTGTTCGTGCGGCGCAGCCGCTCCATGAACATCGGCCAGCCGATCCGGTGCGATGGCAGGTGCTCGGTGGGCAGGTTGCGGTGTTCGACCTCGACGAGGGTTCCACCGCGCGCTGCGGGCGTGAAGGTGAACCGAACCTGGGTCGAGTTCGGGGGGAGTGTTTCGGATCCGGCGTGGCCCCAGGAGACGACGACCCGTTCGGGAGCGACGATCTCGAGGTACCGACCGCGTACCGGGATGCCCTCGATGTCGAGGGTGAACTCCCCGCCGGGCCGGGCGTCGAGCACCGCGTAGTCGCCGATCCAGGTCACGAGGAGCTCGGCGTCGGTGAAGTACTCGAAGACGGTTTCGGGCGGGGCCGGCACCTCGATCGAACAGGTGAACGTGTCGGTCACTCGCTGTCCTCCTCGAGCACTGCCTTGAGCTTGTCGAGTCCTTTCGGCCACAGATCGGCAACGAATGAGCCGACGGAGTCGAAGCCATCGGGACGAACCACATACAGATGCCTGCGACCCTCCCGCTTCATGTCGACGAGGCCGGCGTCCTTGAGGACCTGGAGATGGTGCGAGACGGCCTGTTGGCTGGACCCACAGCTCTCGGCGATCGCACCGACCGACAATGGCTCATCACGTACGAGCCGGAGGATCTGTTGACGCTGTGGAGCGGCGAGCGCTGAGAACACATCTTCGGCCGACACCTCTCCATCGTGCCACCGCCGCGAGGAATTCACAAGCAATGACTTGTGTAACGGATTCACAAACGATACTTTGTGCAAACACCGCCTTGTGGAACGCAGGGCTCGACGACAAGGAGTGAGTACACGTGGACATGCGAGAGATCAACGAGGGTGTCATCGGCGAGTTCCGTGCCAACGACGGTCAGTTGTCAGGCCCGATGGAAGGTGCTCCCATCCTGTTGTTGACCACCACTGGGCGTCACAGCGCCAGAGCCCACACGACCCCGGTCGGGTTCATCGACGCCGACGGTCGTCTCGCTGTTGCAGCTGCCAACGGTGGCTCCGATCATCACCCCGACTGGTACCAGAACATCGAAAACGACAACCAGGTCACCATCGAACTGGGCGGAGCCGCGATCCCATCGATTGCGACGATCGCCGCCGGCGCCGAACGAAGCGAGCTGCTCCAACGAATCACCGAGAGCCTCCCCGGGATGCCCGACCACCTGTCGGCCACCACCCGGGAGATTCCCGTCGTCATCTTCGACAAGGCCGACCAACCGACACCGCGCAGCGATTCGTGACCACGAATGACCTGGTCGCTGCCCCTCAATCCCTGAGTCGCGCCACCGCGTCGGCCGAGTAGGCGCGGTGGCGCCGGCGGAGCGTCACGAGGTCGGCGAGTCCCCAGAACGTGACCAGCTTGAACGCCTCGGTCACGATGCCCTTGTGCATCTTGCTCGAGCCGGCGACACGGTCGCGGAACTCGATCGGCACCTCGACCACGCTGAGACCGGCGCGCACCGTGCGGTAGGTCATCTCGACCTGGAAGCCGTAGCCACCGGCCTGCACGCCGTCGAGTCCGATCGCACGGAGCGTGTCGGCGCGATACACGCGGTACCCGGCCGTGGCGTCGTTGACAGCGAGTCCGAGCACGATGGCGGCGTAGCGGTTGCCCCAGCGTGAGAGCCAGGTGCGCCGTCGGGGCCATCCGACGACCGTGCCCCCCGGCACGTAGCGGGAACCGATGACGAGTGCGATCCCCCGCGCGGTGAGGTCGAGCATCGTCGGCAGGACCGCGGGATCATGGGACAGGTCTGCATCGATCTCGACGAGCGCCTCGTAGCCCGCGTCGAGCCCGAGGGCGAAGGCGTGGGTGTACGCATCGCCGAGTCCGCGCTTCTCGGCACGTTCAACGAGCGTGATGCGGGGGTCGTTCGCCGCACGTTGCTCGACGATACGTCGGGTGTCGTCGGTGGACGCGTCGTCGATGACCATCACGTCGGCCCCGGGGACATGGCGATCGAGGCGATCGAGCAGCGTGCCGATGTTCTCGGCCTCGTCATGCGTGGGGACGATGATCAGGGTGCGCACGAGGATCGGACCCTATCGCTCGAGGTCGACCGCGACGTCGTCATCACCCCGACGGTCACACACAGCACGGCGAACACCGCCAGGCCGTTCAGATGGTCGAACGATTCGGTCCATCCCGCGTTGGGGAGGGGGTGGTCGCGGCGCTCGATCCACATCACGAGCAGGGCGACGAGGAGGGCGAGTCCCACACCGATCCACGCGAGCAGGTTCGCGATCCGCTTCACGAACATCACGGCGACGCCGAGCACACCGCCGACGAGACCCCAGACGGGGGCGATCAGGAGCGCGCCCAGCACGACGAGGACGGCGGGCGCGATCCACGGTCTGGGTCCGATGCCACCCCCACCCGGCACGAGTCTGGGGGTCACGGACACGCGGTGGTCACGACGGCGGGTGGCGGCGATGACGAGCAGGCACCCCACGACGGCGGCGATCGAGGCGAGCAGACCGATCTTGACCGGCCGCTGTGCCGTCCAGTGGAGGTCGACCGTCGTCACGCTCGCCGTCGGTGGCAGCCACCACCCGTTGAAGCCGCCGTCGATCAACTGCGGCGGTCCGAGGTCGGTTCCGTCTGCAGAGGCCTCCCAGGCGTCGTTGTAGCCCTCTCCGAGCACGATCCAGCAGCCCTGCGGACAGGGATCGACGACGACGCGGCGATCGCGTGTGTCATCCCGCTCGATCGAGACCGGCACGAGCGCCGTGTCGACCGCGGATGGCGGCTGATCGGACAGCACGATCCGATCGACCGTGAGACCGGCGCTCCGTGCGTGCGAACGGAGTGTGTGCTCTCCTCCGGTGAGTTCCAGCGGCCCGGAACACACCTCGGCAGCCACCGGAGCACCGTCGAGAAGCGCACCGACCGTAGTTTCGTAGCGAAGTGCCATCGCGCTGTCGTCGAGCGTGAGGAGATCGGAGCGGCAGGCGGCAGCGATGACCGTCGAATCGTCGATCGCCGCCGAGTCGATGGCGGCGGTCTCGACCTCGGCGATGGCAATCGGAAGCGTCACCACGTCGCCGTAGCGCCGGTCGACCGTGGTCGACGGCTCGAGCGCTGCGATCCGCACCGTGATCCGGTCACCGTCGAGCGGCCTGCCCATCTCGATCGTACTGCGCCCCGATTGATCGGGTCGCGGCACATCGACGACGATCGTCCCGTCGCGATCGGTGATTTCGAGGGCGGTGACCAGCGAGTACGGGCCAACGGGCTGGATGAGATCGATCGAGGTCCCGGGCGATCGAGTGTCGGCGAGCGGGATCGTCAGTGTCGCGCCGACCGCACCGTCGAACGGAGTGATCCAGGCGGTCGTCGGGTCGCCGTCGGCGGCGAACATGCCGGCGTGCCGCGGCGCACCGGTCAGGTGAGCGGAGGCCGTCGCCAGCGAGCCGGGGTCGTCGGGTGCGATGATGCCAGCGAGTGTCTCGTCGTCGGCCCGCGCGTCGAGGCGCAACGTCACCGAGGTCTCGATCGCCCGATCGTCGGGCATCTCGATGATTCGCTGCAACTCGGGTTCCGGATCGCTCCGCCACGGGTCGAGCGCATCGACCCGGAGCCGCGTGAGGGTGATCGCGAGGGGTCGATCGGCCGCCGCCTCGACCGCGTCGACCGGTGGCCTGATCCACTCGGTCGTCGGTCCGAGGCCTGCATAGATCTCGATGAACCCGACCCCGGCCGTGCCCTCGGTGACGGCGAGGATCTCGATCGTGACCGTCCCCGGCGTCGCACTCGGGAGTGAAACCACCTGCCCGCCGGCATCGAGTGATTCGTCGGTCAGATCGACGACGACCTCGCCGTCATCACCGGCGACGCTCACCGCGACGCGCGCAATCGTTCGGCCCCCGTGGTCGGGGCCGGCCTGGCGCAGGGCGAGCGAGTCCGCTTCCCGCGCGATGGCGAGTTCGATCCGTTCGCCGACCGGGTCACCGTGATCGCCGACGAGCCATGCCGTGGTCGGGTCGCCGTCGATCGCCATCACCGCGCGGTCCTCGGGGCGGTAGGCGAACGGCTCGCCATAACTCGACGCGGTGGCCACGACGGGTCCTTGCTGGATGGCGATCGTCTGGCGCCCGGGATCGTCGTCGCCGAACACCTCGAGCCGTTGGTCTGCTGCGGTCGGTGTGAGCACGTCGATCGCGGGACCGCCGGGCTCGGTGTGGCCGTGGACGTCCTGCGAGCCGCGCCAGTGATGGGCGCGGTCGCGATTGGTGTCGGTGATGATCACCGCCAGTGCCTCGCCGGCGGCCGCGGTGAGATCGCTGCCTTCGAGGCTCGCGCTGTAGCGGACCGCCTCGCTGCCGGTGATCAGCCCGGCGGCCGCCGCGTCGACGAGTCCGTCTCCGTCTCCCGAGAGCACGATCGACGCCGGCTTCGCCCGGACCACACCGATCGGATCGTCGATCTCGATCAGGCCGACCGGAGCGATCGCCCGATCGACTCCTGCCAGCGCCGCCGGGTCGACCATCGCTACGTCGGGCACATTCGTCACCGGGTCACCGAAGTAGGTGATCGCTCCGAGCAACCCATCGGCAGACGCGTCGCCGAGAAGGGCGTCGAGCGCCTCCGGCCTCGGAGTGCGGAATCGTTCGAACTGGAGGTCGTTCGCCAGCCAGATCGTGTCGACCCCCAGCAGCCGCGCGACCGGTTGAATCGACCGTGGCTCGAGCGTGCCCTCCTGAACCCGGTCATCGAGGGCGTAGAGCAGGTTCATCGCCGCACCCGAGCCGAGCGGCAGCAGATCGCGGGTCACGAGCGGCCGTTCGGTCAGCGCGACGAGTGGCTGGTCGACGGTGTATCCCCACCGGAACGCCCCGAACTCGGCGCCCGGGAGTTGGAGCACCCTTGCGCCGGTCGGCTCGCCGAGCGAATCGGCAGCCTCTCGCCACGCGGCCGGCGGATCCTGATCACGATCGATCGCCGGATCGACCAGATCGAGCCCCCACAGTGCCGGCAGGTTGACGAGCAGGAGTACCGCCACGATCGACCCTGCGACCAATCGGGGCGACCAGCGGCCACCTGCTCTGCGGACGCGGGTGGCGGGCAGCGAGCCGACCAGCCCGGCCGCACCCAGCGCGAGTCCGAGCACGATCAGCGGCGTCGCCCGTGTACTGCTGCGTAGTGCGAGCGCGAGGCCCGAACCGTCGTCGCTCGCGAACAACGACATCAACGGCGAGGGGGAGTCGATCGCGTGGACACCAACCGCGAGGACGACGCCGACGAGGATGACGAGCGCCGCGAAGCGCCGCGCCGGCCAGCGGGTCGCGACCAACCCGACCAGGCCGACCAGGGTCACCGCGTAGCTGACCGCGATGCCGCCGGTGCTCACCAGGTATCCCTCGGATGCTGTCGTGGCGGGCGCCACGGGGTCGCGCACGTAGAACAGCCAGTATCCGAGTCCGCGGAGCACTTCGGAGCCCGTCGCGTTGCGGCTCACGTCCTCGAGCGTCTCGGAATACGCGAGCACGGGAGCGCCGTAGCGCGACTGCACGACCAGCATCGCGATCCACCACAGCGAGACGGCGACGCACAGCACCGCCGTCCGCACGGCGATGGAGATTGCCCGGCGCCAGCGGACGTCGCCCGCCCAGCCGGCATGGATCAGCCAGAGCAGCGGGGCCGGTGCGACGAGGGCGAGAGCGGTCGCGTTGACCGAGCCGACGGTGGCGACCACGAGGGCGATCATCGCCGGGTATCTCCACCGCTGCCAACGCGGGGTCGCGCCGCCGGGGGTCGGATCGTCGCGGCACGCGAGGACGGTGAGTCCGACGAGCCAGCCCAGCGCCGCCCAGGGGAGCAGCAGCAGCGATGTGCGCGAGATGTAGGGAAGCAGGTAGGGCGAGAGCTGGTACACCAGCCCGGCGACCAGCGCGGCGCCGATCGTCAGCCCCAGCCGGCGGGTCAGCCACAGCACGCCGGCACCCGCGGCGAACAGGATCGTGCCGATCCACAGCCGGTGCGCGACCCAGTCGGGCAGTCCTACCGAGTCGAGAGTCCAGTACCAGGGGCCACTCGGCCACAGGTAGGTGATCTGCTGGTGGGGGACCCAACCCCCGAACTGCTCACGCTCGAACGTCGATGAAGCCCGCCCGAGCAACTGCGCCGGCCCGAGGTAGAGATAGAGCTTGGTGTCCGCTGGCATGCGACCCGGCGAACTGGCGAGGCTCGGAATGTAAGCGAGTGCGGCGAGCGCGATCACCGACAGCGACGTCGCCCGGGTGCGGATCCACCCGTCGATACCGTTCGGCCGCCCGCCGCGTGTCACGGAATCGCCCCGAAGACGCCGTACAGGCCGGTGAGCGCGACGAGTCCGGCTCCTCCGAGCACGAGGGTGAGATCCCACCCGGCGCGGTCCCAGCTCGCACGGTGGTGATCCGGATCGTCGTCGGGCTCGGGCCACCATGCGGCGACCGCGATGAACAGCGGAAAGGCGGTGAACAAGAAGCGCGGTCGCGCGGTGACGGTCGCCGGGATCAGCATCAGGGCGAGGACGACGAGGGTGTAGGCGAGGACGGGCCACGGGAGCGGCTGCTTCCAGAGGCAGTAGAGCATCCCGATCAGTGCGATCATGGTGAGCGCGGTCAGGGCGTCGGTCGGGGAAGCGAGCGGGCTGGTGAGGAACCCGTAGGTGTTCTTCACGGCGGTCGCGCCGAAGCTCGTGCCCTCGGCCCACGCCTCGCGCTGCACTCGGAACCAGGCGCCGCGCTCGTGCGCCCGGGCGTCGACGTAGAGCTGAAACCCGATGAAGCCGAGGGGCGCCAGGACGACCGCGATGAGCGATGCCCAGTCGCGCGAGCGCCGGATCGCCAGCGCGCTCGCGACGATGCAGGCGGCGACGAGCCCGACACCGTTTGGCCTCGTCCCGGTCGCCACCGCGGCGGTGAGACCCGCCAGCAGCCACCGCTCGTCGACGAGGAACAGGAGGCACGCGGCGGCGAGCACGATCAGCGCCGCCTCCGAATAGGCGAACGAGAGCACGAAGCTGCCCGGAAAGACCGCGTACAGCGTCATCGCCCGAGCGGCCACCGAGACCGAGTAGAGGCGACGGGCGAGCAGTCCGACGAGCACGACGGAGAGTGCGCCGAGGACGAAGTTGACCGCCAGCGCGGCGAGGACGTCGCCACCTGGCAGGATCCGGTCGATGATCCGGACGGTCCACGGAAAGACGGGAAAGAACGCCGCCCTGGCCTCTATCTGCTCATAGGTGATGTTGTCGGGGATCGACTCGGGGTATCCCCGGCGGACGATCTCGAGGTACCACAGGCCGTCCCAGGAGGTGAGTACGTCGGTGACGTGGGTCAGCGCGCTCTGCGGCGTCTCGTCGCCTTCGGCGCGAATGTCGACGACCTGCTGAGCGGCCCGGATGCCGGCTCCCGCGAGCACGCAGAATCGCGATACGACATAGGCGGCGAGCCCGACGAAGAGCGCGCGGTTCCAGTTGCTTTCGCTCTCGGTCGAGGTCGTCATCACCAGTCGCGCATCGGGAGGATGCGCTTCTTGGGACCGAAGCGCGGCGCGTCGTTGCCGTTCATCTTGAGGAGTCTCGTCACCCTGCCGCGCTGACCACGGTACGGCTCGAGCAGTTCCATCATCCGTTCGTCGGTGGCCCTCGCCTCGCCGGCGAGCGCCCAGCCGACGGTGTTCTTGAGATGGTAGTCGCCCACCGCGACGGCATCGGGGTCGCCCAGCGCGGGCCCGAGCACGCTCCCGATCGTCCACTGGCCGACGCCGCGCAGCCGAGCGAGCATGGTCGCCGCACGATCGGCCGGACCCTGCGCCCAGCTCCACAACTTCAGGGGGTGTCTGGCGACTTCGATCAGCGGCTCGGCGCGCTTGCGTTCGATGCCGAGAGGGTGGAACCACCAGCTTGGCGTGCGGGCGAGCACTTCCGGAGCCGGCGGCAGGAGGAGACCTTCGAAGGGACCGGGTGCGGGCTCGCCGAGGGCTCGACAGAGATCGCGCCACTGCCGGTAGGCCTCGCCTGCGGTGATCCGCTGGCCGATGATCGTCGGGAGCAGTTCGTGGTAGAGATCGCCACTGGCACCGAATCTGACGCCGTCGCGGGCCCGAGCGGCATCGGCGACCGCGCGGTGTGGAGCGGACCGCAACGACTCGTCGCCGGGATCGTCGGCGCCCGCCATCGCTCCGGCACGGTCGGCCAGCCATGCGGCAGCTGGACCGAACGAGCGGACGCTGAGCCCGGGAAGCGCCTCGACCGCGGCGCCGTCGGGTTCGACGGCCAGACCCCAGGTGAGTTCGATCGTGCCAGGTCCTTGCGGGGTGATCGTCGCTCTGACGAAGCGTCCACTCGATGCCGGACCGCTGCCGGCGACGGAGGTCCAAGTCGTCGGATCGCCCGCGCCGTACCGGTACCACCCGAGGGTTGCGCCGATGTCGACGACTCGCTCCCGGACGAGCCCAGCGATTGGCGCAGGCATCGCGGCGACGGTACCAGTCGAGGCCGGGTACCTCAGGGATCGCCCGGCGCCGCAAAGACCCTCACCGGCGTCTCGACCGGGTGGTGGCAGGCGACGAAGTGATCGTCGCCGATCGAGCGCAACTGGGGTTCATCGGAGATACACAGCTGATCGGCGTTCGGGCATCGGGGGTGGAAGCGGCAGCCCGATGGCGGATCGACCGGCGAGGGCGGCTCGCCGATCGAATCGCTGATCGAGTGGTCGGCATCCGGATCGGGGACGGGGATCGAGTCGACGAGCAGGTTCGTGTACGGATGCGCGGGGCGGGCATAGAGATCGTCGCTCGGCGCCACCTCGCAGATCTTGCCCAGGTACATCACGGCGATCCGGTCGCTGATGTTCTTCACGACGGCGAGGTCGTGGGCGATGAAGACGAGTGTGAGGCCGTACCGTTGCTTCAACTCTTCGAGCAGGTTGAGGACCTGCGCCTGCACGCTGACGTCGAGCGCCGAGACGGGCTCGTCGCAGATGATCAGGGTCGGGTCGAGGACGAGCGCACGGGCGACCGAAATGCGCTGGCACTGCCCGCCGGAGAACTGGTGTGGTTTGCTCTCGGCGGCACGTTCCGGGTCGATCCCGACCGACTCGAGGAGGTCGTCGACGAGCGCCGCACGTTCCTCCTTCGTGCCGCGTTTCCAGATGTCGAGCGGCTCGAGCACGCTGTTGCGCACCGTCCGCCGCGGGTTGAGCGACGAGATCGGATCCTGGAAGATCATCTGCACCTTCGTGCGGGCGCGACGGAGTGCTTCGCCACTCAGCTCTGTGAGATCGTCACCCTCGAAGACGACCGCACCCGACGTCGGCCGGTCGATCTGCATGATCGCCCGGCCGGTCGTGCTCTTGCCGCACCCGGACTCACCGACGATGCCGAGCGTCTCGCCGCGCAGCACGTCGAAACTGATCCCCGACACCGCCTTCACCGTCTCGTGGCGTCCGACCTTGAACTCGACGACGAGGTTCTCGACGCTGAGCACCTTGTCGCCTTCGCGGAGATGCGCCTGCCCGGTCCCCGCCATCAGTCGTCGCCCCCGACCGGGATCTCCACCGAGACCGGCACGGCACGGGAAGCCTCCAGCTCGGCGTCGCGCTCTTCGAACTCGGGCGACCCGACGGGATACCAGCAGGCGTACTGGTGATCGGGGTGATCGGCGATCACCAGCGGAGGCTCGTCGTCGAGACACCTGTCGCGTACGTATGCACATCGCGGCGCAAAGTTGCAGCCCTTCGGCGGGTTGACCAGATCGGGCGGGCGACCGGGGATCGAGGCCAACTTGGTATGGCTCGGTGCGTCGAGCGACGGGATGCTGAGCATCAGCGACCTCGTGTACGGCATCCTCATGTCGCCGAAGAGGATGCGGGTCGGCGCGATCTCGACGAGCTTGCCGCCGTACATCACGGCGATCTGGTCGGTGTGGCCGGCGACGACGCCGAGGTCGTGTGTCACGAGGATCACCGACATGTTGCGCTCGCGGCGCTGCTCGGCGATCACCTCGAGGATCTGCGCCTGCACCGTCACGTCGAGGGCGGTCGTCGGCTCGTCGGCGAACAGCAGGGTCGGGCCGCAGGCGAGTGCGATCGAGATCATCACCCGTTGGCGCATGCCGCCGGACAGCTCGTGGGGGTACTGGTCGAGACGGCGCTCCGGTTCGGGGATGTGCACGTCGCGCAACAGCTGCATCGCGGTCTCCCGCGCATTGGCCCTGTCCATGTCGAGGTGCAGCTTGAGCGGCTCGGTGATCTGCTTGCCGATCTTCATCAGCGGGTTGAGCGAGTTCAACGGGTTCTGGAAGACCATCGACATCTCGGCGCCCCAGAGATGGCGCATCTGCTTGTCGGGGAGACCGAGGATCTCCTGGCCGCCGAAGGTGACCGAGCCGGTCATCACCGCGGTCGACGGCAGCAGTCCCATGATCGTGCGGCTGAGTACGGTCTTGCCCGAGCCGGATTCGCCGACGATGCCGAGGCACTCGCCGCGCCGCAGCGACAACGAGACGCCGTCGACGGCGCGGACGAGGCCGCGTTCGGTCTTGAAGTACGTCCGCAGGTCGTCTAGCACGAGGAGCGGCGCCTCCGGGTGCGTGCGGCTGGGGGCCAGGCCGTGGTCGGGGAGATCGCTCATCGGTTCACCCTCACAGTGCGGTCTCCTTCACGTCGAAGAAGGAGCGCAGACGGTCGCCGGCGAAGTTGAGCGACAGCACGGTGAGGAAGAGCACGGCGATCGGCGCCATCGCGATCCAGGGTGCCGCCTCGAGTTCGCGACGCCCGGCGCCGATCTGGATGAGGATGCCCCAGGTGACACCGCTCTCGACCGAGAGACCGAGGAAGGCGAGCCCGCCTTCGGCGACGATGGCGACCGCAACGCCCAGGAGTGCGAGGGCCGACATCGGGATCACGACGTTCGGCAGGAGTTCGCGGAAGATGATGCGTGTGTTCTTGGCGCCGAGCGACCTGGCGGCGGTGACGAACTCGCGGTCGGAGTAGGCGATCGTGTTGGCCCGCGAGACGCGGCCGACCGGTGCCACGCCGAGGACGCCGAGCGTGAGCGAGATCGTCAGCAGGCTGCGGTCCATCAGGCTGGTGATGAGGATGGCGAGCACGAGTGCCGGGAACGACAGCAGGATCAGGAACGCGAAGGAGATGACCCTGTCGGCCGTGCCACGGAAGTAGCCGCCGATCATCCCGAGCGATCCCCCGACCAGCATGCCGAACGCGATGGCGGCGAAACCCACCGTGAGCGACGTGCGGGCACCCCAGATCACGCGACTGAACATGTCGCGGGCGTCCTGATCGCTGCCGAACCAGAACGTCGACGAGGGCGAGTAGGGGGGCGCACCCTGGGAGGGTTCGATCAGGTTCTCCATCGGGTCGTCGAGCGGAAGCCATGGCGCGAGCACCGCTGCGAGGATGATCGTCACCAGCCAGGCGACCGCCACCCAGAACCCGAACCCGAGCCTGCGCTTGAGGGCACCCTCGAACTCACCAGCGGGTGCGTGGTCCGTCAACGCCTCGCCGATGCCCTCGAGCGGACTGGCGAGAGGAATGTCGGCGATCGTGTCATCGATCGGCGAACGGGAGACGTCGCTCACACTTCCCTCACCCGCGGGTCGATGAACGAGTACACGATGTCGACCAGGATGTTGATCACGACGAACCCGAGCGTGACGATCATCACGATCGCCAACACCACCGGGAAGTCCTCGCGCAGAATCGCTTCGACGATCGCGCTGCCGAGCCCGGGGATGCGGAAGATCTGCTCGACGACCAGTGCCCCGCCGATCAGCGCGCCCGTCGTGATCCCGAAGATCGTGACGAACGAGAACAGCGACGGTCTCAGCGCGTGCTTGAAGAGTACCCCTGGCTTGGACACGCCCTTCGATCTCGCGGTCAGGATGAAGTCCTCCTGCAAGGTGGTGATCAGGTCGGTGCGCAGCAGGCGCTGATAGACGGCGCCCGCCGGGATGGCGATCGTCAACGCCGGGAGGAACAGTTGCCAGAGACGCTCCCAGAACGGATCGGTGGCGATGTAGGTCTGCGGGAACACGGGCCATTTCAGCGTGAACAGCCACTTCATGATCACGGCGAGCGCGAAGCTCGGGATCGCGACGAACAGGAACGTCACCGCGGTCGAGGCCTTGTCGATCGCCTTGTCGGCCTTCGACGCCGACCACAACGCCCACGGGACGGCCATGATCGTCGCCATCACCTGCGCCATGAGCACGAGTGCCAATGTGCGCGGTAGGCGCTCGGCGATCAGGTCGTTGACCGGTGGGGCGCCGTCACGGCTGAACTGCACACCGAAGTCGCCGGTGACGAAGTCACCCAGCCAGAGCACATAGCGCACGGGCAACGGCTTGTCGAGGTTGTACTCCTCCTTCGCCGCCTCGATCATCGCGACGCTCGTCGGGTTCTCGGTGTCTCCCGCAATCGGCCCGAGGATGTTGAACAAGGGGTCGCCGAGCAGATTCATCGCCCCGAACGTCAGCATGCTCACGGCCAGCAGCAGGAGGAGCCCTGCCGCCAGCCGTTGGAGCCAGAATCTCATCGGGTCGGGACCGCCAAGGTGTCGGGACGGCGCGTCAGGAGTCGGCGAGCCAGATCTGGTCGTAGAGATGTGAACCGTTGCTGGTGCAGGCGAGCACCGCGCCGTCGGGTGTTACGTGCTCGCACATCCCCCTGATGTTCTCGGCGAACGCGTTGTCCCACATCGTGTGGTTCAGGTAGATGTACACGTAGTCCTGGTTCATCAGCGCCTCGGCCTGTTGGTAGAGCCCGATGCGTTCGGCCTCGTCGGTGCTGGCCATCGCCTGGAACAGCAGCCCATCGCGAGCCTCGCTGCACAGCCGCGGGAAGTTGAGGGCGAGACCGTCCGGGCCGCCGGGTGGATCGCCGGCGGTGCGGCAGAGCATCCATACGTTGTCGCCCCAAGGGTCGGGGGCGCCATGGCCGCGCCATGCGGTGACGTTGTACTTCCCGAAGACGGTCTGGGAGATGTGATCGTCCTGGAGCGCCTCGTCGCGGGTGACGTTGAACCCGTCGCTCCAGCCCTCCGCGAGGATGTCAGCGATCCGGGTGTTCACTACGGAGGGTCCGGAGAACAGGTAAGACATATTGATCTTGCCGTCGCTGCAGTTCTCGGGGAAGTCGGCGCAGTACGAGTCGATCAACGGCCTGGCGGAGTCGGGGTCGTCGCCGAGCTGGACCACGTCGGGGTTGAACCACTTGCTCTCGGGCGTGAAGCGCTGGTCGGCCATGCGGAGAGCATCGAGACCGATCAGCTGGTTGATGAGCGTCCGCGGCGTCGAGCGGGCCAGGGCCTCGCGAGCGCGCACGTCATCGAACGGCGGGGCCGCCGAGTTGACGAGCAGGAAGCCTTCCTCACGGGTGTCGTCGATGACGTTCTGCACGCCGTCGGCGTCGCGCAGGTCGAGGATCGACTGCGGATCGGTCGTGTGCATCGAGTTGAGCTGACCTCCCGAGAACAGGTCGACACGGTCGGCCGAGTCGGTCACGACGTGGAACTCGATCGCATCGAGGTATGCCTCACCGTTCCACCAGTCGGGGTTCTTCTCGACGCGGGTGACCGAGTTCTGTGTGCGGCTGACGAACTTGTACGGACCGGTCCCGACCGGTTCCTGATTGAGCGTCGCATCGGCCGCCGCGGCCTCGAGCCATGCGGGGGAAGCGATGTAGCCGAGCTGGCTCGCCATGGTCCCCGGCCAGTAGGCGTTCGCGTCGAGCAGGTTGTAACGGACGGTGTACTCGTCGATCACCTCGACGGCGCCTTCTGCGGGGTAGAAGGGGCGCACGGCGAGTCCGACGATAGGCGCATCGAGTTGCCTCGCGAAGTTGGCCGCCACGGCCTCGGCGTTGAGCGGCGTGTCATCGTGAAAGGTGATGCCCTCCCGGATCTTCAGATCCCATGAGGTGAAGTCCTCGTTCGAGGTCCACGACTCGGCGAGGTAGGGCTGGGCGATGCCGTTCTCGTCGTAGCGGACGAGCGCATCGAACACCGAGTTGCCGATCACGTAACCGGTGACCGCCCACGACGACGTGGTCGGGTTGAGGCCGTCGGCATCGGCTTCCATGCCGATCTGCAGCACACCACCGGGGATCGGGTCGGTGTTCTCGTCGACCTCTTCGATCTCCGCCACATCGGTGGCTCCGTCGGCCTCGTCAGCGGTTTCGTCGCCGCTCGAGCCATCGACGTCATCTGGCTCGTCCGACTCGTCCTCGACCATCGAGTCGTCGGTCTCACCGGTGCCGGACGCGTCGGTCTCCGCCGCGTCGGTCTCCGCAGGCGCGTCCGTCGACGCCGAGTCGCCGTCGCCGTCGCTTCCGCCACAGGCTGAGGCGATGAGCGCGAAGCCGGCGAACGCGGCAAGGCTCGATCTGATCAAACGGCTCGATGAGCGAGTTCGCATCGGTATCCCCCTGGTTACTGTCTGCTGGTCGATTGTTGGCCTGCGTGACCACCGTCACGTCGAGCGGAGACTACTCGTCGTCGTCACCCTGAGAGAATCGGAGGGCGACTTCGTCGCGTAGGCGTCACCCGCCGTCATCTGTCCGGATCTCGCCGACCGGGGTTCGTGGGGCGTACGGCGCGCGACTAGCTTGCCGGATGATGCCTGAGCAGCGCGAGATCATGACGTGGGACCTCTTCGGCGAGGCCTCCCGGGATCTGGCGCAGCAGGTGGTCGACGACGCCTACGAGCCCGACATGGTGCTGGCGATCGCCCGCGGCGGACTGCTGATCGGGGGAGCGATCGGCTACGCACTGGCGATCAAGAACGTGTACACGATGAACGTCGAGTTCTACACCGGCGTCGACGAGCGGCTCGACGTGCCACGCATCCTGCCCCCGGCACCCGATTTCGTCGATCTGACGCACGGCAAGATCCTGATCGTCGACGACGTCGCCGACACCGGCCACACGCTGCGATCGGTGCAGGAGTTCTGCGAGGGCAAGGTCGGTGAAGTGCGCACCGGCGTGCTCTACGAGAAGTCGCACTCGGTCGTCAAGTGCGACTACATCTGGCGCCGCACCGCCCAGTGGATCAACTTCCCGTGGAGCGACAAGGACCCCGTCGCCAAGCGCGACGGGGTCGTCAAGGACTCCTGACACCGCTTGCGGCGGCGAGGCGTTCCTGCAAGCGCTTCGGCGGCACGATGCCGAGCAGTTCATCGCCGTTCCACACGGTGACCACCGGTCGCAGCGGGTTGAGACGGGGGAGCACCATCGCCAGTTCCTCGTCGGGTGACGCCTTGGCCAGCTTGCTGAACGGCACCATCAGCTGGGTCAGCATCACCATCGCCCGGCGTTCGGCGGGGATCGCCCACAACTGCTCCTCGAGCACGAGCCCGTCGAGTTCGCCGTCGTCGTCGACGATCGCGACCGCCCCGGCATCGCCGAGGCGTTGGCGCTGCCAGATCATCGAGTCGGCGTCCATGTCGGTGCCGGCTTGGGCGATGCCGAACCACGTCAGATCACCGACGGTCAGTCCGTCGAGTTGCTCGCCGATCGCCGCCGCGCCGATCTCGGCGCGGGCGTTGAGTGCGATGAAGACACCGGTGATCGCCACGAATATCCCGGGCATGCCGTTGAACATCATCACGACGCCCCCACCGGCCATCGCCCAACCGAGGACCCGGCCGGCATTGCCGGCGTCGCGCATCGCCCGGTAGCGGCTGCCGGTGCGCCACCACCGAAAGGCGCGCAGCACACGGCCACCGTCGAGCGGCGCGCCGGGCAGCATGTTGAACACGGCGAGGAACACGTTCACGAACCCGATCCACGCCAGGAGGCCCACGTCGAGGGCGACCCCGGCGGCGAATGCGGTCACTCCGATGACCAGGCTCACGATCGGGCCGGCGAGCGCGACCCAGGCCTCGGCTCGGGGCGATGGCGCCTCGCGATCGAGTCGGGCCACACCGCCGAGTGCCCACAGATCGATCGACTCGGTCTGGATCCCGTATCGCCGTGCCACGAGCGCGTGCCCGAACTCGTGGGCGAGGATCGTCAGGAAGAACGCGAGCACCGCGATCGCCCCGGCGACGACGCCGAGAACGGCCGCCAGGTTGGTGCCGAACAACGCCGCGACGAGCAGGATCGTCCAGTGTGCGCGCACGGGAATACCCGATATACGACCTATCTGGAGCGACCCGGTGATCATCGTCTCGTACAACCGCTGGGAGGGCCCGAATATTCCACACCCTGCCGACCCGCAACATCGACTTCACCAGAAAAATGTGCGCAAGATCGCGCTGAGCGGGAAGATCCGTACAAGTTTCGGGTGGAGTGGGTGGCGGGGCGGGTCTCAGCGGCCGATCGAGGGATCGATGAACTCGTTCGTGTAGGCGCTCTCGGCTGTGTAGCCCTCGGGAAGGTCGATCCCCTCCTCGGCCAGGATTGCCGACATCTGGTCGAAGAGCAGCGAGATCCGCGCCTCGTCGAAGTTTCCGTACGTGTCGTCGGGGCCGTTCGAGCCGATGCCCGTCGACTCGAACAACGCGTAGGCCGCCTCGTTCAGCTCGGGCGAGAGTGTCCAGAAGTTGTCGTACACCTCGGTCACCGTGATGATCTCGTCGCCGATCGGGCCGGGATTCTCGTGGAAATCGACCCACGCCTGCTGGAGCTTCGGAACGAAGAGGTCGAGGCAGGGCGACAGCTCCTCGAGCCGCTCGGTCAGCACGGTGTAGGGCCCGGGATAGGGCTGCCATCCGATGTCGTCGATCAGCAGGAAGTCGACCTCGGCCGGGGCGCCATCCTTCCAGTCGATCAGGTTCTCGTACTTGTAGATCTCGTTCGTGGCGAAGCCCTGCTGGATGTAGTCACCCCCGTTGGCGACCCACTGGTCGGGGGCGCCGCCATAGTTCGGATCGCTCTGATCGGCCGTCATGATGCCCTCCGACACGAAGAAGTCGATGTACGCGGTCCCGGGGAAGTGCAGGACGCGTTCGCCGGTCGCTGCGATGGTCGTCGGTTCGTTCTTGTCGATCTCGAGCTGTGCCGGGTCCCACATCACCATCTGTGGGTTGATCTCCAGCGTCGTCGCCACCGCGGTCACCTCGACGGTCGGCGCGGCCTGGATGACGTCGTCGCTGTTGAGGTATCCGAGGATGATGTCCTGATCGGTCTTCATGACGGTGGCGACGGGCTGGGACTCGATCGCGTCGCCGCCCGCTCTGATCTCGAGCGTCTCGATTCCGCCGACCGCGTACGCCGGGTCGATCGGGCCCGAGTACGTGAAGAACTGCGCATCGGCCTCTGCCCCCTCGCCCATCAACTGGTACGTGCCGCCGTGTTCGACCTCGGGCCACCAGTCGGTCTGGATGACCATGTTGGAAGGGCAGACCGAGCCGTCCACCGAGGTGCCGTCCGATGCTGTCCCGTCCGATTCCGCACCGTCGGAACCGGAGTCGTCGTCACCGCATGCCGCGGCTAGGAGACCGAATGCCAGAGCGCCGGCCAGCAGCTTGCCCGCCATCACGTCGTTGGTGGCACGTTGTTGGTGGTTCTTCTCATCGGGTCTCTCCCTGGATGTTCGTGCCGGGCGTTCTTGTCGAGTGGTGGTGTGCGAGGTCGGCCTCACGTGGTTCGGGCCTCTGACTCGTGCCAGTTCCGCAGGACTCGCGACGACAGCCAGCTGATGAAGGCGTAGATCGAGAGTCCGAGGAGCGAGGCGAGGATAACGCCGCCGAAGAGCCGCTCGTATTGCAGTTCCTTGGCGTAGTTGTTGAGCAGCCGCCCGAGACCGAGGTCGCCGCGGCTGAAGAAGAAATCCGCAACGAGCGCGCCGACGACGCAGAGACCCGCGCCGATGCGAAGCCCGGTGAAGATCGACGGGAGCGCGGCGGGAAACTGCAGCTTGCGCATCCGGGTGAACCAACCGGCACCGTGGAGCCGGAACAGGTCCTGGTGGTCCCGGTCGACAGACTTCAACCCCAGGAGGAAGCTCGTGAGGATCGGGAAGATCGCGACCAGGACGCACGTCACCACGCGCGCCGTTCGGGTCGGGCCGAACCACACGACGAACAGCGGCACGACCGCGAGGATGGGGATCGTCTGGAGTACGACGGCGTACGGGTAGAGGGCCCGTTCCATCGTGCGATTGAGAGCCATCACGAGCGCTCCCACCAGTGCGAGCAGCGAGGCGATCACGAACCCGTACAGTGCGATCCGCGTCGTGTTGAACAGCCCTTCGAACAATTCGGCGCGGGCCTTGTCGTTGAGAAATGCCTCGTCGATCACGTCGTGCGGCGGGGGCACGATGAACCGGCGGCTCTCGTCGAGGATGACGTAGTGCATCGCGTACCAGATTCCGATGAACACGACGAACACGAGCAGTACCGGGCCGTAGCGCGTGAGCAGGCGCTTCGAGGTCGACCGAGAACGCCTCACGGCCTCGCCGTCGGACGGCGCACGCGGCGACTGGTCGACGACGTCTCCCTGCGCGGGGTCGAGTGCGGCCGTGCCGTCGGCGAAGACCATCGACACGTCACGAAAGCGCAGCGCGTGTGCCGGCGCTCGCGGGTCGGGTGACGCCGGGTCGTCGATTGGGTCCGTCGTCACGCGCGGGATCTCCAGGTGGATCTCGGCGATCCGTCGTGCCGGACCGTACGACGCCCGATGATGGGAGAGAAGTCGGGCATGTGTCAATCCTGTTGCACAGACCCGCGAGGCGCAAGACGCGCTCGTCCGGGGGTCAACCCCCCGAGCACGAACCGACGAGCGAACGAGGGTCGGCGGCGCCGCACAACATGCCGCCCTCCGACATCTCGTCGACGACGATCGCGTTTGCGTGGCCGAAGCCGGAGCTCCACGCGTCCGCCATCCGAACGACGTGACCTCGCTCGCGGAGGCCGGTCTGCCAGCGCTCAGACGCCTGTCCCTCGATGCTGACGACCGGCGACTCCCCGCCGCTCCAGGTGTCGAATCCGGTCGCGGGTCCGCGCAACGCCCAACGACCGGCGTCGATCGCCCGGCCGGCCGAGTGTCGGTGGTGGAACAGCCGGGCCGCGATTTGCAGGAGGATCTGCGGTTGCGCGTCGCCACCCATCGTGCCGAACACGGCGGCGAGGTCGCGATTGCGCGTCGCCAGCGCCGGCGACAACGTGTGCGGCGGCCTCCGGCCGGGTCCGAACTCGGCGGGATGACCCTTGTCGAGGCTGAACCCGAGCCCCCGATTGTGGAGGTTGATGCCGGTGTTCGGCTCGACGACGTGGCTCCCGAATCCGGACGCGTTCGACTGGATGAGCGAGACGCCCATCAGCCGACCATCGGATCCGCGACCGGCCGTGCAGAGGTAGGTCGTATCGCCGTCGTTCGTCGGTGGGGTCCGTACCGATGCACGGGACGGATCGACCAGGTCGAGGCGGCCGTCGATCGCCGCGACGAGAGAACTCCCGTCGGCGCCCTCGTGGAGCACCTCGTCGCGGTCGTGACCGGCTGCCGTCGCCACCTCGATCAGCAGATGGGCCCAGGCCGGATCGTCGGGATCTTCGGGCAATCCGAAGCGATCCGCGAGACGGCTCGCCGCGAGGATCAGGTACCCCTGCGAGTTCGGACCGATCGTGTGGATGTCGACGCCGAACGCGGAGGCGCTGAGCGGATCGACCCATTCGGCGATCTCGGTCGACAGGTCGCCGTCGTCGAAGAAGCCTCCGCCGAGGGCCTGCAGCCCGTCACCGAACTCGCCGCCGTAGAACGCGGCGCGATCTCCCGACGCCACCTGGGACAGCACGCGGGCGACGCCGGGCCGACGTACCCGCGCGCCCGATCGAGTCGCCTGATCGGCGATGTCCGAGAGGCTGCGTCGACCCTCGTGGTCGAGCATCTCGATCGAGCCGACGAGCAGCGGGCTCGCAGGGAAGCCGTCTCTCGCGAGGCGATGGGCGGGCTCGAAGATGACGTCGAGGGGGAGGGTCCCGAAGCGGTCGTGCAGCGCGAGCCAGCCGTCGATGCAGCCGGGGACGGTGACG
>CBDUYD010000012.1:0-32529 GCA_965371355.1 uncultured Ilumatobacteraceae bacterium
CGCGTTTCGTTGGTCGGTGTCTGACGCCTTCGGGTAGAGTCCGGCGCTCACGACCACCTCGAGGAGCGCCAATGGCTGCAGCGAAGAAGACGACCTCAGCGAAGAAATCGGCCGCGAAGGCCTCGACGGGCAAGGGGTCCGCCGCTGTCAAGAAGACGGCGACGAAGTCAACGACCACCGAGAAGTCGGCGGCGCAGAAGGCCGCTACGAAGAAGACCGCTACGAAGAAGACCGCTACGAAGAAGACCACGGCGAAGAAGACAGCGGCCGAGAAGACAGCGCCGACGAAGAAGACAGCGGCCAAGAAGACAGCGGCGACGAAGAAGCCGGCCGCGACGAAGGCACCCGCCAACAAGGGTGCAGCCAAGCGGTCGACCACTCCGAAGCGGTCGTCCGCCACACCGTCGATGCTGTCCAACGAGAGGCCGGATCGGGTCGAGATCCCCAAGCCCCGCGGCAAGACCAAGGATGGTGTGAGCTATACGAAGGACTTCGACGTCAAGTTCCTCAAGGCGCAGCGCGACGAACTGATCCGGCGGCGAACCAGCGAGTTGACGCGGGCAACCCGGCTCGAGGACGAAGCGACAAGTCTGATCGAAGACGGCGAGATGGGCGACGTGCAGTTCGATGACGAGGGAGGCGAGGGCGACACGATGGTCGTCCAACGCGACCTCGATCGGGTCCTCTCGAGCCAGGCCCGCCAGACGATCGACGAGATCGATGCCGCGCTCGGGCGGATCGGGGACGGCATGTACGGGTACTCCGGGGTGTCCGGCCGGCCGATCCCGCGCGAACGGCTCGAAGCGATCCCCGAGACGACGGTCCTGGCCGCTGAGAAGGTCAGCGGCATCGGAGGCCGTTGAACGGCGCCCACACATGAGCACCTCGGTCGCGAGCAGGTGGCGCGCTCCACTGACCATCGCCGCGGTGGTCGTCGTCATCGACCAGCTCGCCAAACAATGGGCGGTCAACGCACTGGCCGACGACCGCGTCATCGACGTGTTCTGGACACTCAGGTTGAACCTCGCGTTCAACAGTGGGATGGCCTTCGGTCGGGGGACCGGCTTCGGTCCCGTGATCGCCGTCGTCGCCACCGGGGTGCTCGTCTGGCTGCTCGTGTCGCTGCGGAGCGAGGGGAGCAAGTTGAGCGCATTCGGGATGGGATGTGTGATCGGAGGCGCGGTCGGCAACCTGATCGATCGTTTCTTCCGCGGCGATGCATGGCTGCGCGGACCCGTGGTCGACTTCATCGACTTCCAGTGGTTCCCGATCTTCAACATCGCCGACATCGCGATCAACGTGGGTGCGGTGGCGCTGATCCTCAATGCGGTCCTCATCGCGCGTCGCGCTCCGGCCGAGACGGTCGGGACGGTCGGGACGAGTGAGGCCGGCGGGACCGCCGAGGGGGACGCTTGATCTCCGAGCGCGTCCCTGCGGCGCTCGCCGGTCAGCGCCTCGACCGTGTCGTGGCGTTGATCGGAGATGTCAGTCGGTCGCATGCGGCCGCTGCGATCGCGGCGGGCGGGGTGTCGGTCGACGATCGCGAGGCCACCTCCGGCAAGATCCGCCTCGACGAGGGCCAGCACGTGGTCGTCGATCCGGAGGCGTTCCCGAAGAAGCACCCTCCTGCACCGGACGAGTCGGTCGAGTTCGAGGTCCTGCACGTCGACGACGCGGTGATCGTGATCGACAAGCCCCCCGGGTTGGTCGTCCATCCCGGAGCGGGCAATGCCGACGGGACGCTGGCGAACGGCCTGCTCGCCCGGTTCCCCGACCTCGAAGGTGTCGGCGACCCGATGCGACCGGGCATCGTGCATCGCCTCGACGCCGGGAGTTCCGGGCTTCTCGTCGTCGCCCGCACGGACGAGGCCGTCGCCGCGCTGATCTCCCAATTCGCCGATCACGGCGCGACGCGGAAGTACGAGGCCGTCGTCTGGGGAGTACCGGAGGCTCCCCATGGCATCATCGACGCGCCGGTCGGTCGCGATCGTGGGGATCCGCTGAAGATGGCGGTGGTTACCGGTGGGCGCGACGCGAGGACCGACTACCGGGTCATCGGCACATACACCGAACCGGCCCTCGTCTCGCGCCTCGAGTGCCGGCTCGAAACCGGTCGCACGCATCAGATCCGAGTGCATCTCGCGTCGATCGACCATCCGTTGGTCGGCGACCCGACCTACTCACAGCGCCGGCCGGCCCTCGGGCTCACGCGGCCGTTCCTGCACGCCGCCGAACTCGCCTTCGATCATCCGGCCACCGGCGAGCGCGTCTCGTTCACGAGCCCCCTCGCCCCCGACCTCCAGCACTGGCTCGACGAGGCGAAATCGTGACATCGTGCGCGCCGGCGGCGCAGGACCCCTACGACTCCGGCGTCGGGACCGGCGATTGGGGCCAGGGCGCGTCGCCGCGTGAGATGGCAGCGATCGAGGCGAGGGTGTACCCATCGAGGAACCGGCGCATGTGATCGCCGGCGATGCTCCAGATCTCCAACAGAACGCACTGGCCCTCGTGATCGCACGCGCCGTCCTGATGGGGTTGGCCGAAATCACCCAGCGTGATCGGACCCTCGACGGCCGACACGATCTCGGACAGCAGGATCTCGTCGGGCGGGCGGGCGAGGGTGTACCCACCGCCCACACCGCGCTTGGAACGGACCAGGCCGGCTCCCTTCAGGGCCAGCAGGATCTGCTCGAGGTACGGCTGGGGGAGGCCGGTGCGCTCGGCGATGTCACGCACCGATGTCGGGCCGCTCTCGTCGGCGTGCAGCGCGAGGGACAACAGCGCCCGGCAGGCGTAGTCCCCTCGCGTCGAGATGCGCACCTTCGCCACCATAGGGGTTTGCCGCGGAATGCCCGGTGTCCGGAACCCGCAGGCGGTGGCCACGCGATTTCGGTGGCGATCCGTGACCGGGACCTTGTCGAACCCCACCTCCGCGTGCTGGACTGCGGGACGTGAATCGATCCGTCGGCGGGGAACCGGGCATCCTGGACGATGCGGGCATGCCCGACTCCTCGATCCTTCCCGATCACCCGGTCATCCCCGACTACGCGAGCCGCAACGTGCGCGGGATCATTCCTGCGCTGCTCGGTCCCCGTGGCTGGTCCGACGGCGTCCCGGCGTGGATGCCCGAAGTGCTCGCCGACGCCGACGCGATCGTGCTCCTCATCCTCGACGGGATCGGGTGGGAACAGTTCGAGCAACACCGCCACCTGATGCCGGCACTCTCCGCCATGCAGGGTCGAGCGATCCAGACCGTCGCGCCGACCACCACGGCGACCGCGCTGACTTCGATCGCGACCGGACTCACACCCGGCGAACACGGCCTCATCGGCTACCGCATCGTTCTCGGCGGCGAGGTGGTGAATGTGTTGCGCTGGTCCAACGGTGCCCAGGCGGTGCGCAGGTCGCAACCACCCCGCGACGTGCAGCCGTTCACCCCGTTCATGGGCCGGAACCCACCGGTGGTGAGTCCCGCCGAACTCGAGGACTCGGGCTTCAGCGAGGCCCATCTCCGAGGTGCCGTACGAGCCGGCTGGCGCTCACCGTCCTCGATCGCCGTCGAGGCCCGGTCGCAGATCGAAGCGGGCGAGACCTTCGTCTACTGCTACTACGGTGGGATCGACAAGATCGCCCACGAGCGCGGATTCGGCCCGTACTACGAGGCCGAGCTGAGGTACGCCGACACACTCGTCGCCGACATGCTGGCGAGCATCCCGACCGGTACCGCCCTGCTCGTCACCGCCGACCACGGCCAGGTAGACGTCGGCGGACGGATCGTCCACCCGTCGGCCGAGATGCTCCGCGGCGTCACCCTCCAGTCCGGCGAGGGGCGGTTCCGCTGGCTGCACACGAGCGGCCGCGCGATCGCCGATGTCGCCGCGGCGGCACGCGACGAGGTCGGCCATCTCGCGTGGGTCGTCACGCGAGAACAGACCCTCGACGAGCACTGGTTCGGTCCGGCGGTATCCCCGCCGATCCAGTCGCGCCTCGGCGATGTCGCACTCGTCGCCCGAGCGCCCGTCAGCTTCTACGACCCGGGTGACTCCGGCCCGTTCGAGCTCGTCTGCCGGCACGGCTCACTCACCTCTGCGGAGATCTTCGTGCCGTTACTCGCGGGGCTCGTCTGAGTTCCCGGTAGAAAGGGGTCGATGTCGGACATACACGCGAGTGATGCAACGTCGGATCCATCGGCTGGCGCAGAGCCGCCCGGCGAGGCGGCCGAGCAGCCGCCAGAGGTTGTCACCCCCGACGGGGTGAGCAGCGAGAGCGACGCGCAGGTCACCGAGCCGGCCAAGGTGATGCGCATCGGTTCGATGATCAAGCTGTTACTCGAAGAGGTCCGCTCGACCTCACTCGACGAGGCGTCGCGCGAGCGCCTCGCCGAGGTCTACGAGCGTTCGGTCACCGAGCTGTCGAGTGCGCTGTCACCCGACCTCCAAGAAGAGCTGCGCTCGCTCACGCTGCCGTTCGAACAGGACGAGATACCGAGCGAGACCGAGATCCGGGTCGCCAAGGCGCAGCTGGTCGGTTGGCTCGAAGGACTGTTCCACGGCATCCAGGCCTCGTTGATGGCGCAGCAGGTGGCTGCCCGCCAGCAGCTCCAGGGGATGAGGCAGCTCCCAGGGGGCGGACTCGCCGGAGAAGGACCCGAAGAGCCGGGTGCGGCACAGCCGCATGCCGACCGGCCCGGAACCTACCTCTGAGCCGCGATCGCTCTTCCTGGTAGGGTCGACGAATCACACTCCTGTAGTTCGTCACCACCCGAGACCCGTCGATCCAGACCGCCCGCCGTCCACCGTGCCCGAATCGTTCACCCACCTCCACGTCCACACCGAGTACTCGATGCTCGACGGCGCGGCGCGCCTGCCCGACCTGGTGGCCAAGGCGGTCGAGGACGGCCAGCCGGCGATCGGCATCACCGATCACGGCAACATGTACGGCACCCTCGAGTTCTACAAGGAGTGCAACGCGCAGGGGATCAAGCCGATCATCGGTACCGAGGCCTACATGGCGCACGACCACCGCACCGAGCGGCCCACGCGGCGGGGGAGGGTCGACGATTCGGGCGGCGACACCGAGGGGGGCAAGAAGCTCTATTACCACCTGACCCTGCTCGCCGAGAACCAGGCGGGATACCACAACCTGATCCAGCTCGCCAGCCTCGCGTTCATGGAGGGGTACTACTACAAGCCGCGCATCGACTGGGAGTTGCTCGACAGGTACTCGTCGGGCATCATCGCCACCACGGGATGCCTCGGCGGTCACGTGCTGCAGGCGCTGCTCAACGGCGACGATCAGGGTGCGCTCGAGAAGGCGGCACGCCTGCAGGACATCTTCGGACGCGACAACCTGTTCATCGAGTTGCAGGACCAGGGCCTGGCGCAACAGCGCGAGACCAATCCCAAGCTGATCGACATCGCCAGGCGCATCGGAGCGCCCCTGCTGGCCACGAACGACAGCCACTACACCCATCGCGAAGACCACGAGTCCCACGACGCCCTGCTGTGCGTGCAGACCGGCGCCCTGCTGTCCGATCCGAAGCGGTTCAGGTTCGAGGGCACCGAGCACTATCTCAAGACCGCCGACGAGATGCGCTACGTCTTCCGCGAGGTCCCCCAGGCGTGCGACAACACACTGTGGATCGCCGAACGGGCCGAGCTCGAACTCGAGTTCGGCAACCCTCTGCTGCCGAACTTCCCGATCCCGGAGGGATTCGAGGACGACGCCGACTACCTGCGCCACCTCGCCTGGGAGGGGGCGAAGCAACGCTGGGGCGACGAACTCCCCACCGACGTGGTCGAGCGACTCGGCTACGAACTGAAGATCATCTGCGACATGGGGTTCGCGTCGTACTTCCTGATCACGTGGGACCTCATCAAGCACGCTCGCGACAACGGCATCCGGGTGGGGCCCGGTCGGGGTTCGGCGGCCGGTTGCGCCGTCGCCTACAGCCTGCGGATCACCGACCTCGACCCGATCCGCTACGACCTGCTGTTCGAGCGCTTCCTCAATCCGGACCGCGTCTCGATGCCCGACATCGACATGGACTTCGACTCGAGGTACCGCGATGAGATGATCCGCTACGCGGCCGAGCGCTACGGGCGTGACCACGTCGCCCAGATCATCACGTTCGGCACGATCAAGGCCCGCAACGCGGTGCGCGACGCGGCCCGTGTGCTCGGCTATCCGTACGGGCTCGGCGACAAGATCGCCAAAGCGATGCCCCCGCTCGTGATGGGTCGCGACACACCGCTGCGCTACTGCTTCGAGCAGGCCGACAAGTACGCCGACGGCTACAAGGCGGCGGGCGATCTCCGCGCGATGTACGACACCGACGACGACGTCAAGCGCGTCGTCGACGTCGCGCGCGGCCTCGAGGGCCTGAAGCGCAGTGACGGCATCCACGCCGCGGCCGTGGTGATCACCAAGGATCCCGTCACCGAGTACCTGCCGGTTCAACGCAAACCCGAATCGGGTCAGGCACCGGAAGACGCTCCGGTCGTCACGCAGTACGAGATGCACGGTGTCGAGGATCTCGGTCTGCTGAAGATGGACTTCCTCGGGTTGCGCAACCTCGACGTCATCACCGACGCCGTCGAGATGGTGCGAGCAGGAAAGGACCCCGAATTCCTCATCGAGGACATCTCACTCGACGACGCGGCAACGTTCGATCTGCTGTCGCGCGGTGACACGATCGGCGTCTTCCAACTCGAGTCACCGCCGATGCGTCAGCTGCTCAAGGCGCTCGCCCCGAACTCGTTCGAGGACGTCTCGGCGGTGCTCGCGCTGTACCGGCCGGGACCGATGAGCGTCAACATGCACTACGACTACGCCGACCGCAAGAACAACCGCAAGCCGGTCGAGTACTTCCACGAGGATGCCGAGGAGATCCTCTCGGACACCTTCGGCCTGATGATCTATCAGGAGTCGGTGATGCGCGTCGCGCAGAAGTTCGCCGGGTACTCACTCGCCGAGGCCGACAATCTCAGGAAGGCCGTCGGAAAGAAGGTCAGGGAGATGATGGCCGCCGAGCGTGACGCGTTCGAGGCTGGTGTCGAGGCCACGGGATACGGCCGCGAACTCGGCAAGGAACTCTTCGACATCATCGAGAAGTTCGCGGACTACGCCTTCAACAAGAGCCACACCTTCGGATACGGCCTGGTCACGTACCAGACGGCGTACCTCAAGGCGCACTATCCGGTCGAGTATCTCGCGTGCCTGCTGACCAGCGTCAAGAGCAACCTCGACAAGGCGGCGACGTACCTCGCCGACTGCCGCTCGCTCGGCATCAAGGTCCTGCCGCCCGACGTGAACCGTTCGATGATGAACTTCGCCGCGCTCGACCCGGCGATGGTCCCCGACGGCGTCACGCTCACCGTCGGAAGCCCGGGCGCGATCACGTTCGGTCTGTCGGCGGTACGCAACGTGGGGGAGGGCCTCGTCGAACTGCTGCTCGCCGAGCGCGACGAGAACGGCGTCTTCAGCAGCTTCCACGACTTCGCCGAGCGAGTACCCGAGGCGGTGCTCAACAAGCGAACGATCGAGTCGCTCATCAAGGGCGGGGGTTTCGATTCGCTCGGCCATCCGCGGCGTGGCCTCCTCACCACGTTCGAGCACATCATCGACACGACCGTGCGAGGCCGTCGAGAGCGTGAGCGGGGCGTGATGAGCTTGTTCGGTGACTGGGGCGACGGTGAGTCGGGAGGTGAGTCGGGAGGTGAAGAGGGCGAAGCGTTCGACGAGCGCACCCCGATTCCCGATCTCAGCTTCGCCAAGACCGAACAGCTGCGGTTCGAGAAGGAGATGCTCGGGCTGTACGTGTCGGATCACCCCCTGTTCGGTGTCGAGGCCGCGCTCAAGCGCAAGGTCGAGCACGGACTGCTCGAACTACAGACGATGGACGACGGCGCCCAGGTCCTCGTCGGTGGAGTGATCACCAACCTCGCCCGCAAGTTCACCAGGAAGGGCGACCAGATGGCCGTGTTCGTGCTCGAGGATCTCGACGCCTCGATCGAGGTGACCGTCTTTCCGCGGACCCTGGCCGAGCAGGGCCACAAGCTCGACGACGACGTGATCGTGTCGGTTAGGGGACGCCTCGACCGGCGTGACGAATCACGTTTCGGACTCATCGCACACACGATCACCGTGCTCTCCGGCCTCGCCGAGGGGCCGGCCGCTCCGCTGCGTCTGCGGATGCCGTCGACGTCGCTCGATGAACTCAAGATCCAGCGGCTCAAGCGAATCCTGCGCGAACACCCTGGTGACAGCGTGGTCATGGTCGACATGGGGCAGGGTCAGGTGCTCAAGCTGGCCGACGAGTTCCGCGTCGATCTCGATCGATCGGTCGGCGAGTTACGGATGGCGTTCGGGCACGATGCGGTGCTGCTCTGACACCGGTTCGACGTGTGGTTTGAAATGAGCGCCGTCACAGATGGCAGAATGGAGTCCGATGGCATTTGACGTTGCGACCAATGACGCTGCCGCGCTCACGGACTCCGACCTCGAGGAACTCGCTTCGATGGAGGAGGCCTTCAGCGCAGGTCAGCTCTCCAAGGCGAAGGAGGACTGGGTTCTCGTCACCACCGCCCGCATGGGCGACAGGCTGCACGGATTCACGTTCTCCACGCTCGAACGCATCGGCGGCACGCCGTGTGTGCTGCTCGGCCTGATGAGCGTGCGCCGATCTTCCAAGCGCGACCAGGTGCTTCGCGGGCTGATGAGCGAGGCCTACCACCGAGCCCTGATGGCCTTTCCCGACGAGGACGTGGTGGTGGGATGCCGTTTCGTCAAACCCGACGCACTCGGTGCGTTCAAGGATCTCCAAGACGTCACGCCGAGGCCCGGGAGCAATGCGGTCGGCGAGGAACGGGCGTGGGGGCGACGCCTCGCGAAACGCTTCTCGATCGACTCGAAGTACGACGCGAAGACGTTCATCTCCGCGAGTGGCGCTCAGCACGGATTTCTCGACTTCGAATCGGCCAAGCCCGAGAAGCTCGACCCCGAGGTGGTCGCACTGTTCGAGCGGCTCCCCGCCAGGGGCGGAGTGATGATCGTCTACGGCTGGACGATGGCCGAGCAACTCGTCAAGCTCGGCAAGCGCTGAGGCTTCCCGTGCCCGACTTCGGTGACGTCGTACGTCGCCGGAGGATGACGCGAGCCTTTCGTGAGGCTCCCGTCGACCGCGCGGTGCTCGACGAGATCGTCGATCTCGCCTCGCGGGCGCCGAGTGCGGGCAAGACCCAGGGCTGGCACCTGATCGTGCTCGAGGGCGATGACACAGCACTCTTCTGGGACATCACCCTTCCAGAGGTGCGGCGCGACTCGTTTCGTTGGCAGCAACTGCTCGGTGCGCCGATCATCGCCTTGCCGCTGGCCGATGCCGAGGCGTACACCGACCGCTACTCCGAGCCCGACAAGGCCCAGACCGGCCTCGGTGCAGGACCCGAGGCGTGGCCGGTGCCCTACTGGACGATCGACGCCTCGATGTCGGTGATGACGCTCCTGCTCGCCGCGGAAGCGGCCGGCCTCGGAGCACTCTTCTTCGGGGTGTTCAGGGGAGAGCGAGAGATGCGCCGGGCGCTCGACATACCGTCCGGACTCGAACTCCTCGGTGCGATCGCCCTCGGCCACCCGCTCGAGCGCCCATCCCGCGGTTCGGCCGCCGAGGGCGCCGGCGCAAGTGCGGCGCGAACGCGCCGACGCAGCCACGAGATCATCCACCGCGGCCGCTGGTGAGACTTAGGCCTCCGGTGCCGGACGTCCGGTGAGCGCCTCGGCGAACGCCTCGAGGGTCTCGTGCGGAAGTTCGCACACATGGTCGCGGCAGATGTACGCCAGGCCGTCGCTGCGCCCCTCCCACAGCGGCGAGTCGTAGGGCTCACCCCACGCGAGCACCAGATCCGGTCGCCAGACCCGGTGCGCGAACTGCACGAGGTCGGGCCGGTCGCCGACGATCGCGAGTTCGGTGAAACCGCGACGGCGGGCGTCGGCGGCGATCAGCGCGTTCGAGAACATGCCGGGCGAGCGCTCGTCGATCATGGCGCCGAGCAACTGGAGTATGCGGTCGGCCTGGTTGGCGTACCGCTGCTCGCCGGTCAGCGCGGCGAGGCGATGGAGCGCTACCGCGGCGAGCGAGTTGGCCGATGGGGTTGCTCCGTCGGCGATGTCCTTCTGCCGGGCGACGAGCGCCTCGCCGTCCTCTGCCGTCGTGTAGAGACCGCCGCGCTCGGCATCCCAGAAGTGGTCGAGCAGCGTCTCGGCGACCTGACGCGCCTCGGCGATCCATCGCGCCTGGCCGGTCGCCTCGGCCAGTCTCGTGAACCCGTCGATCAGGGCAGCGTGGTCGGCGGCCAGCGCGTCATGGCGCGCCGGGGGATCGCCGTCGGCCTGCCAACTGCGCATCCACCTACCGTCGGGCCGACGCAGTTCGCGCACGAGGAACTCCGCGTTGGTCACGGCGGCGTCGAGCCAGTCGGCCCGTCCGAACGCTGCGCCCGCCTGCGCCAGCGCCGACAGGAAGAGGCCGTTCCACTCGGTGAGCACCTTGTCGTCGAGGCCAGGGCGTCGACGGGTCGCTCGTGAGTCGAACAGCCGCCGTCGCAACCCTGCGATGTCGTCGGGGCGGTGCAGCGATCCGCGGGTTCGCATCCGGTTGGGGATCGATCGCCCCTCGAAGTTCCCCCCGTCGGTGATGTCGAACCACTCAAGGAAGCGCTCGACCACCGCCGGATCGACATCGTGCAGAACCTCGAGGACCTCGTTCGGCGTCCAGGTGTAGAAGAGTCCTTCCACGCCATGGCCCTCGTCATCGGGCGAGTCGGCATCCTCTGCGGAATAGAAGCCGCCGCCGGGATCGCGCAATGTCGTCAAGACGTAGCCGATCGTCTCCTCGATCACCTGCCGCCACTGCGGCTGGTCGAACATCGCTAGTGCGTGCAGGTAGGTCGTGACGAGAAGCGCCTGGTCGTAGAGCATCTTCTCGAAGTGAGGGACGAGCCACTCGCGATCGACCGAGTAGCGCGAGAAGCCACCACCGATGTGGTCGTACATTCCCCCCGAGGCCATCGCGTCGAGTGTGGTGGTGACGATCTGGCGTGCCGCGTCACCACCTCCCCCGAAGTACGCCCGCATCATCAGCTCGAGGTTGAACGTCGACGGGAACTTCGGCGCGGTCCCGAAGCCACCCCACTCGGCGTCGAACGCCCGACCGAGGGCTTGGAGCGCCGCGTTCAGCGTGTCGACGTCGGGCATCCCGTCCGCGGGTTCGACCTCGGCGGACCTGCGCAGCGCGGCGACCAGCGCGTCGGCGTTCTTACGGATGTCGTCGGGCCGGTTCTGATAGACGTCGTCGATCGCTCCGAGCAGCTGCAAGAACTGCTCCTTCGGATAGTAGGTGCCGCCGAAGAACGGCTCGCGTGACGGCGTGAGGAACACGGTCATCGGCCATCCGCCGCGGCCGGTCATCGCCTGCACGGCGTCCATGTACACCGCATCGACGTCGGGCCGCTCCTCGCGATCGACCTTGATGTTGACGAACAGCTCGTTCATCCTGTCGGCGACCTCGTCGTCCTCGAAGGACTCGTGCGCCATCACGTGGCACCAGTGGCATGCCGAGTAGCCCACCGACAGCAGTATCGGGACGTTTCGGTCGCGGGCAGCGGCGAACGCCTCGTCGCCCCACGGGTACCAGTCGACCGGATTGTCGCGGTGCTGTCGGAGATACGGCGACGTCTCGCCGGCGAGCCGGTTCACTCCCGGGAGGGTACCGGCGCGCCGACCGAGGGCCGAGTTCAACCCTGGTTGGCGATCGCCTTCGTCATCGCCTCGACCCAGGCGTCGTCGACATCGACCACCGGCATAATCGTGGTCGTCTCGAAGAACGGCGCAAGACTCGCGGCATTGACCATGTCCAACTCATCGGACTCGGAGATCACGATGAAGGTCTTCCCGTCTGCGCAGGCAAAGAGTTGTTGGGTCCCCTCGGCCTGACCGATCTTGCCGAAGACCTCGAACGCCTGGCGGACACTCTCGACGCCCGGCGCGAGCCGCGCCACTGTCACATACTTCATGTGTACTCCCTGGTAGTCGCCCGCGGATCGACCCTACCCGCTCGGGTGGAGGGCATCGGACAGACCGTCGGGTCGCGGGTCAGGCCCACGGAGTGAAGCCCGGGATTCAGGCGAGGAGGGCGTCCTCGAGCGGGAAGCGGCTCAGCCGCTCGGCGCCGCTCTCGGTCACGAGGATCTGCTCTTCGAGCTTCACACCTTCGGTGCCGTCGTCGGGGCCGATGTAGCTCTCGACGCACAGCGTCATGTTGGGCTCGATCGTCCCGTCATAGCCGGCTTCGGCGAAGTCGGCACGGTGATAAAGGTACGGATACTCGCCGGTCATGCCGCAGCCGTGAGCGGAGAGGTAGTAGCGGTTCCGCCGGAATCGGCCCGGAATGCCCCAGGCCCGCTCCGCGTACTCACGGAACCCGAGCCCGGGTTCGATGACCGAGATGTTGTGCTCGACCTGTTCGAACGCCAGGCGGTAGAGCGACCGCTGCTCGGCGGTGGGATCGTCGGGTCCCGAATGGAACGTCCGCGAGAAGTCGCTGTAGTAGCCGTGGCAACCGACGACGTCGGTATCGAGTGCGACGAGCTCGTTCGGGCGGATTGCGCGCGATGACGATTCCTGGAACCACGGATTGGTCCGCGGTCCCGAACTCAACAGCCTCGTCTCGACGTAGTCACCGTTCGACGCGATCACGGAAGCGTGCAGGATCGCCCACAGCTCATTCTCGGTGAGCCCCGGTCGGAGCGCCTCGCGAACCTCGGCCACCGCCTGCTCGGTCATCCGCAGCGATGCTCCGATACAGGCGATCTCATCGTCGGATTTGATCGCCCGCGCCATCTCGACCGGGACCTGCGCGTCGACGATATCCAGCCCAGTGGCCGCCAGGCCGAGCGCCGAGCCGGCGTTGAGGCGTTCGAGACCCACCCGATGGGCGCCGCTGCCGAGCAGCCTGCGGATCGTCGCCGCCATTTCCCGCGCCCACTCCCGTTCGCGCTCGGCGATCGCCGGGCCAGTCGCGACGAAGCTGGCCGTCACCGCCCGACGGACCTCGTCGATGGTGTCGAGCCCGTCGACGAGGTGTTCCGCTCCGGTGAACTCGTAGAGGATCGACCTGTCGGCGGTCAACAGGAGATAGCGGGACGGGGAATTGCGCGAGGTGAACACCTGCATGTTCCGCGCTCCGGTGGCGTAGCGGATGTTGACGGCATCGCTGAGCAGCACCGCGTCGATGTCGCGCGCCGCCATCTCGTCGCGCAGCCGTCGTAGACGGTGACGGCGCATCCGGCCGAGGTCGATCCCGACGCTCTCGGGCGCCTCGTCGAGCAGTTCGATCCACGACCGTTCGCCGTCACGGGACATGATCGACCGCCGCTCGGACGGCGGTCGTCACCGGGTCACGCGCCCATCGCGTGGTAGCCGCCGTCGACGTGGATGATCTCGCCGGTCGTGGCCGGGAACCAGTCCGAGAGCAGCGCGACGCAGGCTCGGGCGACCGCCTCGGAATCGTTGACGTCCCATCCGAGGGGTGCGCGCCCATCCCACGTGTCCTCGAACAGGGCGAAGCCCGGGATCGACCTCGCGGCCATCGTCTTGATCGGCCCGGCCGCCACCAGGTTCGAGCGGATGCCGCGCGGTCCGAGTTCTTTGGCCAGATACCTCGACACGCTCTGCAGGGCCGACTTGGCGACCCCCATCCAGTTGTAGGCGGGCCAGGCCTGGCGGTTGTCGAAATCGAGTCCGACGAATGCTCCCCCCTCGCTCATCAAGGGTGCGAAGGCATCGGCCAGCGCCTTGAGCGAGTAGGCCGACACATGGACCGCGACCGCCACCTCGTCCCACGTAGCGGCCATGAAGTCGTCGCCGAGACAGGCCTCCGGTGCGAATCCGATCGAATGCAGAACCCCGTCGACGTGGCCCCACTTGTCGGTCAGCGCGGCGCGGACCGCGTCGCCGTGCTGGGGCACGGTGACGTCGAGTTCGTACACCTCGATATCGTCGCCGAGCTTGCGCGCCGTGCGCTGCGTGAGCTTGAGGGCCCGACCGGCGCCCGTGAGCACGATGTCGGCACCCTCCTCCCTGGCGATCTTCGCGACGCCGAAGGCGAGCGAGGCGTCGGTGAGGACGCCCGTGATGACGATGTTCTTGCCGGCGAGAAGACCCATACTCTCGAAGGTAGCCCGCCCGCTCCTGGGCGAGGCGTCTTCGGTCACTCCGCTCGCCATGTTGGTGGAGCGGCGAGCGGCGTGTGGCACGCTGTCGGGATGCGTATTGGCATCCTCGGTGGCACGGGTCCGGCCGGACGCGGCCTCGCCGCCCGTCTCGCGAGCGTCGGCTACCCGTCGATCATCGGCTCGCGTTCGAAGTACCGCGCGATGGAGGCCCGTGACGAACTGCTCCAACGCTGGCCCGAGCTGCGCGGAATGCTCGACTACGGCGACAACCAAGCCGCCGCTGATGCCGATCTGGTCGTGATCGCCACGCCATGGGATTCGGCGGCGAGTACGGCGCAGGAAAATGAAGAAGCGCTCTCCGGCAAAGTGGTGGTGTCGATGGCCAACGCACTGGTACGCGTCAATCGGGAGTTCCAACCGCTCGTGCCACCCCGCGGGAGTGTGGCCGCCCACGTGCAGGCTGCGGTCCCGCGTTGCCACGTCGTTGCCGCCTTCAACCACCTTCCGGCGACCGAACTCGGCGAGATCGACAAGCCGATCGACTCCGACGTCCTGATCTGTGGGGATGACCGCGAAGGCGTACTTCAGGTAAGCGAGATCGTCTCGAAGATCCCTGGATGCCGCCCTCTCGATTCGGGCGAATTGTCGAACGCGACGGCGATCGAGGCCTTCACCGCCGTGCTGCTCCAGCTCAACGTGAGGTACAAGACCAGGGTCGCCCTCAAACTGACCGGGATCGAGGTACCGGTCGAGATCGAGAGCAACCCCCCGGTCGCCGACGACTGACGATGCGGCTGTACGACACGGCGCGGCGCGCCATCGTGGACTTCGAACCGAACGAGCACGTGTTGATGTACACGTGTGGCATCACGCCCTACGATGCCACCCATCTCGGCCACGCCGCCACGTTCATCGCGTACGACGTGCTACAGCGGCGCCTCATCGACAAGGGCCACACGGTGACCTGCGTGCGCAACGTCACCGATGTCGACGACCCCTTGTTCGAGAAGGCCCGCGAACTCGGCGTGCACTACCTCGATCTGGCCGCCGGCGAGGAGGCCAGGTTCGAGCGCGACATGGAGGCACTGAACGCCCTGCCGGTCGAGACGCCGCGCGCGTCGTCCGCGATCCCCGACATCCGCGGCTGTATCGCGATGGTGCTCGATCGCGGGTACGCCTACGAAGCGGGCGGTTCGGTGTACTTCGACGTCTCGAAGTTCGACTCGTTCGGCTCGCTCAGCCACTACTCCGAGGCGGAGATGTTGACCCTCGCCGCCGAACGCGGTGGGCACGTCGACGACGCGAACAAGCGCTCCCCGCTCGACTTCGTCCTCTGGCACCCGTCCGCCCCCGACGAACCCTCGTGGGACACGATGTGGGGACCCGGGCGCCCCGGGTGGCACATCGAGTGCTCGGCGCTCGTGCTGCGCGAGCTCGGCACGACGATCGACCTCCACGGCGGCGGGACCGATCTGATCTTCCCCCACCACGAATGCGAGCGGGCGCAGTCCGAGGCGGCCACCGGCAAACCATTCGTGAAGCACTGGATGCACACCGCGCTGATCTCGATGGATGGCGAGAAGATGTCGAAGAGCCTCGGCAATCTCGTCTTCGTAGACGATCTGAGGACCCGGCACGACCCCCGGGCGATCCGCCTGGCGATCGTCGAGCACCACTACCGGATGCCGTGGGAGTGGGACGACGAACTGATGCCGCGCAACGATGCCCGGCTCAAGTCATGGTCGGCGAGTAGCAGGTCCGATCAGGGGTCACTCCGTGCGTCCGACCCCGAGCTCCTCGACCGCGTCCGCGCCCATCTCGACGACGACCTCGACACACCCGCCGCGTTCGCCGCGATCGACGACGCCGCACGTCGCGGCACCTCCGTCGCGGACGCAGCAGCGCTCCTCGGCGTCGATCTCGACGGCTGACATCGCCCAGCGGCCGACATTTCACGCGCCCTTCACAGGAATTTCACCGCGTTCGCGCCTCCGCCGAACGGACTTGGCCTACCCTCGCCGAATGGCCGCCGACCCCGGTACGGGAGACCTCCAGCGACGCACGCGCATGCTGTCGCGCCCGATCGTCGAACGGCTCTGGAGCATCGAGACCGAAGGCTTCGACCGACTGCCGGATACGGGTCCGGCCATCCTCTGTCCCAATCACATCAGCTTCTTCGACTCGGGTCTCCTGATGATGATGGTGCCACGGAACATCTCGTTCGTCGGCAAGGCCGAGTACATGGATTCCTGGAAGACGAAGTTTCTCTTCCCCGCCCTCGGCATGATCCCGATCGACCGCACGGGTGGCGGCAGCGCGGCCGACGCCCTCGAGGCAGCGGAGCGTGTGCTGCGCCGCGGTGAGCTGTTCGGAATCTTCCCCGAGGGCACGCGCAGCCGCGACGGCACCCTGCGCAAGGGACGCACCGGTGCGGCGCGTCTGGCGATGCGCGTCGGTTGCCCGATCTTCCCGGTCGGCATCACCGGCACCGACGCGATCCAGCCACCCGGGGCGAAGGCGCCACTGCCGTTCAAGTCGTGCAAAGTCTCGATCGGGCGCCCGATCCGTCCCGAGCGCTACGCGACGCGAGGTGCCGAGCATCTCGCCTGGCGTTCGATGACCGACGAGGTCATGTACGAGATCCGCGAGTTGACCGGCCAGGAGTACGTCAACTCCTACGCCGGCGAGGTGGCCGAGACCGAACCCACCATCGAGGCCCATGTCGGTTCGGTCGCCGACGCGCCCGATCCGTCGGCCTCCCCGATCGGAATGCGCTCGGGCGACCTCGTCACGATCGCCGGCCGCTGATCCCGCCCGCACAATCCCTCCGCCGTCGGGGCGCGACCGCTCGTATCCTGGGCCGCATGTCGAACATCTCGAGTATTTCGGTGTCGCTGCCCGACGGAGCATCACACGAGCTGCCCGAAGGCTCGACCGCGCTCGACCTCGCGGCCGCGATCGGGAGCGGCCTGCGCAAGTCGGCTGTCGCCGCGACGATCGATGGCATCGATGCGGACCTCACCGCTCCGCTCCACGACGGAGCATCGGTGGCGATCATCACCGGCGACACCGACGAGGGGCGCCACGTCCTGCGACATTCGACCGCGCATGTGATGGCGCAGGCGGTGACGCAGCTCTTCCCCGGCGCCAAGTTCTCGATCGGACCGGCGATCGAGAACGGTTTCTACTACGACTTCGCGCTCCCGGACGGGGCGACCTTCAGCGACGACGACCTCGAACGGATCGACGAGAGGATGCGCGAGATCATCCGTGCAAACCAGCCCTTCACCCGCTCGGAGATGTCGTTCGACGAGGCCAAGTCCCTCTTCGCCGACCAGCCGTACAAGATCGAGATCATCGAGCGGGTCGAGTCCGCCGACGCGGACGGCGACGACGCCGGCGAGGTCGGCGACGGAAACACGATCAGCGCCTACCGCAACACCGACGAGTTCGTCGACATGTGCGTGGGGCCGCACGTCCCCTCGACCGGACGGCTCGGGTTCTTCAAGTTGCAGAAGGTCGCCGGCGCCTACTGGCGCCACGATGAGCACGCCCAGATGCTCCAGCGCATCTACGGCACGGCGTGGGAGTCCAAGAAGGCGATCGCCGCCCATCTCCACCAACTCGAAGAAGCCGCCAAGCGCGACCATCGCAAGCTGGCCGTCGAGTTGGATCTGCTCAGCTTTCCGAGCGAACTGGGCGCCGGACTCGCGATCTGGCATCCGAAGGGCGCGCTGATCCGCAAGGTGATGGAGGACTACAGCCGGCTCCGGCACGAGAACGGTGGCTACGAGTTCGTCTACACGCCACATCTCGCGAAGGCCGAACTATTCGAGACGTCCGGGCACCTCGACTTCTACGCCGACTCGATGTACCCGCCGATGGAGATGGACAACGGCGTCTACTACCCCAAGCCGATGAACTGCCCGATGCACTGCCTCATCTTCGACAGCCGGCAGCGCAGCTATCGCGAACTGCCCCTGAGGCTGTTCGAGCTGGGCACGGTCTACCGGTACGAGCGGGCCGGCACGCTCCACGGGCTGATGCGCATCCGCGGATTCACACAGGACGACAGCCACATCTTCTGCACCAAGGCGCAGATGGCCGAAGAGGTCGCCAGCCTGCTCGACTTCGTGCTCTCGGTGCTCCGCGCGTTCGGTTTCGACGAGTTCACGTTCAATCTGTCGACCAAGGATCCCGACAAGTACATCGGGTCCGACGAGATCTGGGAAGAGGCGACCGACGCACTGCGCGAGGCGCTCGACCACCACGGTCTCGAATACGCGGTCAAAGAAGGCGACGCCGCGTTCTACGGGCCGAAGATCGACATCGACGTTCGCGATGCGATCGGAAGGACGTGGCAGCTCTCGACGATCCAGGCCGACTTCAACGAGCCCGAACGATTCGATCTCGAGTACGTCGGAGCCGACAACGCGCGGCACCGGCCGATCATGCTCCACCGAGCGCTTCTCGGCTCGATCGAGCGCTTCTTCGGGGTGCTCCTCGAGCACCACGCCGGCGCATTTCCCACATGGCTCGCCCCGGTTCAGGTGCGCGTCCTGCCGGTCGCGACGGCACACGACGACTACGCCGCCGAGGTCGCCGACCGACTGGCGAGTGCGGGCGCGCGCGTCGACGTCGTCGGCCCCGACGACGGGCTCGGGAAGCGGATCCGGGCGGCCAAGGTCGAAAAGCTCCCGTACGTGCTCGTCGTCGGCGACGAAGACGTCGACGCCAAGACGGTCGGCGTCAACCCGCGCGGGGGCGACGTCGTGCGCGGGGTACCCCTCGACGCCTTCATCGACGACTTCCGGTCCGACGTCGACGAACCTTTCCTCGCCGCCCCCGACGCCTGATCGTGCTCGAACGGCTGTGGTCCGCATGGCGGGCGACCTACGTCGAGGCCCTCGGCACGGCCCGCATCGCCGGCTCTTCGCCGCGGTCGGGAGCGGGATCGGTCTTCACACAGATCCTCGACTCGGGCCTGCCCGACGACGAGACGCACATCATCCGGCGCGGCGAGACGTGTTTCGTGATCGCCAACCTGTTTCCGTACACCTCGGGCCACCTGCTGGTCGTGCCGTACCGCGAGGTCGGCGACCTCGACGGGCTGACCGAGCAGGAGACGATCGAGCTGTGGTCGACGGTGACCGAGGCGAGCCGGGCGTTGCGCTCCGCCTACCGGCCCGACGGCTTGAACATCGGCCTCAACCTCGGGCGGCCGGCCGGTGGTTCGATCCCCGACCATCTACACGTGCATGTCCTGCCGCGCTGGACCGGCGACTCCAACTTCATGGCAGCGATCGCCAACACGCAGACCATTCCCGAGTCGCTCGACGTGACGACCGAGAAGGTCCGTGCGGCCTGGCCGTAGCCTGAACCCGATGACCGACGACGTCCGCGACGAACTCCCTGACGACCTCGACCCGTCTGGATTCGTCGGCGCGTACCAGTTTCCCGACAACAGCCGTCGTCGGTGGCCGGGAGTCATCTACCTCGTGCTCGCGACCTTCGCGATCGCCGGCTACGCGTTGGCCGATGATCAACCGATCGTCAACGAAGGATGGCTTGTCGGGGGCCTCGTGCTCGTCGTCGTCGGCGTGTTCTCGATCACGTCGGGATGGCACATGCGCGTCGACGAGAAGGAGGCGCTCGTCGCCGCGCAGGGAGCGGTCGGATTCGCCGTCGGCCACGCCTCGGCGCAACAGGTCTGGCGCGGCCTGCGCAGCAGACCGACGTGGCGGGTGCTGTGCTACTCGGCCGAGGATCCGCCGGCGTTGCGCGGCCTCGTCCTCGTCGACGCGGTCGACGGGCGCGTCGTCGAACACCTCGTCGAGGAGAATCCCGACGACCTCGGCGACTCCGACAGCTAGCTCGCCGGACCCGGCTCGTCGTCGGCACCATGAACGTTCATGATCACGGCGCTAGCCTCTTGGCGATGTTCGACGGCAAGTTCAGGGCGCCGGTCGACAAGGCCGTCAAGCCGATCGGTGCCGGCCTTCGTCGAACCGGCCTGACCCCCGATCACCTCACGGTCGTCGGACTCGTCGTCGGCATCGGCGCGGCGGTGGCGATCGGTGCGGGGTACCTCCGACTCGGGCTGCTGCTCGTCATCCTCGCCGCACTCCCCGATCTCCTCGACGGAGCGCTGGCAAAGGCCTCGGGCGCGGCAAGCCAGCGAGGTGCCTTCTTCGACTCGACGATCGACCGCATAACCGACTCGCTGCTGCTCGGCGGGATCGCCTGGTACTTCGTGGGCAACGAGTCGCCCTATCTCACGCTGCTCCCCTTCGCGGTCGCCTCTGTCTCATCGCTGATCAGTTATCAGCGCGCCAAGGCCGAGTCGCTCGGGATCGAGGCCAAGGGCGGCCTGATGGAGCGCGCCGAGCGGATTATCGCGATCTGCATCGGGCTGCTGTTCCCGGTGCTGCTGGTGCCGATCCTCTGGATCATGCTGTTGCTCACGTCGATCACCGCGATCCAGCGCTTCGTCAAGGTGTGGAAGGCCGCCGACGTGGCCCCGGTCACCGCCGCCCGCATCGAGATGCGTCGATCGCGCCGCCAGAGCAGGCGTGTCGCCCGCAGCGAGCGCCGTCGAACGCGCGTGCCGCGGCGTAGATCCTGAGTGCCGAGGTGAACAACCCGAGGCCGAGCGGGTCCGGTCAGGTGCCCGCACGTCCCGATCGCGGCCGGCTGGCCGATCAGTTCTCCGATCAGGTCACCACCGGCACGTATCGCCTCGGAGCGCTGGCGGCACGGATGACTCCCTCTTTTCTGGTCGCGGGGTTGGCGGTGCCGCTCGGTACCGGAGCGAGCCTCACCAGCCCACAGCGCCGGGAGATGATCGAACGGCACCTGCGACGTGCGGATCCGACGTTGCGCGGACTACGGCTGCGCCGGGCCTCACGCGAGGCGTTCGACTACTACGCCCGCTACTGGATCGAGAGTCTCCGCCTGCCGACGGTGTCGCGCCGGATCGTCGCGAGGGGTCTGCAGATCGAGGGATTCGAACATCTCGAGGCGGCGCTCGACGCGGGTGGGGGAGCGCTGCTCACCATCCCGCACCTCGGCGGTTGGGAGTGGGCGGGCCGCTGGGCTGCCGACAGAGGCCATGAGATCACGGTGGTGGTCGAGCGGATCGAGCCGCCCGAACTGTTCGACTGGTTCGTCGACCTGCGCTCGAAGCTCGGCATGAACGTCGTCGGGTTGGGCCCGGACGCCGCGTCGGCGGTCGCGCGCGCGCTGGCGGACAATCACATCATCTGCCTGCTCTCGGACCGCGACATCCAGCGCACCGGTCCCGAGGTCGAGTTCTTCGGCGAGCGCACGACGCTTCCGGCGGGACCGGCGCTGCTCGCCCTCCGCACCGGGGCACCCATCCTGCCGACCGCCATCTACTTCACCGATCGCGTCGACGGGCACCTCGGCTACGTCCGGCCGCCGATCGACGTCGAGCGCTCCGACGGGCGGCTGCGCGACGACGTGCAGCGGCTCACCCAGACGATCGCCGAGGAACTCGAGATCCTCATCCGGCGGGCACCTTCGCAGTGGCACCTCTTCCTGCCGAACTGGCCCTCCGACCCCGGATACGCGGCCGCCGACCCGCGCCCGGACCGCTGATCGCCGTGCCCCAGATGGACCGCGCCGCAGATGATCGAGGGGATTCGGCCGGCCGCCCGATGCGAATCGGGATCCTCTGCCCGTACAGCCTGACCATCCCCGGCGGGGTGCAGGCACAGGTGCTGGGGCTGGCGCGGGAACTCCGGCGGCGGGGCCACCAGGCGCGGGTGCTCGGCCCGTGTGACGGCCCGCCGCCCGAGAGCTTCGTGACGCCGCTCGGAAACTCCCTACCGACCGCCGCGAACGGGTCGATCGCCCCGATCGCGCCCGACCCGCCGGCCGTCATGCGCACACTGCGCGCGCTGAACGACGAGGCGTTCGACGTGATCCACCTCCACGAACCGCTGTCGCCGGGACCGACGCTGACCGCGCTGCTCGTCCATCGCGCCCCGACGGTCGGCACATTTCACGCGGCGGGCGCGTCGGCCAGCTACCGGTTCCTCTTCGGCCCTCTCTCCCGACTCATCCACCGCCTCGATCGCAAGGTGGTGGTCTCCAAGGACGCGCTCTACCTCGTCAGCGAGCACCTCGGCGGTGACTACGAGGTGTTGTTCAACGGTGTCGAGTACGAGCAGATCCGCGCGACGCAGGCGTTCGAACGCAGCCCCGCCCGGCCGTCGGTGCTGTTCTGCGGTCGCCACGAGGAACGCAAGGGGCTGCGGGTACTGATCGACTCGCTCGAGCACGTCGATCTCGACGTCGACGTGCTGATCGCGGGCGAGGGGCCCGACACCGAACGGTTGCGCGAACGATCGGCCGGCGACGACCGGATCGTGTGGCTCGGCCGGATCTCCGACGAGGAGAAGTTCGCGCGCCTCCGCTCGAGCGATGTCTTCTGCGCACCGTCACTCGGGGGAGAGTCGTTCGGCGTCGTGTTGATCGAGGCGATGGCGGCCGGGGCGACGGTCGTGGCGAGCGCCCTCGACGGCTACCGCAACGTCGCCACCGACGACGTCGACGCACTGCTCGTACCACCCGACGACCCACCGGCATTGGCCGAGGCGATCACGAGAGCGATCACCGACCACGACTTGAGCGCCCGCCTGCGTGCGGCGGGCGCTGCCCGCGCCGAGCGGTTCTCGATGAGCGCCCTGGCCGACGCCTACGTCGAGATCTACCGGAGCCTCATCACCGAGTGATACTTGGGACTTGATCGCCGCGGACATCACCTGATCGGCGCCGGACGGCCCGTACACTGGCAGCACATGATCGCTCTCATCATCGTCGCCATTCTCGTCGTGGCGCTCGTCGCGCTGATGATCGGCGCCTACAACGGCCTGATCAGGCGGCGCAACCAGGTCGACAACGCCTGGTCGCAGATCGACGTCCAGCTCAAGCGTCGCCTCGACCTCATCCCGAACCTGGTCGAAACGGTCAAGGGATACGCGGCCCACGAACGCGAAACGCTCGATGCGGTCATCGCGGCCCGCAATGCGGCGATCTCGGCTCCCGACGAGCCCGGTCCGCAGGCGCAGGCCGAGGGTGTGCTCACCGGTGCCCTGCGACAGCTGTTCGCCCTCAGCGAGGCGTATCCCGACCTCAAGGCCAACCAGAACTTCCTCGCCCTGCAAGAGGAGTTGACCGCCACCGAGGGACGTGTCGCCTACGCCCGCCAGTTCTACAACGACAGCGTCCTCGACTACAACAACAAGATCCAGCAGTTCCCTGCGGTCCTCTTCGCGAAGATGCTGAACTTCACCGAACGCGACTACTTCGAGGCCGAGCCCGGCGCCCACGCGGTACCCAGCGTCGACTTCTGATCGCCGCCCGCCGGCGACGACACCCTCCACTCCCACTCCTCCACGACCCCCCGAGATCCCCCCACATGTTCGAACAGATCCGCTCGAACAAGCGGCGCAGCGCACTGCTGATCGCTTCGTTCGTCATCATCATCGCCCTCGTCGGCGCGCTCTTCGGCTACCTCATCGGCAACGGGCCGATCTTCACGATCATCGCCCTCGTCATCGCCGGTGCCATCGCCTTCGGCTCGTACTGGAAGGCCGACAAGATCGCATTGGCTGTCAGCCGCGCCCGCCCGGCGCCACCCGAAGAGTACGCCCGGCTCCACAACCTCGTCGAGGGACTGTGCATCGCCGGGGGCCTCCCCAAGCCGGGTGTCTACATCATCGACGATCCGGCGCCGAACGCGTTCGCCACCGGCCGGAACCCGAACAACGCCGCGATCGCGGTCACCACCGGCCTACTCGACAAGATGAACCGGGTCGAACTCGAGGGTGTCGTCGCCCACGAGCTGAGCCACATCCGGAACTACGACATCCTCGTCAGCACGCTCGCGGTCACGATGGTCGGAGCCGTGGCGCTGATGACCGACATGGCGATCCGCACGATGTGGTGGAACGGTGGCCGCGTGTCACGTTCCGGCGACCACAACGGCCACGGAAACCCCCTCGCGATCGTCGGTTTCGCTTTGTTGATCCTCGCCCCGATCGCGGCACGGGCCATGCAGGCAACCGTCTCTCGAAGCCGCGAGACCCTCGCCGACCTCAGCGCCTGTCAGCTCACCCGGTACCCGCCCGGCCTGATCTCGGCGCTCGAGAAGTTGCAGGAGGACACCACGGTGACCCACAGCGCCTCCACGGCCACCGCACACATGTGGATCGAGCAGCCGATGAGCGGCGTCGGCGACAAGGGAAAGCTCGCCGGGATCCACAAGATGTTCAACACCCACCCACCGCTCGACGAGCGGATTTCACTCCTGAGAGAACTCTGATGAACGTCCCTCGCGTCATGGCGTCCGCAGCCGCCGCAGCTCTCCTCTTCGCAGCCTGCGGTGGGGGAGGGGACGACACCTCCGACTCGACTCCGGCAACCGACACACCGCCGGCCACCGAGGCCGAGGAAACGACGACGTCGGCCGATGAGACGACCACTTCTGCCTCGTCGTCGTCGTCGACCTCATCGACGACCACGACCGTTCCCGTCGTGGTCCGCCAGCCGCTGACCGGCGAGCCGCTCGCGAGCGAGGACGAGATCTTGCAGCGACCTGCCCTGGCGGTGAAGATCAACAACCACCCGGCTGCGCGTCGCAACCACAGCGGCCTCGCCGTCGCCGACATCGTGTTCGAGGAGATCGTCGAGGGGCAGATCACCCGCTTCGCCGCGATCTTCCACAGCCAGGGTTCCAACCCGGTCGGCCCGATCCGCTCGGGGCGCACCCAGGACGTCGACATCCTGTTGTCGTTCAACGAGCCGCTGTTCGCCTGGAGTGGCGGAAACGCCGGCGTCACGCGGATCATCGCCGACTCGCCCCTCACCGACCTCAACCCGTTCAAGGGGTTCGGGTCGGCGTACTATCGCGGCCCCGGTAGCGCGCCGCACAACTTCTACAGCTCGACCGACGTGCTCTGGGCGCTGACGCCTCCCGAGCACCCGGGCCCACCGCCCCAGCAGTACCGGTATCTCCCCGAAGGCGAGATGTTCGAGGGCACTCCGACCGCCGGCTTCGATCTCCGGATGGGATCCATCGCCATCCAATGGCACTGGAACCCCGACTTCGGTGTGTTCGGACGCGTGCAGGGCGGGCAGAGCCACGTCGATGCGGTCCACGGGCAGATCACGGCGACCAACCTCATCGTGATGGGCGTCGACTACCAACCGAGTTCCGTCGATGCACGCAGTCCCGAGGCCCAGACGACCGGCGAGGGTCCGGTCGCCGTCTTCAGCAACGGTCAGGTGATCGAGGGCCGCTGGAAGCGTGAGTTCTCACTGTTCTCCCTCGAGTTCTTCGACGACGAGGGCGCGCCGATCGAACTGACGCCCGGCAACACCTGGATCGAACTGGCCGAAGCCGTCCCGACACTCGATCCGGCCAACCCCGGCCTCCCGATCGAGATCTGGCCCGCCTGACCCGCGCCCGCGCGCGCCGGATTCCCCGTTCTGAGTACGGATCTTCCCGCTCAGCGGGATCCCAGCGGCATTTTTCGGGTGGTTCGGGGGTGGTTCGGTGGTGGTTCCGGGGGTGGTATCGGCGGTACCTGAATCCGACGGGCCTCAATCGGTGAGTTGAACGTACGATGGAGGCATGAGCGAACGTCGTGACACCGGCACGTTCCCGGTCAAGCGTGGACTGGCCGAGATGATGAAGGGCGGCGTCATCATGGACGTCGTCACACCAGAGCAGGCCACGGTCGCGGAGGATGCCGGGGCGGTCGCCGTGATGGCCCTCGAACGGGTGCCCGCCGACATCCGCCGCGATGGCGGCGTCGCACGGATGAGCGATCCCGAGATGATCGAGGGGATCAAGGCCGCCGTGTCGATCCCCGTGATGGCCAAGGTGCGGATCGGGCATTTCGTCGAAGCACAGATCATCCAGGCGCTCGGCGTCGACTTCATCGACGAGTCCGAGGTACTCACCCCCGCGGATGAGGCGCACCACATCGACAAGTTCGCCTTCGACGTGCCCTTCGTCTGCGGTGCGACCAACCTCGGCGAGGCGCTCCGTCGAATCTCCGAGGGTGCCGCAATGATCCGTTCGAAGGGCGAGGCGGGCACCGGCAACGTCGTCGAGGCGGTCCGCCACCTCCGTTCGATCACCGGCGACATCAGGCGCATCACCCAGGCCGACCCCGCCGAGTTGTTCGACTGGGCCAAGCAGCTGAGCGCGCCGCTCCCGCTCGTGCAGGAGATCGCCGAGACCGGCACGCTCCCCGTCCCGCTGTTCTGCGCGGGTGGCCTGGCGACCCCCGCCGACGCCGCACTCGCGATGCAACTGGGCGCCGAGGCGGTCTTCGTGGGTTCGGGCATCTTCAAGTCGGCCGACCCGCTGCCGCGGGCGAAGGCGATCGTCGAGGCCACCACCCACTTCGCCGACGCCGACATCCTGGCCAAGGTGAGCCGCGGCCTGGGCGCCCCGATGATCGGCATCGAAATGGACGAGATCAACCAGCGGTATGCCGATCGGGGCTGGTGAACACCGCGCATCGACCGGCTCCGCCGACGACGCAGTATCCCTCCAGGGGCCGACCGACGCGCTCGACACGGCGCCGGTCGTCGGCGTACTCGCCCTGCAGGGTGCGTTCGAGCTGCATCGTCGACGACTGATCTCGCTCGGTGCGGACGCTCCGCTCGTACGCCGTCCCGTCGATCTCGACGGCCTCGACGGGCTCGTGCTGCCGGGTGGCGAGAGCACGACGATGTCGCACCTGCTGACCACGAGCGGGATGTTCGACGTCCTCGACGATCGCCTCGCCGGCGGTCTTCCGGTGTTCGGCACGTGCGCCGGGATGATCCTGTGCGCCATCGACGTGCTCGACGGACGCGACGACCAGCGCGGCTTCGACCTGATCGACATCTCCGTGCGGCGCAACGGGTACGGGCGCCAGCTCGAGAGCTTCGAGGCCGATCTCGACGTCACCGAACTCGATAGTCCCTTCCACGCCGTCTTCATCAGGGCGCCGCTCGTCGAACGCGTCGGATCCGACGTCGAGGTCATGGCCGCACACGACGGTGTGCCTGTTCTCGTCCGTACGCAAACCTGTACGGTGGCTGCGTTCCATCCCGAGCTCACCGACGATGCTCGGCTGCACGAGATCTTCATCAGATCGCTGGTGCCACACCGGTGATCGTCACGCACCAGACCATCAGCTGACCGGGAGAGTCCCACATGTCCGGGCATTCCAAATGGGCGACCATCAAGCACAAGAAGGGCGCTGCCGACAAGGCGCGCGGAAAGCTCTTCGCCAAACTCGCCCGTCAGATCGAGGTCAACGCGAAGAACGGCGGCGACATCGAGACCAACCCCACGCTGCGCACCGCCGTGCAGAAGGCGAAGGCCGCGCGGATGACCAACGAGGCGATCGACCGGGCGATCAAGCGGGGGACCGGCGAGTCCGATGGCGGCACCTACGAGAGCATCATGTACGAGGGCTACGCACCCGGCGGAGTCGCCCTCCTCATCGACGTTCTCACCGACAACCGCAACCGAACGGGAGCCGAGATCCGCGGTGTCTTCACCAAGCTCGGTGGTTCGATGGCCGAACCGGGCGCGGTCAGCTGGCAGTTCGGGCGACGGGGCGTGATCATCACCGGTGAGGGGATCGACGAGGACGACCTGATGATGGCGGCGCTCGAGGCCGGCGCCGACGACATCGTCACCGAGGGATCGGGATTCAAGATCCTCACGGAACCCTCCGACGTGTACGACGTGAAGGCGGCGCTCGACGCGACGGGAATCGAGGTGATCTCCGCCGACGCACCGCTGCTGTCGGAGAACCTCGTCCCGATCACCGAATCGAGCGAGGCCAAGGCCGTGCTACGAATCCTCGAGGCGCTCGAGGACAACGACGACGTGCAGGACGTGTTCTCCAACTTCGACATCAGCGACGACCTGATGGAGGAAGTCACGGCATGAGCGTCGGGGTCGGCGATCGGGCACCCGGGTTCACCCTCGCAGGAACCGGCGATCGCGCGTACTCGCTGGCCGGCTACCGCGGCAGGCCGGTCTTGGTCGTGTTCTACCCGAGCGACGACAGCCCGGTGTGCGCGAAGCAGCTCAACAGCTACAACGACGGTCTCGATCAGTTCGTCGACCTCGATGCGCAGATCCTCGCGATCTCGGCACAGGACGTCTCGAGCCACGAGAACTTCTCGGACAAGCACGACCTCGCCTTCCCGCTCCTCGCCGACGTCGACAAGGCGGTCGCCGGATCGTACGGCACTCTCGGCCCGCTCGGGTTCCCGCGGCGGAGCGTGTTCATCGTCGGCGGCGACGGCGTGATCCGCTACGCGCATCGGGCGATCGCGGGGCTCACCTATCGTCCCGTGAACGAACTGATCGGCGAGCTCCATAAGCTCGACACGACCTGAGCGGGCGCCCGCGATCGGCTTTCCGGGTATCGCACACCGGCTCGCGAACGCCCGATAGCCTACGAACTCATGTTCGCAAACTCGGTCGATGCGACGACGAGTACCCGCATCCGGGTACTCGGCATCGATCCAGGACTCACGCGGTGCGGATACGCCGTCGTCGACGGGCGCGGTCCGGCAGCGGCAAGCGCCGTCTCGCTCGGCGTGATCCGCACACCCGCATCCGATGCTCTCCCACAGCGGTTGGCGGCGCTGCGTCTCGAGTTCGAGTCGCTGATCAGCGAGTACCGACCCGACGTGGTCGCTGTCGAGCAGGTCTTCTTCCAGGTCAACGTGCGCACGGCGATGAGCGTCGGCCAGGCGAGCGGCCTCGCGTTGGCCGAGGCGGCCATCGCCGGCTGCGAGGTGATCCAGTACACGCCCAATCAGGTGAAGGATGCGGTCGCCGGCTGGGGCGGTGCCGACAAGCGTCAGGTGCAGAAGATGGTGCAGGTCCGCCTGAAGCTGAACAGCCTGCCCAAGCCCGCAGACGCGGCCGATGCCGCGGCTCTGGCCTTGTGCCACCTGGCGATGTCGCCGATCGGACGCCGCATGCGCGCCGTCGCCGGCGGAACGGCCTGAAGTGAGGCTCGACGTGATGATCGGATCGTCGTGATCGGCTCGCTGCGGGGCCAGGTCCTCGAGCGCGATCTCGAGGGCTCGGTGCTGCTCGAGGTCGGCGGCGTGGGCTACGTGGTCAATGTCTCGGCCCGTGCACTACCCGAACTCGAGCCGGGGAGCCCGGCCTTCCTCCGCATCCACCACCACATACGCGAAGACGCCCAGACCCTGTTCGGATTCACATCGAGCGACGAGCGGGCCACGTTCCAGGTCCTCATCGCCACCCACGGTGTCGGCCCGGCGCTGGCGATGGCGATCCTCGACACGCATCCGCCTGCCGCACTCGTCGACGTCGTCGCGAATGGTGACACCGGCGCACTCACGCTCGTGCCGGGTATCGGCAAGAAGACCGCCGAGCGCCTGCTCATCGAGTTGAAGAGCCGCCTGTCCGTGCCCGTCCTCGACGGTGCCACCACGTCGACCGGCGCGGCTTCGGTCGTCACCGATGTCCGCGAGGCGCTCACCGGTCTCGGATACGGCACCGACGAGATCCGCGACGCCCTGCGTGAGCTTCCCGCCGATGCCGACTCGGCGACGCTGCTGCGCGATGCCCTCAAGTCACTCGGAGCGCGCCATGCGTGAGGAGTTCCTCGACCCGGCGCCCGAGGACGATCGCGAGATCGACGCCGAGGCCGGACTCCGTCCGCGCGCGCTCGACGAGTTCGTCGGCCAGCGCGAACTCAAGGAGCACCTCACGATCGTGCTCGAGGCCGCCCGCCGGCGAAATCAGCCCGTCGACCATCTCCTGTTCGCGGGTCCGCCGGGACTCGGCAAGACCACGTTGGCCGGGATCGTCGCCACCGAGATGGGCGTCCAGCTCCACATCACCTCCGGTCCGGCGCTCGAACGTGCCGGCGACCTGGCGGCGATCCTCACCAAGCTCGAAGACGGCGACGTGCTGTTCATCGACGAGATCCACCGCTTGTCGCGGGCTGTCGAAGAGATCCTCTACCCGGCGATGGAGGACTTCCAGCTCGACATCGTCGTCGGCAAGGGCCCGGCCGCGTCGAGTATCCGGCTGACGATGCCACCGTTCACGCTGGTCGGGGCGACGACCCGTACCGGCATGATCACCGGACCGTTGCGCGACCGGTTCGGCCTCGTCGCCCGCCTCGACTACTACGACGACGACGAACTCCGTGCGATCGTCGAACGCGCCGCGGGGATCCTCGATGTCACGATCGACCGCCCCGGTGCCGAGCAGATCGCCTGCCGATCGCGGGGGACGCCCCGGATCGCGAACCGTCTGCTGCGGCGGGTGCGCGACTTCGCCGAGGTGCGCGCCGACGGCACGATCGACAGCGATGTCGCGTCCCGCGGACTCGCCCTGTTCGGCGTCGACGATCGTGGCCTCGACAAGGTCGACCGGGCGATCCTCACCGCTCTGTGTCGCCAGTTCGGTGGTGGGCCCGTCGGGCTCTCCACGCTGGCGATCAGCGTCGCTGAGCAGCCCGAGACCGTCGAAGATGTCTACGAGCCGTTCCTCATCACCCAGGGGATGATCATCCGCACGCCGCGCGGACGGGTCGCGATGCCCGCCGCCTACGAGCACGTCGGCCTCGAACCACCCCGACACGGTTCTGCATCGACCCTCTTCGAGTCGTGACACGGCACGAGCCGTAGCCTCCGGCGCGTGCATCTGTCCGAGTTCGACTACGCGCTTGCCGACGACCGGATCGCCCAGACCCCGATCGAACCGCGCGATGCCGCTCGACTCCTGGTCGACCGTGGTTCGGCGCCGCCCGAGCACCGCAAGGTCGCCGACCTCCCCGAGCTGCTGCGGGCGGGCGACCTCCTCGTCCTCAACGAGACGAGGGTGATCCCGGCCCGGCTGCGCCTTCGGCGGGCGAGCGGGGGAGCGGCCGAGGTGCTGCTGCTCGAGGCGAGGGACGAACGTCGGCTGCGGTGGGAGGCTCTCGTCCGGCCCGGTGGGCGCCTCAGAGCGGGAGAGGTGCTGTATGGCCTCGAGCGCTCGGATCAGCCCGACCCGGCCGACAGCGGAGTCGTACGCATCGGCGAGCGCACTCCCGCCGGCGACACATTCGAGGTCGAGTTGCTCGGTGACGCCGAGGCGCTCCTCACTCGGCACGGCGAGATGCCGCTGCCGCCGTACATCACGACCCGGCTCGACGATCCCGATCGATATCAGACCGTCTATGCCCATGACCCGGCGTCGGCGGCGGCACCGACGGCCGGACTACACTTCACACCCGAGCTGTTCGAGAGGCTGGCCGACCGGGGGGTCGACATGGCGATGGTCGAACTCGTCGTCGGCCTCGACACCTTCCAGCCGATCACCACCGACGACCCGCTCGACCACCCGATGCACACCGAGCGCTACCGAGTGCCCGAAGCGACGATGGCCGCCGCCCGCCGAGCGGAACGGGTCGTCGCGGTCGGCACGACCGCCGTCCGGGCGCTCGAATCGGCGGCGGCTACCGGAGATCTCGCCGGGCGCACCGACCTCTTCATCCATCGCGGGTTCGACTGGCAGATCGTCGACGTGCTGCTGACGAACTTCCACCTCCCGCGCACGACGCTGTTGATGATGATCGACGCATTCATCGGCCCGCGGTGGCGCGAGCTCTACGCCACAGCGATGGCGAGCGATTACCGCTTCCTCTCGTTCGGCGACGCGATGCTCTTGGATCGACGCGCACCCTGAGCGGAACCCGCGGCACCGACAGATGAACGTCGCAGATGAACGTGTGAATTGACGAACATCGGCGCGCGAAAGACGCGTTGAGCCGAAGCCAGACGCGCACGGCGCGGGTGGGTCCGTGGCTCATCACGGAAGTTCGGCTGGGCCGTCGGATCTGCCCGTGCGCATTCGGCGAGCGATCCAAGACTTGACCAAACCACAGCGCCCCGGTCCGCCTCCCAGGCGTGGCGAACCTGGAGCAGCGATATCGAGCACACCGGAGCGGCGTTCGGCGTTGGCTCAGATCATCGCGAGTTGCTCAGCCTCCTGCTTGACTTCGGAGCGAGTCTCCGGTCGGGGAGCGTTCGGTTCGGATCGCTGGTCGGCCTCCCGCCCGCCGACTCGCTCAGGGATCTGCGGGTCGCCGCGTCGCCCGGTCGCGATCCCGTCCCGTGGTACGGCAGACCCCTCGGCTGTTCGCCTTGTCGAGGTCGGCTCCGTCCGGTCGGTGGGTCGCCGGTCGGTGGTGGTTCCTTGGTGGAACAGTGTTTGGTC
>CBDUYD010000013.1:0-30901 GCA_965371355.1 uncultured Ilumatobacteraceae bacterium
GGTCCGCGCTCGGCCGGTCGCTAGGCCGGCACGGCGGTGCGGTGGTACTCGGCCAGCTCGCGGAGCCAGACGTCACCGGGTCCGCGATGCGCGGACCCGTGCATGAGGGCAAGGGTGGTCGGTGCGAACGCGACGAGGCCCTCGAGCGTGTCGCAGGTATGCGGTGCGCCGGAGGTGTAGCCGAACTGCTGCTCGGCGGCAATCGTTGCGTCCATCGGTGAGTCGGTGCTGATCGCCGGCCCGTCACCGCCCTGCGTGAACAGGTCACCGCACAGCAGAGTCGAGGTCGACTCCTCGAACAGCACCCCGGCGTCCCAGCCGTGCGGCACGTGGGGTGTCGCGATGTAGCGGACGCGCTTGCCCCCGAGGTCGAGCACCTGCTGATCCTCGAGCGGCACCGGTGGCCGGTCGGCGAGATCATCGACCGACACCATGCAGCCGAGTCCCCCGAATGTGACCTCCGAGTTCGGTGCAGCTGCGAGCCACTGATTCATCGCGCCGCACTCGTCGGCCTCGACGTGACCGAAGCTCAACCAGCGGAGACGCTCGAGCGGAATGACCCGGGTGACCGCGTCGCTCACGGCCGGGAACATGCCGCGCATCCCGAGGTGGAACAACAGCGGTTCGTCGGCGACGACGAGGATCTGATTGAACGACAGCCCGACGTCGGGTACGAATGTCGAGATCCGGTAGATCTCGTCGTCGATCTCTTCGATTTTGGTGTCCATTGAACTTCCTCTCGTGTGTTGGTTCGTTCAGAAGGGAACGACGGTGTTGATCAGCCCGGTTGCGCCATCGGGGTTGCGTCCCGCAAGGGTGCGGCAGAACTCGACCGCGTCGAGCGTGAGGTGTTCCGCGTCGGTCGATTCGGGCTCGTCGGCGAACCTGCCGCCCGCCGGACCCGTGAGCTCGAGCGCGAACGCCCCGCCGTGTCGACGCGCCCACTCTGCGACGACGTCGCCGACGATCCGGCCGTCGTGGTCGTCGCTGAGATCGAGCGGCCGGCCCGTGGCACGGCTGGCGTCGACACGATGCATCCACATGTCGCGCAGGTAGATCGTGTCGATCAGATACCCGAGCGTCCACGATTCGTGGACGGGCCCGTCGATCGCCAGCTTGGCGTGGTTGCGTACGAGCGATGGGACGCGACGGCGACCGCGCACCGTCTTGGGCGCGATCGCTTCCATCCGCGGCCCGATATCGGACGCGCCGAGCTGCTCACGGTCTCGGATCTGCACCGCGGACAGCGCGGCCTCGAGAGGTCCTCCCCGCTGCTTGCGGTGGCGGTATGCCGCCCGCAGTTGATGAACGTTCTCGCGCATCGACGCTCCGGCCTCGCAAGCACCCAGTACGTGCAGGTACATCCGGCGCACATCCCACTCGGGACAGTCGGTGCGAGCCGACCAGTCGTCGTCGTCGAACGAAGCGAGCATTGCGTTCGTCCGTGCGAACTCGCCCGCCAGCAGATCCATCGCGGTCGCGTGGCTGAGCGGCTCGGTGGTCGTGACCGAGATCGTGTTCATCGTGTACTCCTTGTTGTGGTCGACGTGAGGATTCACGTGATCGTTGACGTTGTGGTCGACGCGCCGGCGAACTCGTTGAGCAACATCGCGAACGCCGGTTCGAGCAACTGCTCCCAGCGGTCACCGCCGGGCTCGTTGGAGATCTGCTGTGCGATGAGGCCGGCCAGCACGGCGACGAAGAGGTCGACTTCGGACTCTGTGAGACCGAGCGCCCGAAACGGTTCGACGGCGACGTCGTAGGCCTCCTGCGCGACGGCATAGCTCTTGGGCGACGGTTCGAAGCCGGGGATCGTGCGCTGGAACATCAGCTGGTACCGAACCGGGTCGCTTGTGCAGAATCCGAAGAAGCGTCGGCCGCCGATGAGAATCTGGTCGGGCAGGTGGTCATCGCTCACGTCGCGATCGCGGCCGTTCCCGAGATGGTCGATGAGGGCACGATTGCCCTCGCAGAACATCGCGTCGAAGATCTCGTGCTTCGAGGAGAAGTACCCGTAGAGCGACTGCGCCCGCATGCCCACCTCGGCACCGAGGTCGCGCATCGAGAAGTTTCCGAGACCCTGCTCCCGGCTCAGCGTCCAGGCCGCGGCGACTATCTCGTCGATCGTCGCCTGTCGGCGTTCGGTTTTCCTGTCGCTGTTCGCTTTCCCTGACATTGTCAGGCATCTTGCCATCGAGGCGCGTCGATGTCAAGGGTGAGCGCAACCCGAGGCGTCGGCCATCGACTCAGGCGCGCGCGGGCCGGTCGGCATGACAACAGGGCGCTTGCGCTGGTGACCCCGCCGCGAGGTGGGCGACGTCAGCTGCGCGCTTCGAGGGCCGCGATCAGTTGCGGCAGCACCTTGTGCACATCACCGACGATGCCGAGGTCGGCGACACCGAAGATCGGTGCCTCCTTGTCCTTGTTGATCGCGATGATGTTCTTCGAGCCCTTCATGCCGACCATGTGCTGTGTCGCGCCCGAGATGCCGGCGGCGATGTACACGGTGGGCTTGACGACCTTGCCGGTCTGGCCGACCTGGTAGCTGTAGGGCACCCAGCCGGCATCGACGATCGCACGCGAGGCTCCGGGAGCGCCCTTGAGCGCCTTGGCGAGCGTCTCGATCATCTCGAACTTCTCGGCCTCGCCGAGTCCGCGGCCGCCCGAGACGACGACGTCGGCCTCGTCGAGCTTCGGACCGGAGTGCTCTTCCAGGTGAACAGCGGTCACCGTTGCGCCGCCGGACGCGCCGAGATCGGGCACCGGTGCGGCGACCACGGTTGCCGCAGCGCCCGCGCCACCCTCGGCAGCGAAACTCTTCGGCCGGAATGCGGCCAGATACGGCTTCTCACCGGTGAAGGTGGAACTCACGTTGGTGACGCCGCCGAAGATCGGCGTGGTCACGACGACGGAATCGCCGTCGACGACGATCTCGGTCGAGTTGGTGAGCACCGTGCGGTCGAGCTTGACAGAGAGGCGGCTGATGATGTCGCGGCCCTCGTAGTTCTGCGGGAACATGATCAGATCGGGGCTCTCACCACCGTCGATCACCGCCTGCATCGCCGATGAGACGGCGACGCCGGGCAGATTGCCGGCGAGATCGCCGGTTGTGAAGATCGTTGCCGCGCCGTGATCGCCGAGAGTGCCCTCGGCGCCCGAGGCATCGCCGGCGACGAACGCCGCCACGTTGCCGCCGAGTTCGCGCGCCTTGGTGAGCAGTTCGAGAGTGCCGGTGGTCGCTTCGCCGTCGATGACCTGTGCGAAGACCCAGATGTTGTCGATACCCATGACCGCCTCCTCAGATGACCTTCAGCTCGTCGAGGAACTCGACGATCCGGTTGAACGATTCGCCGTCGTCCTCGATGACCTCGCCGGACTCGCGGGCAGGGGCATCCTCGACGGAGGTGATCTGCTGGCCCCAGGAGACCACATCGACGCCGAGATCGGCGGCGGTCGCGTTCTCGACCGGCTTCGACTTGGCGGACATGATGCCCTTGAAGCTCGGGTAGCGGGGTTCGACCACACCGGCGGTCACCGAGACGACGGCAGGCAGCGTGCACGTGACCTCGTCGTAACCGGCCTCGGTCTGGCGGTTGACCTTGAGCACGCCGTCCTCGACGGCGATCGTCTTGGCGAAGGTGACCGACGGGAGCCCGAGCACCTCGGCGATCTGCTCGGGCACGGTGCCGGTGTAGCCGTCCGACGACTCGGTGCCGGCGATGATGAGGTCGGCTTCGCCGAGCTTCTCGGTCGCCGCGGCGAGTACCTTCGCCGTCGTCAGCGCATCGGCACCGGCGAGTGAAGGGTCCGAGACGAGCACGGCCCTCGCGGCGCCCATCGCGAGAGCGGTCCGCAGACCGGACACCTCGTCGTTGGGAGCCATCGATACCAGGCTCACCTCGCCGTCGCCCGCGGCATCGACGAGCTGGAGCGCCATTTCGACGCCATAGCTGTCGGACTCATCGAGGATGAGCTTGCCGTCGCGCTTCAGCGTGTTGGTAGAGGGATCCAGCTCGCCCGGCAGCGCCGGGTCGGGGATCTGTTTCACGCACACGATCACGTTCATACGAGTCGTCAAGCTACCGGCGTGTGAACTTGCGGCCCAACCCGAGCGTCGACCAGAGGTGTGACGTGCGCCGCCGCATCCGAGCCGACCCGCCACAGATTGCTACCGTCGTCCCCGCTTGAAGATCCTGCTCATCGTCAATTCGTTCGCCTCATCGGTGACCGCGCGCAACACGGTCGTGGTCCAGCGACGGCTCGGCCGGGGACACCAGGTCGAGGTCCTCGAAACCAACCGTCGGGGCCACGCGACGCTCTTCGCCCACGATGCAGCTCGTCGCGGAGTCGACGTCGTGATCGGCTATGGCGGCGATGGAACGCTCAACGAAGTGGCCACGGGCATCGCCGGCACCGACACCGCGCTCGGTGTGCTCCCAGGCGGTTCGACGAACGTCTTCGCCCGAACGATCGGACTCCCGAACGACCCGGTCACCGCTGCGCAGCGTCTGGCCAACGGCATCGACGCCGGCGACATGCGCCCGATCGGTCTCGGCCAGGTCAACGGCCGGTACTTCTGCTTCCACACGGGCATCGGATTCGACGCCGCCATCGTCGAGCGCGTCGAGCGGCACGCCTCGCTCAAGCGGTGGCTCGGCCACCCGCTCTTCATCTACTCGGGTCTCGCCACCTGGCTCACGGGATACGACCGCCACGTTCCACACTTCCGGATCAGCGGTGGCGGCGGGCCCGATCTCGATGACGGGTACTTCACGGTCGTGCTGAACACCAATCCCTACACGTACCTCGGGAACCGGCCGCTCGACCTGTCACCCGATGCCGCACTCGACCGGGGGCTGGTCGTGATCTCGTTCACCACGATGAAGGCGACAGCGATCCTCGGCTCGCTCAGCGGTGCGCTACGCGGCGGCGGTGTCAAGCCGGATGCGCATCTCGACATCCGCGTCGACGTCGACGAACTCGTCGTCGAACACGAGACTCCATTCCCGTATCAGGTCGACGGCGATGCCCTCGGGACCACCAAGCGCCTCGAGTTCCTCCACGTTCCCGAGGCGGTCAGGCTCGTCTTCCCCAGCGAGGAGTGAGGCACGAACCACCGTCGCGGCCGAGCGCCGCGAGCGCCCGGTCGGGCACATCGGTGACCAGTCCGTCCACCCCGACGTCGCGGAGTTCGATGATCTGGTCGAGATCGTTCACCGTCCACACGTTGACGGCGAGCCCGAGTGCGTGCGCCCGATCGACGAGATCGACGGTCACCGCCGCAGGATTGACCGCCGCGTGCCCGGCACGGGCGACACGCTCGAGAGCGGTCGCGCTGATGGTCCCGCAGAGCGCCGCGGTCTCGAACTCGGGCGCGATTCGCCGACAGTGATCGATCGTCGCCCAGGAGAACGACGAGACGAGCCACCGACCGGAGTCGCCTCCCCGACGACGGAGGTGCTCGATGGTCGCGTCGGCGATCGCCATATCGGGATCGAAGTCGGGCTCGCTCTCGAAGTTCTTGATCTCGACGTTGACCAGCATCCTCGACCCGCACGCGTCGAGCACGTCGGCGAGCAGGGCCGGTCGATCGTCGGCGTTCGTCGGTGATGCCGGGAGCGGGTCGTGGGAGACCACCAGGGAGCCGTCCGCCGCGAGCCGGACGTCGAGTTCGACGCCGTCGGCACCCATCGCGTCGGCGCGGCGGAAGGCCTCGGGCGTATTCTCGGTCTCGGTGCGCGAAGCGCCCCTGTGAGCGATCACGAGCACGATCCGATTCTGGCCCACCGACCCGATCGTTGCGAAACAGTAACGAAAATTCCCCTTGTCTCGGCCCGCGATCGCGCCTATCTTGAGGCCGCCGATGAGGCCGACGCCCCCGCGTCGCTACCCCCACCAAAGTCCGGCTCACGCCGACCTTCACACCCCCGAGGAGCACCGACGTGTCGATCCTTGCGTCCAGCCTTGCCCTAGGAGCAGCCGACTACGAGTGGAGGGATCACGCCCTCTGCCGGGACACCGACCCGGAACTCTTCTTCCCGGTCGGCACCACGGGCCATGCGCTGGAACAGATAGATCGCGCGAAGGACGTCTGCGGCGAGTGTTACGCCTCCGACGAATGCCGCGACTTCGCCCTCGACACCAACCAGGACTCGGGCATCTGGGGCGGTCTCACCGAAGAAGAGCGCCGGGTGATCCGCCGCCGCCGCGTCGCTGTGATGCGCGCCGCCCGCGCCAGCTGACAGACGCGCCCGCTCCTCGACCCGCCGGGCACTACACCGTCTTCTGAGTGAGCACAGACCGCTTCGTGCGCGGTAATCGCTCACACAGAAATCGACGCCGCACTACACCGTCTTCTGAGTGAGCACAGACCGTCTCGTGCGCGGTAATCGCTCACACAGACGGACATGCGAACGAGATTGGCCGACGGGGACGAGGGCGGTGGGGCAGCCGGGCTACGGCGTCGGGTCGGTGGGGACGGTGAGTTCGACGACCGTGCCGCGTGTGCTGGGCGAACGGTCGCCCGTTCCGACCCGCTCGAAGTCGGCGGGCTCGGCGGGACGCATCGAGATCGTGCCGTTGAGCTCTGTCGTGACGAGCGTTCGCACGATCGAGAGTCCGAGCCCGGTTGTCGAGTCGAGATCGAAACCGGGGTCGACACCGCGCCCGTTGTCGACGACCTCGAGGCGTAGCTGGCCGCGGGTGTGCGCAAGCGACACGACCACATCTCCACCGCGGGACCCCTCGGGGAATCCGTGATCGACGGCGTTCTGGAGCAGTTCGGTGAGCACGACCGACAGCGGCGTGGCCGTGCGCGCCGGGATCCGTCCCCCGTCGCCGATGACCTTGAAACGGATCGGTCGATCCGGCGACTGGAGGCCCTCCTCGGCGAGCCGCAGGAGCGGCCGCACGATCTCGATGAACGCGATGTCCTCACCGGGCTCGCGCGACAGTGACTCGTGGACGAGCGCGATCGTGCGGATGCGGCGCACCGACTCGGACACGGCAGCCTTCGCCTCGGGGTTGCTGAGCCGGCGCGCCTGGAGGCGCAGCAGGGACGAGATCGTCTGGAGGTTGTTCTTCACACGGTGGTGGATCTCGCGGATCGTGGCGTCTTTGGAGAGCAGCAGGCGATCGCGCTTGCGCAGTTCGGTGACGTCGCGCACGAGGAGCAGGCCGCCGATCACTTCGTCGGGTTGTCCCGACGCATCGTCGCCGGTCGCCGCCACCATCGGCACACAGCGGCAGAGCAGGGTGACGTCGGCTCCCTGCTCGAACTCCTCGACGATCGGTTCGAGCTGTTCGTACGCCTGCCGCACCGGCCCGTCGTGGAACCCGAGTTCGGCGAGACGCATCCCGACAGGGTTGGCCTGGATCCCTACACGATGGAGTGCCGAGTTGGCGTTCGGCGACACGTAGTCGACCGTTCCGGCGGCGTCGAGGAAGAGCACGCCATCGCCGACACGCGGCGCCGAACTCGAGTCGGCCACCCGGCCCTTGAAGGGGAACCGGCCCGACTCGATCATCTCGCTGAACCTTTCGAAGATCTGCGAGTAGTTCCGCTCGAGTTCGCCGAGCGGGCGGCCGGCACGCACCTCCCATTCCTTGCTGAGCATCGCGATCACACGGCCACGGTTGCGGACGGGGATCGCCATCATCCGGGCGGAGGTCCGGTCGGTGCCCAGCTTGATCTCGCCCTCGACTCGCACGCCGGTCTCGAGCGCCTCGTCGAGGATGGTCGATCCCGCGACATCGGCCCAGGTGCCGATGTAGTCGGTGACGTAGATCGTCTGGTTGGTCGCCGGCCGCACCTGATCGACGATCAACCACTTCCCGGCGTCGGAGCGCACGTAGAGCAGCAGATCGGCGAAGCAGAGATCGGCGAGGAAGGCCCATTCGGCGCCGAGCCGGTGGAGATGGTCGACGTCGTCGCGTTCGAGTGACGAATGCTCGCGGGAGAGGTCGACGAGTGTGGTCATCAGTAAAGAGTCTGCCTGATCAGACGGCTCCGCGAAGGTGTTTCGCGAGATCGGCGAGGCCGGCGATGTCGTGGATGTCGCCCGGCATCCACGGAACGTCGATGAGAACCGGTGCGAGTGTTTCGAGTTCTGCACGCCGTTCGGCCTCGCGCGCGGCGACGAGCGCGATGTCGTCGAACGCCGCGGCGATCTTTGCCAGCAGCGACGCCACGTCGTCTCGCGACGCGCCGCCGATCGCCGCGGCGACGTCGTCGGCCAAGCCACCGTGGGAGGCGGCCGCGAGGGAGACCGCGCTGGCCGCCGCCTCCGGGCGTGCGAGACGGGAAGGCAGCACGCGGTTGGCGATCACGGCCCCGAGCGACATCTGGCGCTTGACGAGCTCGCGGGCGAGGTGCCTCGCCTCGTGGCTGGGCGCTGTCTCGAGCGTCGTGACGACGACGAACGCCGTGCGCGGATCGATGAGCAGCGCCTCAACCTCCCTCGCCCTTCGCACGAAGCCGGTCTCCATCGCCTGGAACAGGATGAAGAAGTCGGCGATGTCCTGTAGGAACGACGAACCGAGGATGCGGTCGGCTATCTGATTGAAGGGGCGCGACGCGATCGCGAAGAGGCGCGACCTGTACGGCACGGTCAACCAGCGCAGCAGGCGGCTCCCGAAGAAATCGGCCATCCGGCCGGGGGCGGCGAGGATCGACAGCGCGTTTCGCGATGGCGGCGTGTCGACGATCACGAGATCGAAGTCACCGGTGGCATGGAGATCGTGCAATCGCTCCATCGCCAGGTACTCGTGGCTGTGCACGAACCGCGACGTGATGTTCCGGTACAGCGGATTGGCCAGCACCGCCTCACGGATCTCGGCGTCGGGTGCATGGCGCTCGATCAGCTCGTCCCACCCGGCGCGGGTGTCGAGCATGGCGACGTGCAACTCGCCGCGCAAGCGCACACCGGCCTCGTCGAAGTGACGCGGCGCGATCCGGACCGGATTGTTGCCGAACTCCTCGAGTCCGAGCGCGGTGGCGAGCCGGCGTGCCGGATCGACGGTGAGCACGAGCACTCTGCCCTTCTGGCGCTCGGCGGCGGCGATGCCCAGCGCCGCCGCGATGGTCGTCTTGCCGACACCGCCCGATCCTCCGATCAGCACCATCTCGCGGCTGGCGAGCAGGTTGTCGAGATCGGTCACCGCTCGACGTCCAACTCGTCGGCCAGCGCGTCGGCCAGGAGCGACACGATGCGGGGGCCGTGCCCGCGGGCGGAGAAGAGTTCCGGCACGGTGATGATCGGGAGGTTCGGACCGAGCTTGCGGTCCGAGGAGATCGTGGCTCGCAGACGGTCGAGGTGCGCGGCGCCGGTCCGACGCCGGTGTTCGGTGATGTCGGCCGCCTCGAGAACCGAGATCACCGCCGGACCGGCAGCGGCGGTCAGCAGATCCTCAGCCTCGGGGAGGCGATCGATCAGTGCCGCCTCGCGCCGGTTGAAATGCGCGGGCAGGACACGGTTGGCGATGATCGCGCACGGGTGCGCCCCGGTCTCGGCGGTGAGCCTGTCGAGCAGTTCGATCGATTCGGTGACCGGCATCTCCTCGGGGGTGGTGACAACCGCGACTCCGGTGCGTTCGGGATCCTCGAGGATCTCGCGCATCCACTCGGTCTGGTCCCGCACGAGACCGACCTGGACGAGCTCGGCGATCACGTTGGGCGCACCGATCTGGCTGACGATGTGCCCGCTCGCCTCGGCGTCGACGACGATCAGGTCGTAGTGACGCTCGCGGACCTCGTAGCAGAGCTTGCCGACACCCAGGATCTCCTTCACCCCGGGCGCGGCGTCGGCGACGAAGTCGAAGGTTTTGGCCAGCGGCCCGAGCCGGCCGACGAAGGGCAGTTTGACGAAGAGGCGCAGGTACTCGCGCAACGCGTCCTCGGTGCTCATCGTCATCGCCCAGAGATCGTCGATGATCTCGGTCGGCTCGAAGCGCAGCTCGGCGAGGTCGAAGGCCGTCGCCAACGCCCCTTTCGCATCCATCTCGCACACGAGCGTGCGACGACCGGAGCGGGCCGCCAACTCGGCGACGGCCGCTGCTATCGACGTCTTGCCGACGCCGCCCTTCCCCGTGACCCACAGGAGGTCGAGGTCGAGCAGCGCCCCTGCGTTCACCGGTCGGCTCCCGGGAGGATCGACGCGGGGGACGCTGAGGCGGCGGACCCGCCCGATGGAGCCAGCGCTGTCGATCGAGCCCCCGCTGCGGGCATCAGCCGCCGAAGCCGATTCGGCGGTCACCCTCGGCCGAACCGAGTTCGACGTAGGCCAGCTTGGCGGCGGGGATGCCGACGTCCTTGCCACGCTTGTCGGTGATCCACAAGACGTCGCTCGCTCCGCAGAGCGCGGCTTCGATCCGCGCCTTGAGGTCGTCGCGATCAGTGTCATCGTCCAGCTCGATCGACAGTTCGCGGGGGGATTGGGTCACTCCGATGTGTACATCCACCGCGCCGAGGCTACCGAGGCCATGGGCCCTGCGAGACGACGCCTACACAGCCGTCGAGCAGTACGTGTCGCCTTGGGCGAAGCTCGACTCGGTGGTCACCTCGCCGAGACCCCCGGCCGCTTCGGCGTCGTACAACTCGCCGAGCATTCCGCGCACCATGCCGCGATCGACGGCACAGATCACCGGATGTTCGGTCGCCACCTCGCCGAACGGGCAATGGTTGTTGATGATGCGGAGCTGGTCGTTGTGGCCTTCGGCGTGCGCCGCGAACCCGTGGGCGGTGAGCGCGTCGGCGATCGCCTGCATCGCGGCGCGCAACGAGCGGTGACCCGAGGCGAGGGCGTCGCCGGTGAGCCCGGCGGCCATCGCCCTGCCGTACTCGGCGCCGACCTCCTCGGCCATCGCCTCGGCCTCGTCGTGTGGGAGGCGGTCGAGGGCGCGGCCGAGTAGCGACAACATGAGATCGTCGCTGCGTACCGGGAACTCGCCGTCGGCGGCGACGGATGCGCTGACCAGGTAGTGCTTCGAGGGACGGCCGGCCCCCGCACCGGGCACCTTGGTCGAGGACACCTCGAGGTATCCGCCCGCGGCGAGCTTGTCGAGGTGGTGGCGCGCGACGTTGGCGTGTACGCCGACCTCGGCCGCCACGATCGAGGCGGTGACTCCGGGACCGTCGTCGACCGAATGCTCTTTCGCGAGCAGGTAGATCGAGCGCCGCGTCGGATCGCCGAACGCATCGGTGATCGCCGACACGGTGGCGGTGAACGAGGGGCTCGCTGCCATCCCATGATCTTACCGACCGACACCGGTCCGCTCGTTCGCCGGACCCTCTGCACCGCTCGCGCGTCGCCGAACGCCGTCCGTGTGCAAATCGCGTGGCCGCTCGCCACAATGAAGCGCATGGACCGCCCCGCCGTCACCGAAGATCAGATCGTCGAAGCACTCCGGCCGGTCGAAGATCCAGAGTTGCACCGCTCGATCGTCGATCTCGGGATGCTCCGCGGGGTCGACATCCGGCCCGGCGGCGTCGTCGGCGTGCTGATCGCGCTGACCGTCCCCGGCTGTCCGCTGAAGAGCGAGATCGAACGCCGCGTGTCCGATGCCGCGACGCAACTCGCCGGCGTCGACTCGATCGACCTCGAGTTCACCGTGATGACCGACGACGAGCGCGAGGAGTTGCGCCGCGGTCTGCACGGCGACGCCGGAGCCTCGGCGGGGCATCAGGACGCCCACGGCCACGCCGAGGGCCGCGAGATCCCGTTCGCCAAGAACTCCTCGAAGACGAGGCCACTGCTGATCTCGTCGGGCAAGGGTGGCGTCGGCAAGTCGAGCATCACGACCAACCTGGCGGTCGCGCTCGCCGCGCAGGGTTATTCGGTGGGTGTGGTCGACGCCGACATCTACGGCTACTCGATCCCGCGCATGCTCGGCACCGACCGCGACCCGACCGTTATCGACGAGATGCTCCTCCCACCCGAGGCGTGGGGGGTCCGGTGCATCTCGATCGGCTATTTCGTGCCCGAGGGGCAAGCGGTCATCTGGCGGGGTCCGATGCTGCACAAGGCGCTCGAGCAGTTCCTCACCGACGTGTTCTGGGACGAGCCCGACTTCCTCCTCATCGACATGCCACCCGGCACGGGAGACATCGCGCTCTCACTCTCGCAGTACCTGCCGCGCGGCGAGGTGTTCATCGTCACCACGCCGCAGCCCGCAGCCCAGAAGGTCGCAGCCCTCTCCGCGGCGATGGCCGAGAAGGTCAATCTCCCGGTGCGCGCTGTGATCGAGAACATGTCCTGGTTCACCGGTGACGACGGCAAGCGCTACGAGATCTTCGGATCGGGCGGCGGGCGTGCGCTGGCCGACGATCTGGGGGTGCCCCTCCTGGGTCAGCTCCCGCTCGTTCCCGCGCTTCGTGAGGGCGGCGACGACGGGCGACCGATCGCTGCCGTCGATCCCGAGTCCGAGACAGCGCGCACCTTCCACGACATGGCCCGCCAGATCGCGGTCGAGATGAAGCCGAACAAGGTCTACTCCGACGCCCTCAAGGTCGTCTGACGAGCGATCGCCCTGAGCCCGCCCGCGGCGCCCACCCCTGCCGTTCTCGTGAGGATCTTGCGCCGCAGGCACGCAAGATCCTCACGAGAACGAATATCGTCGGGGTGGATGGAGGTGGTTCCGAGGTACCGATTCGAGCGGATGGTGGTGGACGCGCTCGACGAACTCCCCGACGATCTCCTGCCGGTCCTCGACAACGTGGTGGTCCAGATCCACGATCGACATCCGGAGGAACCGACGCTTCTCGGGCTGTACGACGGCGTCCCCCACACCGAGCGCTCGGGGATGGACGGTCCGGACATCGTCTCGATCTACCGCTTCCCGCTCTGCGAGATGTGCGATGACGAGGACGATCTCGCCGACGAGGTGTACGTCACGGTGATCCACGAGATCGCACACGCAGCCGGCATCGACGACGACCGGCTGCACCAACTCGGCTGGGCCTGAGCGGCGGTGTCCGGTCGGGCCGAACCGGGGGAGGACCCCGCGAGCAGGACGGCGGCCACGATCGCACCCGGCGAGATCGTCGCGGTCGCGATCGCGCCGGGGGTCGGCGCGGCGTGGACGACGATCGGCGGCGAGAGCGCAACGGCGGCATGGGATTCTGCGATCGGCACACTGCGCCGGATCGAGGACGAGGTGGGGCCGCGGTGGCTGTGGTGGTCCGGCGCGACCGCGCGGACGTTCGTGTCGATCGGCATCCGCCCGGCGCGCTGCTGGGACCTCGCGGTCGTTGATCGCCTGCTCGTCGGCGGATGGCGCACGGGCGCGGCACAGATCTGGGCCGACGCCAACTCCCTCGACGTCGAGACGATCCCCGAGCGGCCACCGGTCGACCTGTTTCACCAGCCGTCGGAGCACGACGAGGGACCGATCCGCGACGACGGCCACCTCGACGCCGAGTGGGCGGCAGGCGAACGGGCGGCGACGCTCGACCACCTCGCCGTCTGGGCTGATCTGGCGAGGCGGGTCCACACGCTCCAGATCGAGCGTCTCGGCGGCGCCACCCACACCGCCACCGCACGCTCGGAATCAGCGGCCGAGATGCTGTGCGCGGAACTCGAGGCCGACGGTCTCCCGTTCGACGTCGCCGCGGCCGAATCGGTGATCGCCGAACTCGTCGGCCCGCGACCCGCCGACGCGGGCGAGGCGGAGCGGCTCGCGCACGAGCGTGACCAGCGGGTGCTGCGTCACGCACCGCCGGACAGCGAGTTCGATCTTCGCAATCCCGCCCAGGTGAAGTCACTGCTCCGGCGCGTGGGCGTGGAGGTCCCCGACACGCGCGCGTGGCGTCTCGAGGCCGAACGCGATCGGCACCCGATCGTTGAAGCACTGCTCAGCTGGCGGAAGGCCGAGCGGTTCGACACGACATTCGGATACGGCTGGATCGACGAGCACGTCGGCAGCGACGGCCGACTGCGCGGCTCGTGGACGAGCTCCGACGGCGCAGCCGGGCGCATGACGGCGACCGCCGGACTGCACAACATGCCCGCCGAACTCCGACCGGCGATCGTCGCCGAACCCGGTCACGTGTTCGTCCGTACCGACCTCGGCCAGATCGAGCCGAGGGTGCTCGCCGCCGTGTCGGGTGACGAAGCGCTCGCACGCGCCAGCCGGGACGATGACATGTACCAACCCGTCGCCGAGCGGCTGCGCGTCGAGCGCGATGTCGCCAAGGTGGCCGTGCTCGGCGCGATGTACGGACAGACGACCGGCAAGGGCGCCGAGGCGTTGGCGGGACTCGAGTCGGGCTATCCGGTCGCGATGGGATATCTGCGCGCTGCGGCCGAAGCCGCGCAAGGTGGCCGCGACCTGCGCACACAGGGCGGTCGACGGATCCGGATGAGCGGCTCGATCGACCCGGCCGTGAGCGACCGCGACGGCCGCTCACGGGCCGCGGCGCGCGGTCGGTTCGGACGGAACGCGATGATCCAGGGCGCGGCGGCGGAACTGTTCAAGACCTGGGCTGTGATCGTGAGGGTGCGCACTGCCGAACTCGGCGCGCAGATCGTGCTGTGCCTGCACGACGAACTGCTCGTCCACACGCCCGCCGATGCCGGTGAGCAGACCGCCGCGGCGATCGACGCGGCGCTCGTCGAGGCGGCCCACCGCTGGGCGCCGCCGGGCCATCCACCGAACCATTCAGCGGTGCGATTCGTGGCCGACACGAGCGTGATCGCGAGATGGTCCGACGCCAAATGAAGCGCCGCGACGTGGGTACAATTCCTCGCCGTGACCGACGTCCCACCGTCGCCCGACAGCGGGCAATCCACCACACCGCCGAACCGCCCGCCCCCGCCGTCATCGCCATCACCGTCGTCACCGTCGCAACCACCGCCACCACCACCGCCACCACCGCCGCCGACCGCAGCGGGGTTGCCCGCCGGTGGCACTCCACCTCCGCCACCTCCGCCTCCGGACTTCGCTCCGCCGCCGGGCTACGTCGGCGTCGGACAACCCGGCGCGGTCACACCGACCCGTCGCACCCGCCCGCTGGCGAAGTCGATCGTCGTGATGACCACGATCGTCGCCGTCGCCACCATCCTGACGGCGATCCTGTCCGCTTCGCTCAGCACCGATGCCGAGGCCTACCTCGCCGGTCGACTCGGCGAGGACGACTTCCGCGATGCACTCGGACCGCTCAGCACGGTGCAGCTGCTCGCCGCACTCGCCACGCTGGCGACCGGGATCCTGACCATGATCTGGATGTACAGGGTCGCGACCAATCTCAGGTCGCTCGGCCGTCGAACCACGTGGAACCCGCTGTTCGCCGTGTTCGGGTGGTTCCTTCCGCCGCTCGTCCTCTACATCATCCCGTTCCTGATGCTGCGCGAGCTGTGGAAGGCGTCCGATCCCGAGGCGGTGGGCGACGAGCGGTGGCGCAAGTCGGGCGAGAACCCCGCCCTGTGGGTCTGGTTCGCCCTGTTCGGCATCGTCCCCACGGTCCTCGTGTTCATCCAGGCGAGCAGCCTCGCCACCGACGGCCTCCCGAACACCGATCTCGAAGCGGTTGCAGATGGTCTCGACGGCTTCGGTCTGGGCGGCTGGTTCGTCGCGCTGACCAGCATCGTCGCGGCGGTCACCTGGATCCTCGTCGTGCGCCAACTCACCGACCGCCACGCAAGGCTGACCGGGGAGACCTGAGCGCATCGTGGCCACCCCATCGGTCGTCTACCTCGTTCGCCACGCGAAGGCCGGTGAACGACGCGTCTGGACGGGCGACGACGTCGATCGACCGCTGAGCAAGACCGGCTGGAAGCAGTCGGAGGCGATCGCCGCACGACTCGTCAAGCACGGGGCCACGACCCTTTACTCGAGTCCGTCCGTGCGGTGCGTCCAGACGCTCGAACCGCTCGCCGAACGCCTCGGCGTCGAGGTGCTGATCGAACCCCGCCTCCTCGAGGGTCAGCCGTTCGAACCCCTGCTCGAGCTGATCGCCGAGGTCGAAGACGGCGCCGTGTTGTGCACACACGGTGACATCATCCCGGCGGTGATCCAGGCGTTCCAGCGTCGCGGGATGGAGATACAGACCCCGCCCGATTGGCGCAAGTCGTCGGTGTGGGTGCTGCGGCGGAAGGGTTCGAGGATCACCAAGGGGAAGGTCTGGCCACCGCCGACGGCGGGCAAGTGACGGGCTCGATCAGCCTGCCGCGGCGCGAACCTCTGCCGCGAACGGCCCGATCAACGCCTGCAGGTCGGCCGGTGGATCGCTCGCCTCGCAGACCTCGACGAACGGGAGAGCCGCCTCGGCGTCACCACGGAACTGGAACTCGACGATCGCCATGAAGCAGTGGGGATCGGCGTAGTCGGGGTCGATCTCGATCGCCTGCGAGAGCGCGAGCACCGATGCATCCAACAGCAGTGCCGCCCGCTCTTCGTCGGGGTCGCCGACGGTGAGCAAGGCCAGAGTCCAGCCGTAGTACGCACGGGCCTCGGCGTTGTCGACGCCCCGCTCGCGCTCCATCTCGTCCACCCGTCGCAAGAGCTGGTTGGCGAGCTCGAAATCGCCCTGGTTCATCGCCGACCGGGCGCCGGCGAGCAGCGTGCGCGCGTCGTCACCGGGCGTGAACCCCGACACCTCCTGGCCGGCGTCGCGCTCGCCCCACGCGGCGCCGAGCGCGAGCCCGATCGCGACTGCCGCGACGACCACGGCAGCGGTGACGGCGAGCGCGCGGCCCCAGCGACGAGGAGCGGGCGGGGCGAGACGCCCCCGGCCCGCTTCGATCTGGCGCAGTACGGCCGCGGCGCGGACGGTGTAGCCGTCCTCGAGGGTCTCGTAGTCGGCGTCGTCGACGTCACCCGCGTCATGCTCGCGTTCCAGATCCGCCAGCGATCGCAGGAGGAAGCGACGCTCCTCCTCGAGTGCGGCGAGGCGGTCGAGGTCGGCCCCATGGCCCCGCGCCGACCGCGGCCGCTCGTCGCGGACGCCGGCCCCGGGGGATGTACCCGTCGTCATCGGGATTCCCCGCCGTCGCGATCGCTCCCGACATCCACGTCGCGCATCGCTGCCTCGACCAGTGCCCTGTCGGCGTCGGTGGCATCGACGTTCTCGGCGGCCTCGCGCTTCCATCGACGGAACGCGATGGTGAGACCGACGACGCCGAGCACGAATCCGAGCGCGGGGAGCACCCAGATCAGCGCGTCGAACCCCGATGCCTTCGGCACCAGGAGCACGTCGGCGCCGTACCGCGTCTCGAGAAAGCCGACGATCTCGTCGTCGGTGAGCTCGTTCGCACCGACCAACCCGGTCACCTGGTTGCGGATGTCTCGCGAGGCGTTGTTGCGCGACTCGAAGACGCTCTCGCCGTCGCAGATCGGACACGCCACCCGCTTGCTGATGCCCTCGACGCGCTGCTGCTGGGTCTCTGGTCCGGTGCTCCTGGTCGCGCCCACGACGAGGAACACGACCGCGACGAGCCCGAGTAGCAGCCATCCCGGCCACCGCTTCGCGGCCCGATTGAGACGCTTGGCATCGCGTCGCGGTTCGTCACGTGCGCTCATGCGGCTTCTCGGAGCTGCTGCAGCGTCACGTCGAGCTGTTCGGCCGTCACCTTCGAGATGATCCGCACCCTGACGATGCCGGCGGGATCGATGATCCAGGTCTCGGGCACTGCGGAGACGCCGAACGCGACCGGGATCTCACCGAGATCGGAGTAGATGACCGGCCAGTCCCCTCCGCGCTCTTCGAAGAACTCCTCGACGTCGCCGCGGGTGTCGTTGACGACGATCGAGTACAACTCGGCGCCATCGGGGCCGAGCTGCGCCTGCCGCTCGGAGAACTCGACCAGGTCGGGGTGCTCCTGGATGCAGGGCACGCAGTCGGCGGTGAAGAAGTTGAGCACGACCCAGCTGCCCTTCCGTCGGGCGAGATCGAACGTGCTGCCGTCCTCGTACTCGCCGACCGCCTCCGGCGCGGTGCGGCCCAGCAGCGGCGAGTCGGCCGAGGCGCCGTCGTCGCCAGAGGCGGTGACGAGCACCACGAAAAAGCCCGCCAGCACGACGGCCACGGCGAGAGCGATCCACGGCGCGACCCGGCGGTCGTGGCGGGGTTCATCGGTTGCGGTCACGTCCTCGATCCTGCCGTGGGGGCGTCGACGATCTCTGGAGCGCTGTCGGACTCGTGCTTCGCGCCGGTCGGCACGGGAGCGGACACCGGATCGACAGGTCGTCGCCGACGACCCGGGAAGGCGGCGAGGACCGTCCCGATCGCCATCACGAGCCCGCCGATCCAGAGCCACACGATCATCGGCTTGATGAACACCCGGATCGTGGCATCGGGCGCGCCGATCGTCGCCCCGGGTTCGAGCGTGAGGTAGACGTCCTTCGTGAAGCTGCTGCGCACGGCCGGCGTGCCGACATCTTGACCGATATTCAGGTAGGTCGTGATCGCCGGGCTGTACACCGTTGCGCCATCGAGCGCGACGTTGGCCGACAACACACGCTCGCTTCCCCGGTCGTTCGTGGTCTCGGTCACCGAGACCAGTTCGAACGTGTGACCACCCCACTCGACGACCTCACCCCGTGTGACCTCGATCGTCGCGGAGTGGGTGAAGCTGTTGGACGAGGCGAGCGCAACGGCGATCAGGATCACGCCGATGTGCACGACCATCCCCCCGTTTGCACGACCGACGAGGCCGCGCCACCCCTGCCGGCGCGTCGCCAGTACGAGCTGGCGCAGCGCTGCCCCCGAAGCGAATCCGGCGAGGCCGAAGGCGAGCAGTGGCGCCCAGCCGTCGGCACCGACGAGCACGGCGAGAACGAGCGCCGCGACGCCCATCCACGCCGGCCAGAACAGACGCTCGCGGAGGAGTTCGGTAGACGCCTTGCGCCACGGCAGCACTGGGGCGATCGCCATCAGGAACAGCAGCAGCAGGCCGAGCGGCATCGTGAGACGGTCGAAGTAGGGCGCACCGACCACGGTCCTGCGGTCCTGTAGCGCCTCGACGAACAACGGGAACACCGTCCCGAGCAGCACGATGAACGCGAAGACGGTGAACAGCACGTTGTTGGCGAGGAACGCCCCCTCGCGCGAGATCGGCGAGTCGATCCCGCCCGGCGAACGGAGCCGGTCGCCGCGCCACGCGATCAGGCCGAGCGAGACGACGACGACCGCACCGAACAACGTGAGCAGCCAGGCACCGACCGGCCCGTCGCCGAAGGCGTGCACCGAGTTGAGGACGCCGGACCGGGTGAGGAACGTGCCGAGGATCGTGAGCGCGAACGTCGCGATCAAGAGTGAGAGGTTCCAGACGCGCAACATGCCGCGACGCTCTTGCACGAGGACCGAATGGATGTACGCGGTGCCCGTCAGCCACGGGAGCAGCGATGCGTTCTCGACGGGATCCCAGGCCCACACGCCCGACCAGCCGAGCACCTCGTAGCTCCACCAGCCGCCGAGCAGGATCCCGAGCGTCAGGAATGCCCACGAGAACAATGCCCAACGCCGGGTCTCCATCAGCCAGCCCTCGCCGAGCCGGCCGGTGACGAGGGCCGCGATTGCGAACGCGAACGGCACCGCGAACCCGACGTAGCCGAGGTACAGGATCGGCGGGTGGAACAGGACGAGGATGTGGTTCTGGAGCAGCGGATTCGGGCCGGGACCCGACGTGACCCCGACCGCCCCCAGCGCGAACGGGTCGGCCGGACCGAAGCTGAGCATCGCGAAGAACGCGCTGAGCGTGAACATCACGATCAGCGCCCAGCCGACGAGAACGTCGTCTGTGCGTTTCCGGAAGCGCCAGGCGACCGCTGCGGTGAAGGCGCCGAGCAGGAACGTCCACAGCAGGATCGAGCCCTCGAGCGCCGACCACATCGCGGCGACGTTGTAGAGCGGCGGCGTGTCGGCCGAGCCGACCTGCTGTATGTACGCCATCGAGAAATCGCGGGTGATCAGGGCGCGCTGCATCATCGCGATCGCCAACACGATGCCGACGAACGCGAGCACGGCGTATCGGGGAGCCTGGCGCAACAGTCTTCGGTCGCCGCGCCGGATGCCCCACAGAACGGTCATCGCGCCGACCACCGAGGCGGCCAGCATCAACATCAGCCCGGCGCGGCCGAGCGCGGCGTTGATGCTGACGGCGATCATGCGCCGGTGTCGCAGCCCACGTCCTGCGCGTCGTCGACCCGCTCGTCGTTGACGGAGACGTACTCGTCGGAGTGCTTGACCTCGACCCGGTCACCCTCGAGCACACCGTCCTCGATCACGCCGTGGACGACGACGGGGATGCACTCCTTGAAGATGCCGCCCGGCTCGCCGTCGTAGTGGACGGGCATGGTCTCACCGTTGAACGAGATCGTGAAGACGGTGACCGCGCCGTCGTTGACGACCGATCCCGCGTCGACCGTGCCCTGAAGACGGATCCGGCGGTCGTCGTCGCAGCCGTCTCGGACGCCGATCTCGTCGACGTTGCAGTAGTAGTCGACCGCCGAGGTGAGGAACTTGGTGACGATGACACCGCCGGCGAGCAGGACGACGACGAGCACGATGATCGGCAGCCAGTTGCGCTTGCGTCCACCGCCTCCGGGATCGGAGCCGGGATCGGTTCGCGGACTGAGATCCATGTTCATGCCCAGTACTTCTCCTCGTCCGGCACACGATCGGCGAGCTTGCGGCCGTGCCGCAGTACCCGCCACGAATAGAGGGCGACGGCGCCGAACGTCAGCACGTAGCTGCCGATGATGAACCCGGCATCGTCCATCAGATCCCCTCCGCCTCGGCGCGCCGGGCGGCGAGCGCCCGGTCGAGATCGCGGTCGTCGAGCATGTCCTCCATCGCCATCGCCCTCGTGCGGTGCATCACGAGCCAGACGTAGAGCAGGGTGAACGCGACCACGCCGACGAAGAGGCTGAACAGCATCAGCCCGTCCATCTTGACGTCGCCGCTCGGGTCGGTGATCGTCGAGTCCTGGTGCAGGCTGCGCCACAGCTTGACACTGAAGTGGAGGAGCGGGATCTCGAGCACGATCAACAGGCCGAGGACGGCACTGCGCCGCGCCCGCTGCTGATGGGTTCCGCCGAGCCGCCGCACCGCCAGGTAGCCGATGTAGGAGACGAACAGCAGCGCCGTGAGCGTGAGTCGCGCGTCCCACTGCCAGAACACACCCCAGGTGAGACGGCCCCACATCGCACCGACGACGAGGGTGACCGCGACGAAGGCGACACCGATCTCGGCGCTCGCCCCGGCGAGCCGGTCCCAGCCGAGCGAGTGCGCCTTTGGAAACAGGTACATCGCGGAGGCGACGGCCGTGACGACGAAGGCGAGATAGGCGAGCCAGATCGTCGGCACATGCACGTAGAGGATCCGCACCGCCTCGGCCTGATCGCGGTCGGCCGGCGAGAATCCGAGCCCGAACGCCACCAGCCAGCCCATCGCGAGGATCGTCAGAATGCCGATTGCACGCGTCGCGCGTGTGCCGGTGCCGACGCGGTGTGAAACGTCGGGCGACGGAGCGTTCTGCGCCGATGCGGTGCCGGCTGGATCGAATGTCGTCATTCGCGGTGGTCGCTTCGAGGAGTTTTGCGGGACTGGGTGGCGGTCATGCGTTCTATTCGTCGATCAGCGGTCCGAAGGCCAGCGACCCGCCGACACCGAAGGCGACGGCGAAGACGGTGAGCAGGCCCACCCAGGGCCAGCCATCCGACACCACCGCGCCTGCCGTGCCGAGAGCCGCTTCGACCGCTCGTGTTGCACCGATCAGGACGGGCGCCACCGCAGGAAGCGTGAGCAGCGGGAGCAACGTCTCGCGACCCCTGATGCCTGCGGCAAGGCCTCCGTACAGGGTACCGACCGATGCGAGTCCACATGTGGCGGCCAGCAAGGTCGCGACGAGCAACACGAGGCCGTCGAGCGGAACGCTCTGGCCGTAGAGCACGATCGCCGCGCCGAGCAGGATCACCTCGAGCACGAGCAGCTGGACGCCGAGTGAGATCGCCTTGCCGAGGAAGATCGCTCGCGCGTCGACCCCGGCCACGCGCATCGCGTCGAGCGCGCCATCGTCGGTCTCGATCGAGAACGAGCGCTGCACGAGCACCAGCAGGCTGAACATCGTCGCCAGCCAGACGAGGCCGGGAGCCACCCGCTCGAGCACGGCATCGGAATCGAGTGCGAACGCGAAGATCACCATGGTCACGCCCGCGAACGGCAGCACCTGATCGGTGATGACCCTGCTGCGTCGCTCGATCCGGAGGTCCTTGGCCGCGATCAGTCGGGCGATCCTCCAGACGTTCATCACAATGCCCCGATCACGATGCCGCGATCACGATGCGGGGCGGATCTGTCCGGCCACGACCTCGACGACGCGCGTCGCCAGCAACGTCGCCCGTTCGAGTTCGTGACTGGCCACGAGGACGGTGGCACCCGACGCGGCCGCCTGCCGGAGGATGTGGTCGAGTTCGTCGCGGCTTGCCGCGTCGAGGCCGGCATGCGGCTCGTCGAGGAGCCACAGCCGGGCGCGACGGGCGACGAGGCACGCGAGTGCGGTGCGGCGCTTCTGCCCTGCCGAGAGCTTGCGGACGGGAACATCGACGAGCCGATCGCCGACGCCGAGCCGCTCGATCGCCGAGTCGATCTCGGCGTCGGTCGCGTGCGCAGTCGATCCCCAGAACCGCACGTTGTCGTGCACGGTCAGGTCCGGGTACAAACCGTTCTGGTGCCCGAGGAGCCCGACGTGGCGCCGTACCTCGTCGCGGTCCTCGGTGAGATCGAAGCCGAGGACGGAGGCCTCTCCTCTAACGATGGGGACGAGCCCGGCACACGTTCTCAAGAGGGTCGTCTTGCCCGCGCCGTTCGGCCCCTGGAGCAGCAGGATCTCGCCGGCTTCGACGTCGAGCGTGGCACCGGCGAGCGCCGGGAATCCCCCGAGCACGGCGACGACCTCGCGGAAGCTCACCACCACGTCAGCGGGCAGGGCATCGGAAGGCAGGTCCTCGGGAGGCAAGGCATCGGAGCGAGAGCCATCGGGGTGCGATTCGGGGTCCATCAACTCGGGCAACGCTACGGCACTAAACACTCCGACAACCATGTCGACACGACGCCTGCCGCGCTCGGAGGGCTTGTAGCGTGCTGATCGTGGCGGAACTCGACCAGATCGGCGCTCCCGCGTCCGAAGAGAACCCATCCGAGGAGCCTCGGGCGTACGCGCTTGCACCCGACTCCGTCGATGCCGCCGCGGTGCGAGCTCCGTACGAGGCGACCACCTCCGACGACAGCGAGGGCACGGCGGCCGCAGCTCTCGACGAGGTCGCCACGCTGGACGACACCGAGCCCGGATCGGCACCGGTTCGAACGAGTCGTTGGGACCGCCCGCCCCCTCCCAAGGACTGGCGCTGGTGGGTCGGGGGCGTCGGAAAGGTGATGATCGCGACGGGCCTGTTGCTGCTCGGGTTCGTGGCGTACCAACTCTGGGGAACCGGCATCGAGACCGCACGGGCGCAGTCCGCTCTCGAGAACGATTTCGAAGAACTCCTCGCCATCGCCCCCGAGATCGATTCGAGTGGAATCGATTCGGGTGATGCCGGCACCGACGGTTCGGACACGGATGCCGCGTCGACAGGGGGCGCGCTCGCCGATCCCGGTGACCCCGCGGCGGGCGACCCCGCCGTCGATGGCTGGATCCCGTTGCCGATCGAGAGCCAGAACATTCCCGAGGTCGAGGGCGGCGACGCGCTCTTCCAGCTCGAGATCCCCTCGATCGGCGTCGAAAACATCGTCGTCGCCGGAGTGCGGACATCCGACCTGAAAAAGGGTCCCGGCCACTTCCCCGAGACCCCGATCCCCGGCCAGCTCGGCAACGCCGCGATCGCCGGTCACCGCACGACGTACGGGCAACCGTTCCACAACGTCGACAAGCTGTCGCCCGGCGACGAGATCATCGTCACCACACTCACCGGTCGCTACGTGTACAACGTCACCGGCACGCAGATCGTCTCGCCGAGCGACTACCAGGTGGTCACCACGGTCGACCCCACGATCGCCAACCTCACCCTCACGTCGTGCCACCCCAAGTGGACCGCCAGCCAGCGGATCATCATCTCGAGCGAACTCGACGTCGAGCAATCCGATCTGGTCGGTGAACCCGTTCTGAACTACGGCCGGAGCCCGTCCGGCACCTCGGCCGCCGGCGACGTTCCGGATGAAGAACTGGAAGCGGCGACAGACTCCACACCTGCGATCTCCGACGCCAGCGAGGGCGTGAGCAGCAACCTGCTCGACACGTCGACCGTCGACCAACAGCTCGTCGGCGTCGCCGCGCTCAACAGCGGTGCCGTCAACGCCGACATCGCGGACGCGTTCGCCGAAGGCTGGTTCAGCGATTCCGAGGCCTGGTGGGACATCGCCATGTGGGTATCGATCCTGGCGCTCATCTGGTTGCTCTGCTATGCGCTCTGCAGGCGATACCGGCGGTACTGGGTGGGAATCGTCGCCGGTGTGGTGCCGTTCGTCATCGCCCTCTTCTTCTTCTACCAGAACGTCAACCGGCTGCTGCCGCCCAACCTCTGATCCCACCGATCCGACCTCGCCCTGCGAGGAGTTACGCGCCGCCGAACCGGGCACGGCGTTTGTCGAAGAACGCGCGGCGGCCCTCGTCGGCGTCGTCGCTGGCCCAAGCAACTCGACGGGCCTCCTCGACGAGATCATCGACCGGCGGATCGACGACCATCCGCTCGAGCGCCAGCTTGTGGCCGCTGATCGTCAGCGGCGCGAGGGCGGAGATCTCCATTGCCCAGTCGAGCGCGTCGACCCGTGTTCCCAGCCGCTGGACCCCTCCGAGTGCGTGCAACCGCTCGCCGGTGTACGTCTCGGCGGCGACCAGCATCGCCCGTGCCACCGGAGCGGTGAACTCGCTCGCCAGACGGCGAACGGTCCAGTGGTCGACAACCAGGCCGAGGCGAGCGGCCGGGATGCCGATCACGCTCTCGGGTGTCGCCATCCGCAGGTCGGCCGCGATCGCCAACTGTGCTCCCGCACCGAGCGCCGGCCCTTCGATCGCTGCGATGACCGGTACCCGGAGCTCACCGAAACCTCGCAACACGGCACCGAGGTCGGTCGCGAACCGCGCCCCCTCGACACCGGAGAGATCGGCACCCGCGCTGAAGGCCGGGGGCGCACCCGACAGCACGACGACCCGCACGTCGCCTGCACCGTCGGGGCCCCCGGCGGCGATCAGCCGCTGTGCGTCCAGAAGCTCGAGGATCGTGGCGTGGTCGACGGCGTTTCGACGCTCCGGCCGGTCGAGGGTGATCAGCACCACCCGCTCGCCCCACTCGATGTGCACGGTCATCGTGTACCACCGGCTCCGGTGGCGACAGTGCAACCGACACGGGGATCACCGTCCCGCTCGATCCGGAACGTCGGCTCGACTCGTAGCATGGGGTTGACCCTATGTCGAGTGTTCCGACCGACGACGACCGTCCCCCCGCAACCGATCCGACCTCCGATCCCGTGCGGATCCGCCGTTCGAAGATCGCCCGGTGGACCCTGCTCGCCAACCGCGTCGGCTACCTGTTCGTCGCGTTGGCGATCGTGCTCTTCTTCATCGCCTTCGCGTTCACGTTCTCGCCGGTGATGGCGTCGCTCGTGATCATCTCGCTGATCATCGGCTGCGCGCTGCTCGCCCCGTCGATCATCCTCGGCTACGCCGTGAAGGCCGCCGAACGCGACGACATCGAACACGGATTCTGAGCTGGACTCGGTTCGCCCGGGAACTCCCACCTCGGCCGACGCCGTGGTTACCATGGGGTAACTCATGTCGCCCCGCCTCTCCGCTCCCGCCCGACGGGAACAGATTCTCGACGTCGCCCTCGTCGTGTTCGCCCGCTCCGGCTTCCACGGTTCGTCGATGAACGACGTCGCCGAAGCGGCCGGCGTCACCAAGCCTGTGCTGTACCAGCACTTCGACTCCAAGCGCGACCTGTACTCGGCGCTACTCGACGAGGTCGGCGCGAGGTTGCTCAACTCGATCTCGAAGGCGGCGGCGGATGCGACCGACGGGAAGTCCCGCACCGAACTCGGCTATCGCGCGTACTTTCGCTGGGTCGCCGAGGATCACGACTCCTTCCGGTTGCTCTTCGGCACCGGTTCCCGCCGCGACGACGAGTTCACGCTCGCCGTCCGCGAGATCACCGAACAGGCGGCGCTCGCCGTCGCCCCACTGATCGACGTCGACATCGACGAGGACCATCGTCAGACGCTCGCCCACGCGCTTGTCGGTCTCGCCGAGGGCGCGAGTCGACGTCTCGTCGAACTCGGCGACGACTTCGATCCCGACATCATCGCCGCCGAGGTGTCGTCGCTCGCGTGGGCCGGCCTGCGGGCGGTCGAACCGATCGACGAGCACTGACCGTCAACGAACGCTGCGGCTCGACGAACACCGACCGCTCGACCGGTCCGTCGGACGTGACCGATGACCCATTCATATCCGTTGACGTCGACCCGGAACTGGTGATTGGGTTGCGCGGGCTGCTCACGACGGGCAGCGCCGAATCGAACGCGACCGAGCCGGTCGCGCGAGCCGGACGTACGAGCCGGAGTCAAGAGGGGGATCCCATGGCCGACACAGCTGTTCCGAGCATCGACACTCCTGAGCGCCGTGCGAACGAGAACCGGTACCTTGCGGGTGGCTTCGCACCGGTCGAGCACGAGTTGACCGTGCACGACCTGTCCGTGTCCGGTCAGATTCCCGCCGAACTCGAGGGTCGCTGGTTGCGAAACGGGCCGAATCCGATCGACGGCGCGGACGCCACGACCCACCACTGGTTCCTCGGCACCGGAATGGTCCACGGGGTGCGACTGCGCGACGGCCGAGCGGAGTGGTACCGGAATCGCTTCGTCGATCGCGGCGATTTCGGGCCCAACACGAGCGTCGGCGGCTTCGCCGGTACGACGTGGGCGCTCGTCGAGGGCGGAGGGCTTCCGGTCGAGCTCGACTACGAACTCGCGCCGCTCGGCCCCAACGGTTTCTCCGACACGCTGACCGGCCCGTTCACCGCCCACCCGAAGTTCGATCCCGCGACGGGCGAGCTCCATGCGATGGCGTACCACTGGCCCGACCTCATCGACCGGATCCACTACGTGGTCATCGGTGGCGACGGGCGCGTCAGCGGGACGACCGAGATCCCCGTCGCGGACATGCCGATGATCCACGACATGTCACTCACCCGCAAGTACGCGATCGTCTACGACCTGCCTGTCACGGTCAACCTCGACGTGATGGCTCAGGGCTATCAGCTCCCGTTCGCGTGGGCGCCCGATCGGGCGGCGCACGTCGGTCTCCTCCCCCGCTCGGGCACCGCCAGCGACATCGTGTGGTGCGAGGTCGATCCGTGCTACGTGTTCCACCCGCTCAATGCCTATGACACCGACGACGGCAAGGTCGTCGTCGATCTCTGCCGCTACGACACCATGTTCGACAACGACATGAACGGGCCCTTCGGCGACTCGATGCCCACCCTCGACCGCTGGGTGATCGATCCGGCGACGCGACACGTACACGAGACGCGCATCGACGACCGCCCACACGAGTTCCCGCGTCACAACCCGCGCGTCGCCCTCGAACAGCACCGGTTCGGATACACGGCCGAAATCATGGCCGACCAGCCCAATCTGCACCGCGACATCCTCAAGATCGACGTCGAGTCTGGTGTGGTCGAGCCGCACGGCTTCGGCTTCGGTCGAGGAGGCGCCGAACCGATCATCGTGCCCAAGGAGGGACGAGACGAGGAGGACGCTGTCTGGATCCTCACCGTCGTGTACGACGCCACCAACGATACGAGCGAACTCTGCATCCTCGACGCGGAGGACATGGCCGGCCCGGAGATCGCCCGTATCCGACTGCCCCAGCGGGTGCCGTTCGGGTTCCACGGCAACTGGGTGCCCGACAGCTCGGTCGCTCCGAACTGACTGCGGCGCCGAACCGCGCCACTGCGCGGTGCCGTCAGCGGCACCGCACGCGCCGACCGCATCGCCACCGGCCGGTCACTCGCGGTACGTCACTCGCGGTAGGTCAGCCCGCGGTACGTCACTCGCGGTACGTCACTCGCGGTAGGTCAGCCCGCGGTAGCCGTCGGCGAATCCGCCGGATCGCATCGCGTCGACCAACTCGGGCGGCGCGGCCGAGATCGGTTCGCCGTTTACCTTGCGGACCTCGATCGCCTTCGCCCTTCCGTTCTTGACCAGCAGTTGCAGCGCCTCGATCCACGACGTGTCGGCACCGGTAGCGGGGAACGTGACCAGATGGTGTGCGCGCCGATCGAACCAGACGAGCAGCTCACCGTCGCGGAGGACGACGATCGAGGACACGCTGCGCGCCGGCCGACCGGTGGTGGCGGGCCAGGCCAGCGCTGCGCCGAACGGCTGCGCGGCGTCGGTGGACGCGAGCGCGATCGGCTCGACCATGGTGTCGGCGCCGAGCGCCTCATCGGGAGATTCGCGGGCTGCTCGTAGGCGGTCGACCGCCCCCGGCAACGCGAACTGCGCGGCGCCGAGACCGTCGACGAAGTAGCCGCGCCGGACCTGACCGCGCTCTTCGAGCACCTTGAGCACTCCGTAGACCGACGTGAAACCACCGGTGATCCCCTCGGCGAGGACCGCCTCACGGGTGAGGATCCCGTACCGTTCGACGAGTTGCAGGGCCTGTGCATGAGCGACCTCGGTCGGTGACGGCACGGGCTCGAGGAGTGGCGCGACGAGGCTCCAGCGACCCTGACCGGCCGGTGGGCCGAGTCGGCTCAGGCGTCCCGGCCGCGGCCGTCCCCGCAAGCGGGCCGCATTGCGCGAGGGCACCTTGGCCCCCCCTCCGCCGATCACCGCCCGGAGCGGGGTGAGCGAGTCGTTGGTGACCTCGCCGGCCCACACGAGATCCCACAGTGCAGCGAGCAGCTCGGCGTCGTGGGCCCCGGGAGCGGCACCGCGCAGCTGACCCCAGAAGCTCGCCCCGGCATCGGCGAGCAAGGTGCGGATCGCATCGTGGAGCACTCCCTCGGGCGGATCGCGCCGTTCCCAGCCGGGGGCGAGGAGCGCCAGCTGATCGGCGAAGCACAGCCGGACCCGGCCGTCGCGTGCGCCGACCGCGCCCGCGCCCACCCAGATGACCTCACCCGACGTGCACAGTTCGTCGAGCATCGCGGGCCGATAGGCGCGGACCCGCGACGGCAGGACGTCGGTGTCGATCGTCGACGCGACGATCGCCGAACCCGAGAGCGAGCCCAGCGTCTCGACGAGCGCTTCCTGGCCGCGTCGCTCGGCGGGGATGTTGTGCCAGGCGGGCAGGAACCGCGCGAAGGCGCGCTGCTCGACGGGCTCGACCTCGCGGCGCAGCGTGGCGAGCGAGCGTCGGCGGAGCTGCCGGAGCACGTCGACGTCGCAGAACTCCCTCGTGACCCCGCCAGGTCGGAATTCGCCGACGACGACGCGACCCTCGCCCTCGAGCGCGGCCAGCGCGCCGGCGGCGCGCTCGACGGGCGTGCCGAGACGCCGCGCGATGTCGGCGGCGAGAAAGGGGCCGTGCGTGCGCGCGTACCGACCGACGAGTTCTTCGAGTGGACGAGACACCGGCTCGGTGTAGGCCATCGGGAGTCCGAGGGGCAGCGACGAGCCGAGCGCGTCGCGGTAACGCGACGCGTCGTCGGCGGCGGCGACCCGAGACTCGCCCGCCACGGTGATCTCGATCACCCGCTTCTCGGCGATCAGGGTCGCCAGCCATTCGGCGACTGCGCCGGGCGCGCAGCGAACGTCGACCTCGGCCGGCGAGAGATCGCCCACCTTGCGCAGCACATCGTGCAACTCGTCGGCCGACCGGGCGCGGCGGCCCTCGGCGACACACTGCAGCTCGAGTTCGACGTCGGCGAGCACGTCGGGGTCGAGCAGCTCTCGCAGCTCCTCGGCGCCGAGGAGATCGCGGAGCAGATCGCGATCGAGGGCCAGGGCGGCGGCGCGGCGCTCGGCGAGCGGCGCGTCGCCTTCGTACATGTATGCCGCGATCCAGTTGAACAGCAGGCTCGACGCCATCGGGCTCGCCTTCTGCGTGTCGACGCTGACCACCCGAACAGTGCGCGAGCGGACCTGCGCGAGCACGTCGCGCAGAGCGGGAACGTCGAACACGTCCTGCAGACACTCGCGAGACGCCTCGAGCAGGATCGGGAACGTCGGAAACTTGGCCGCGACCGACAAGAGGTCGGCCGCCCGTTGCCGCTGCTGCCACAGCGGGGTTCGCCGATCGGGACGTCGGCGTGGCAGCAGTAGCGCCCGGCCGGCGCACTCGCGGAAGCGTGCGGAGAACAGCGCCGTCTGGGGCAGCGTCGACACGACGAGCTCTTCGATGTCGTCGGGATCGATGAGTAGCGCATCGAGCGGCAATTCGTCGGCAGATTCGGGGAGGCGGATGACAATCCCGTCGTCGCCCCACATCGTCTCGACGGGCAGGTCGTACCTCTCGGCGAGCCGCTGCTCGATCGCCATCGCCCACGGCGCGTGCACCGGCGTGCCGAACGGGCTGAGAAGGCACACCCGCCAGTCGCCGATCTCGTCGCGGAAGCGCTCGACGACCATCGTGCGGTCGTCCGGCACTACCCCGGTCGCCTCGACCTGTTCGTCGAGGTACTGGAGCAGGTTGTCGGCCGCCAGCTCATCGAGGGCGTAGTGCGAGCGCAGACGCTCGTGGGCCGCGTCCGGCGCCAGACCGCGCATCTCGCGCACGAAGGCGCCGAGGGCTCGACCCAGCTCGAGCGGGCGGCCCGGACGGTCGCCGTGCCAGAACGGCATCTTGCCCGGCTGACCCGGCGCCGGCGTCACGGTCACCCGCTCGAACGTGATGTCCTCGATGCGCCAGGTGGATGCTCCGAGCACGAATGTCTCACCCGGACGGCTCTCGTACACCATCTCCTCGTCGAG
>CBDUYD010000014.1:0-30812 GCA_965371355.1 uncultured Ilumatobacteraceae bacterium
CCATCTCCGATGGGACACCGACATCGCCGATCCCGCGTACCCGGGGATGGGGATGCTCGCCGGTCCGCAGCGTTACGCGGCGGCGATGGTGGCTCGCGGAATCGGCGACGACACCCTCGTCGTCGCCTACGACGACCAACACGTGACCGTCGCCGCGCGCGTGTGGTGGTCGCTGCGCGTGTACGGCCACCGCGACGTCGTCGTACTCGACGGAGGGTTCTCGAAATGGTGTTCGGAGGGCCGGGCCGTCGACGCGCTGATCCCAGCGTTCCCGCCGGCCACGTTCACTCCTCGTCGCAACGACCACCTGTACGCGACCAAGGACGATGTGCTCGCGGCGACGAACTCTGCGGTACAACTGGTCGACGGCCGGATGCACGCTGCCAGGGTCGAGGACGGCGGTGAGATCCCCGGAAGCGTGACCCTTCCCGGTATCGAGTTCATCGGTGCAGACGGCACCTGGGTCGGCCCCACCGAGGCGCGTCGTCGGATAGAGGCGACCGGCGCGGCGCGCCACGGCTCGACGATCGCCTACTGCCGCGGCGGGGTCGGGGCCTGCGGGACCGCACTCGCGTACGCCATCGCGGACGCCGACGACGTTGCGGTCTACGACGGATCCTGGTCGGAGTGGGCAGCCGATCCGACCACGCCGAAGGTCGTCGATTCTTGAACCGGTTGGTGGTGGTCACCGGCACCAGCGGTGCGATCGGTTCGGCGATTCGTGCCCGCTTCGAAGCGGACGGCGATCGCGTCATCGGTATCGACCGCGACCGCCCAGCGGGGGGCGACGGCTCACATCATCTTGCCTGCGATGTATCCAACGATGACCAAGTGGCAGCCGCATTCGCGTCGATACGCAACACCGACGGCGATCCGATGGTGCTGGTCAACAACGCGGGGATCACCGGTGAGGGTGGCATCGAACAGGAGGACCCAGCGACCTGGCGCCGCATCCTCGATGTCAACCTCACGGGTGCCTACCTGTGCGCCCGTGAAGTGGTCGGCGGGATGCGGGCCGCCGGCGGCGGGAAGATCGTCAACATCGCCTCGGTGAACGCCCGCTTCGGTGGCTCACCCCTGTCCGGCCCGGCCTACGCTGCGAGCAAGGGTGGTCTGCTGACGCTGACCAGATTCCTCGCCCGTGACCATGCGGTCGACAACATCCAGGTGAACGCCGTGGCTCCCGGCCCCCACGACACACCGATGTGGGCCGCCCTCGACGAGGAGCGGCGGGAGCAGATCCTCGCCTCGTTGCCGGGTCCGGGGCCCGGCCGCGCCACCGATCTGGCGGCGATCGTGTGGTTCCTGTGCAACCCGGAGACCAGCTATCTCACGGGCGCCACGGTCGACGTCAACGGTGGTCAATGGATGGGTTGACCGACCTCGACGTTTCACAGGGCGACTCGCGCGGCCTGGGAGATATAGGGTGTTGAAGGCCCTGCCCGGGCCATCGCCACCGCATCGGCGGCGACCGACATGAAGGGGAGAGTCAGCAAGATGAGAAAACGGACCGGCCTGAGAGTTCTCGCGGCGGTTGCAGCGCTGGGGCTCTTCGCTGCCGCGTGTGGCGACGACGACTCGGATTCGAGCGCCGAGGACACTGCGGCGAGTGATGAAGCATCCGACACGGCAGCATCCGACACGGCAGCACCGGACACCGCTGCACCAGACACCGATGCCGCCTCCGACACCGGCGACGCGTCGGCTGACGGTGCTGTGTCGCTGGTCGGGATCTGCCCCGACCCGCTGATCGTGCAGACCGACTGGTTCCCGCAACCCGAGCACGGCTACACGTACAACCTGATCGGTCCCGACGGCGATCTGGATGCCGACGCCGGCGTCTACAGCGGCCCGTTGCTCGACACCGGAATCACGCTGGAAGTGCGCGCCGGCGGCCCATTCATCGGCTTCTCCCCGCCGTCGGCGCAGTTCTATGCCGACGACGACATCTTCATGGCCTACATCGAGACCTCGACGACGCTGGCGAACTCGAAGGAACTGCCGGCGGTCGCCGTCTTCGCGCCGTTCGAGAAGTCGCCCCAGATCCTCATGTGGGATCCCGAGAAGTTCGACTTCCAGAACTTCCAGGAGGTCGGTGATTCGGGGGCTCCCGTCCTCTACTTCGAGGGCAGCAACTACATGACCTGGTTGTTGGGCAAGGGCATGCTCAACGAGGACCAGATCGATGCCTCCTACGACGGCTCGCCGGCCCGCTTCGTCACCGAGGATGTGGTGCAGCAGGGCTTTGCCAGCAACGAGCCGTTCAAGTACGAGAACGAGATAGAGGACTGGTTGAAGCCTGTCGACTTCATGCTGATCCACGAGTCGGGATTCGAGATCTACGAAGGCGCACTGTCCGTGAAGCCCGAATCGATCACCGAGGACGCCGAGTGCCTCGAGAAGGTCGTCCCGCTGTTCCAGCAGTCGCAGGTCGACTACATGAACGATCCCGAGGCGATGAACATCCGCCTCGACCAGATCGTCAAGGACCTCGACAGCTTCTGGACCTCGTCGCCCGAAGGTCACGCCGCCGGCACGGCGGCCATGTTGGAGTTCGGCCTGGTCAGCGATGGTGGTGACGGCATCGTCGGCAACATGGAGGCCGAGCGCATCCAGACGTTGATCGACGAGTACCTCCCGCTGCTCGCCGACCTCGGCATCGATACGTTCCAAGAAGGAATCACGGCCGAGGACGTCTTCACGAACCAGTTCATCAACGAGTCGATCGGGCTGGGTTTCTGATCGGCGGGTAGGTCGAAACCGCGACGTTGTCATGAGTACTGAATCGTCGCCGGTGCCGCCTGCAGAAGAGCAGGTGGCACCGGCGACGGTCTCTTCGTCGTCGCGGCGATCGAAGAAGGTGGCGGTCCTGCCCCCCGTGTTGTTCGCCGCGGGCCTGATCGGGCTGTGGTACGTGATGGTCGAGGTTCTCTCGGACCGCAAGAAGATCCTGCTGCCCCGACCCCACGTCGTCGTTCAGGAGACGATCCTCGACGGTGGGATCCGCAGCGAGCTCTGGGACGGCCTGCTCACCACGGCCAAGGTGGCGCTCGTCGGATTGGCGATCTCGATGTTCATCGGGATCACCGTTGCGGTGATCATGAACCTCGCCCAATGGGTGGAACGTGCCGTCTATCCGTGGGCGGTGGTCGTGCAGACCCTGCCGACCCTCGCGCTCGTTCCGCTGATCGGGATCTGGTTCGGATTCGGCTTCAACAGCCGCCTGATAGTCGTGGTGATGATCTCCGTCTTCCCCATCCTCACCAACACTCTGTTCGGTCTGCAATCGTCCGATCGCGAACATCACGACCTGTTCACGCTGCAGGGTGCTGGTCGCATGACACGCCTCTTCAAGCTCGAGTTCCCAGCCGCCCTGCCGGCCATGTTCACGGGCTTTCGAATCGCCGCCGGCCTCGCGGTCATCGGTGCGATCGTCGCCGAGTTCTTCTTCGGCCGCGGCGAGAAGGGCCTCGGGAACCTCGTCAGCAAGTACCGCGGTCTGGGCCAGATGTCCGAGCTCTACGCAACGGTGCTGTTGTCGTCGTTCTTCGGCGTGCTGATCTTCTGGGGATTCACCTATTTCACCAAGGTCGCCGTCGGCAGCTGGCACGAGTCCGTCGAGACCGAGTAGCGATGGGATCGGTGGGGCGTTCGGCGATCGTCAGCGGGGCGGCGCAGGGCATCGGCTTCGCGCTCGCCGGCCGCCTGATCGACGAGGGGATGCACGTCACGCTCCTCGATCGCAACCGTGACGTGATCGAAAAGGCCACCTCGCTGGGTCCTCTCGCGCGGGGAAGAGTCGTCGACCTGCGCAACGTCGATGAGACACGATCCGCTGCCGCCGCGGCAGTCGAAGAGATGGGCGGGGTGTGGCTGCTCGTCAACAACGCCGGCGTGTTCGCCAAGACCCCGGTACTGGAGATCGATCCCGCCGACTGGGACGCGATGATGGAGATCAACGTTCGTTCCATGCTCTTGTTGATACAGGCCGTCGCCCCGGCGATGCAGGCCTCCGGCGGCGGGCGGATCGTCAACCAGGCCTCGATGGCCGCCAAGCTGGGGACACCCGGCGAAGCCCACTATGCGGCCTCGAAGGCGGCCGTGGTGGCGCTCACGCGGATTGCGTCACAGGAACTCGGCGTCGACCAGATCACAGTCAACAGCATCTGCCCGGGCTACGTGCTGACCGAAATGGGCGCCGACACCCGCGATCCCCGACAGATCGCCGAGTGGACATCGAAGTCGCCGCTCGGCCGTCTCGCCACGCCCGGAGACATCGCCGCAGCCGTGGTCTTCCTTGCCTCCGATGAAGCCGGCTACATCACCGGTGAGGCGCTCAACGTGAGCGGCGGGATGTGCACCTGGTAGGAAAGCCACTCATCGGCGGGAGCGGCGCTCGCTGGTGTACCACTCGCGGGTCAGACGATCGCCGATCACCCCGACCCCGAGGAAGAGCACCACCCCGAGCATCGACGACAGGATGATCGCGGCCATCAACTGCTCGGTCTGCAGCCGGAGCTGGTAGCGGCTGATGAGTCGCCCGAGGCCCTTCTCCTGACCACCCTTGAAGAAGAACTCGCCGACGATCGCGCCGACCACGGCGAGTCCCGCAGCGATCCGGAAACCGGTGAAGATCGACGGTGTCGCGGCCGGAAGAAGAAGCTTGCGGATTCGGGTGAGCCCGCCGACACCGTGGAGCGCGAAGAGATCGAGATGGTTCCGATCGACGGACTTGAGACCGAAGAGTGTGTTGGTGATGATCGGGAAGATCGAGATGATGACGACCACGAGCACGCGGGCGTTGAAGCTGAAGCCCATCCACACGCCGATCAGCGGCACGATGGCGATGATCGGGGTCGCCTGGACGATGATCGCATAGGGGAACACGGTCGATTCGACCCAGCGGAACTGGTACATGATGATCGAGATCGACATGCCGAGAGTGATCGAGATCGCCAGCCCGACCAGTGTGACGATGGTGGTCGCCCGCAGCCCTTCCATCAGTTCGTCGAGGTGCTGGGAGTCGAAGAAGCCGGACTCGACGACCTCGTGGGGCGGCGGGAGCAGGAACCCCTGGCCGTCGCTGAGCGCGAACTCGGAGATCAGGTACCAGACGCCGATGACGGCCATCGCCATCATGAACGGCGGCACCACCAACCAGAGCCAGCGCCGCCAGCGAGCGGTGGCCGATGGTGTCGAGCTCAATCCGCGTTCGCTTCGCTGTTGGCGCGCAACGTCTCGGAGATCTGACCGGCCAGATGGGCGAACTCGGTTTTGTAGCGGAGCTCGTCGCCGCGGGGGTACTCGAACGGTACGTCGAATTCGGCGACGATCCGACCGGGTCGTGCGGACATCACCAGGATCCGGGTGGACATGAACACGGCCTCCTGGATCGAGTGGGTGATGAACAGGCCGGCGAATCCCTCGGTGACGAAGAGATCGAGGAGCTCGGAGTTGAGTCGCTCGCGGGTTATCTCGTCGAGAGCACCGAACGGCTCGTCGAACATGAACACGCTCGGGTTCAGCGCCAGGGAGCGGGCCAGCGAGACGCGCATCTTCATGCCGCCCGAGAGGCGTTTCGGGTAGTAGTCCTCGAAACCGGCCAGACCCACCAGCTCGATGTTCTGCTGCGCGATTTCGGCTCGGTCGCGCTTGGAGGTACCACGAAGTTCCAACAGCAGCTCGACATTGCGCCGGACGGTGCGCCAGGGAAGGAGGGTGGCGTCCTGAAACGTGTAGCCGAGGTGCTCCCGATCGACCTCGACATCGCCGGAGGTGTGCGGGAGCAGGTTCGACGCCACCTTGAGGAGCGTCGACTTGCCGCACCCCGAAGGACCGACGACGGTCACGAACTCACCGGGAGTGACATCGAAGCTGACTCCCCGTAGGGCCTCGGTGCCGTCGGGGAAGATCATTCCCAGATCTCTGAACGACAGCGCGGGTTTCATCGTCGGCGAGTCCAGCTTCCTTGTCTGCTTTCCGCTGCGGATCGTGAGCGACGCACCGCAAGGGTGCTGTGACGCGGTGACTCTACTGCATCGCCGGCATGCACGATGTGCCGCCGGCGCGGGGCCTGGCCACTCGCTTCGGTTCGCTGCGGAATCGGGAGCGGCTAGACACGGGGCATGGAACTCGAAGGAAAGACCGCTCTCGTCACCGGTGGCGCCAAACGGGTTGGTCGCGTGATCTCGCTGATGCTGGCAGAGGCCGGAGCCAACGTCGTGATCAACTACAACACGTCGGTCGACGACGCGGACGCCACGGCGTCGGAGGTCGAGGCATTCGGCGTGCAGGCACTTCCGGTCTCCGCCGATGTCGGCGATTACACCCAGGTCGAGTCGATGGTCGAGTCGGCCGCGGCCCGCTTCGGCGGAATCGACGTGTTGGTCAACAACGCGTCGACCTTCATCGCCGATCCTTTTCCCACCAACGATCTCACGGTCTGGCAACGGTCGATCGACACGCTCGTCAACGGGCCCTTCTACTGCACCAACCTCGTCGCCCCTTCGATGCTCGAACGCGGCCGGGGTGTGGTCGTCAGCGTCAGCGACCTGTCGGCATTCGAGGCCTGGCCCGGCTACATCGGTCATGCGGTCGGCAAGTCGGCGATTCTCACGATGACCCGCCAGTTCGCGCTCGAGTTGGCCCCCACGGTCCGGGCAAACGCCATCGTTCCCGGGCCGGCTCTGCGTCCCCACGACTACGACGACGGCCGCTACGAACGCACCGCCGACAAGACTTTGCTGGGCCGCTGGGGCACGCCCGAGGAGATGGCCCACGGCGTGAAGTTCCTCATCGAGGCCGACTACATCACCGGCGAGTACATCATCATCGACGGCGGACAGAGGTACGGTCACCGCAAGACCGAGGCGGGCTGAGCCGCTTGACGAAGTTCGGTATCCACATCGTCCCACTGATGCCGGCCGACGCCGTCGTCGAGATTGGCATCGCGGCCGAACGGATCGGCTACGACTACTGCCTCGTGGCCGACGAGGGATTTCATCCCGACGTCTACGCCTGCCTCGGCGCCATCGCCCGCGAGACCGACACCATACGGATCGGCCCGGCCACGAACGGCTACACGCGCCACCCCGCCGTGACCGCGGCGGCGATCGCCACGATCGATGAACTCTCGGCCGGGCGGGCGTTCGTCACGCTGCTGGCCGGGGGTTCGATGGTGCTGTCGCCGATGGGGATTCCCCGCGATCGCCCGTACCGGGTGGTCGCCGACACCGTCGACGTCCTACGTGCGCTCTGGTCCGGGGAAATCGTCGACTGGGACGGCGAACAGCATTCCCTGCGCGGAGCGCAACTGGGCAGCGGCCGGCGCGACATCCCGATCTGGATCACGAGCCGCGGGCCGCTGCTGCTCGGCCTGGCCGGACGTCGGGCCGATGGCGTCCTGCTGACCGTGAAACCCGATCTCGACGCGGCGTTGAGCATCGTCGACGAGGCGGCAGCCGGTGACCGCCACCCCGAGCGGATCTACCTCGGCCGCATCGCCTACACAGCTGAGATGGTGGAGGAGCAGCGGCGGACCATCGGCTACGTCCTCATGGACTCGCCCGAGCGCGTGCTCCGGTCGTTGGGATTCGACGATGCCGCACGACACGCGGTGGGTCGGGCGGCGGTCGACCACGATCCGGAGGCTCTCATCGACCTGATCACCGACGACCTGTTGCACGACTACCAGATCAACGGCACCCGCGAGCAATGCTCAACGGGTGTCGCGGCGCTGGTGGAGGAGCACCGACTAGATACAGTGCTCGTCGACGTGTTGTCGCACGATCTCCACGAGAACCTCGAACTGCTTCAGCACACCTACCAGATCCTCTCGGACAGTCAGCCTCGATAGTGGCGGGCGCGCCGACCCCACCGATGGAGCATCAGCGATGTCAACCGCCCGACGTCTGAGCCGGATATTCGCCCCCGATGGGAGAGCGGTCATCGTCGCCCTCGACCACGGCCTGATCGACGGTCCCTGCGAGGGGTTCGAGGAGCCGGCCGCGGTGATCCGTCAGGTGGTCGCCGGCGGGGCCGACGCGATCCTGACCTCCTACGGCATCGCTCGCCGCTTCGAAGCCGAACTCGCCGGCGTCGGCCTCATCCTGCGCGGGGACGGTGCGGCCACCAATCTGGGCACCCCGAGCGACGGCTCTGCATCGTCGCTGTTCTTCACCGTCGAGGAGGCACTCCGGCTCGGCGCCGACGCGCTGGTCGTCACCGCGCTGCCGGGCAGCGAGAAGGAAGAGTCCACCCTCGCCAACCTCGCCCGGATGACCCGCGAGGCCCACCGCTGGGGGATGCCGGTGCTCGGTGAGATGGTGCCCGGCGGGTTCAACAGCGGCCCCGAACTCCGCGGGCCCGAGGCGGTGGCCGTCGCGGCCCGCCTCGGCGCCGAGCTGGGCGCCGACTTCATCAAGGCCCCCTACACGAAGAACTACTCGACGGTCACCGGGGGCACCTTCGTTCCGGTGGTCATCCTCGGTGGTTCGAAGGGGAGCGAGCGCGACACGCTTGCGGTCATCGCCGACGCGATCTCCTCCGGCGCCGCCGGCGTGGCCATCGGTCGCAATGTCTTCCAGTGCGAAGATCCGGCCGCGATGACCGCGGCGATCGTCGCGGTCGTCCACGGCGGCGCAACGGTCGACGACGCGATGGCGTTGCTTCCCGCTTCGACGTGACCGTGAGGGCCGCACTCGGTCTCGACATCGGTACGACTTCGGTGAAGGCGGTCGCGGTGAGCGAGGGCGAAGTGATCGCCTCGGTTTCGTCGGGACCGCTGTCGTTGACCGCGCCCGAGCCCGGTTGGGCGATCCAGAGCACGGCCGACCTTCGCGATGCGATCGTCGAGTGCCTCGCAGGGCTGGTCGCGGTGCTGCCCGGCGATGCCATGTTGGTCGCCCTCGGCGCGGCGGTGCAGAGCGGATCGCTCATCGTCACCGACGGCTCCGGTCACCCCGGGTCCGACATGACCACCTGGATGGACACCCGGACCTCCGAGGTCGTCGACGAATGGCATCGTGACGGGACAGCAGCGACGATTCGCCGCATTTCCGGCTGGTCGGTCCAACCCGGTCTCGGTCTGGCCCAGATCGCCTGGCTCCGGAGCAACGATCCGGATCGGTGGAGCCGACCTTCCCACTTCGGTTCGGCCGACGATTTCGTTGTCTCGCTACTCACCGGATCGTGGATCACCAACCCCTCGAACGCCGCCGGTATGCAGTTGCTCGACATCGCGACCGGCCGATGGAGCCCACAACTGTGCGTGCTCGTCGGAATCTCCATCGATCGATTGTCCGAACTGCGACCCAGCGGATTGCCGGTCGGTGAACTGACCCGCGAGATGGCCGACCTCACCGGTCTACCCCACGGCCTGCCCGTCGTCGCCGGCGGGCACGACCAGACCTGCTGCGCCCTGGCCCTCGGTGTCACCGAGCCCGGTGAAGCACTCCTCGCGGTCGGAACGGCCTGGGTGCTGACCACGGTCGTCGACGCGGCCGAGCCCCACACGACCCCCGACGCGATGAACGTCAGCTTCCATGTTCTCGACGGGATGCGTACGACCTCGTGCTACCTCGGCGGGCTGGGCGCAAGCATGGAGTGGTGGCTGTCCGAGGCCCGCCTCGGGCACGAGGGCGACCGCTACGGACGGCTCGACGCGGTGCTCGCCTCCGCGAAGATCACGCCCGACAGCCCCTACTTCCTGCGAACCAGCGACACCAGCGGTGTCGCCGAGCAACCCGGCGCCGGCCGCTTCTGGGCCGATGACCCGGGGACGGATCCGGCTCAGCAGGCCCTGGCGATCATGGAGTTCGCCGCCTTCGAAGTGCGCGGCGCGTTGCTGGCGCTGCCGGAGACCCATCGGCCTGCCAGCCTGACCCTCGTCGGTGGGGCCACGAACGCGCCCGGTTGGCCGCAGCTGATCGCCGACGTGTGTGCAGTCGCGGTCACGGTCGCGCCGCCCCACTCGTGGCCGGCCATCGGCGCGGCGATGCTCGCCGGGGGGCCGGCCGACCGGGTCATCACTGCTGCGGGACGGCGTCTCCTGCCGCTGGCAGAATCGGTCACCCTGTTCGACAACCGCTATCGGGCTCACCTCGAGCTCAGTCAGGATAATCGTCGATGACCCGCCCAACCGTCGCCATCACCATCGGTACCGACAACTATTCCCGGATGTTCTCCGCCGGCGCGCTCGCCGCGCTGGACTCTTTCGCCGACGTCGTCCACGCCGGACCAGAGCCAGCGGGTAAGGACGAGTTGTCGCGGCTGTTGGCGGGCGCCGACGCGTGCATGACCTCGTGGGGAGTGCACCAGCTCGACGCCGATGTCCTCGTCGACGCCCCTCGTCTGAGGGCGATGGCCCACATGGGGAGCAGTGTCAAGCGCTTCACCTCGCCCGAGTTCTGGAGCCGCGGCATCCACCTCACCAGCGCGGGAATCACACTGGCTCGCGACGTCGCCGAGACGACCCTCGGATTGATGATCGTGGGCCGCAAGAGGGTCATCCCCCTCGGCCGTCATCTCCGAGACGGCGGCTGGCGCGACAGTCCGACGTGGGATCGATGGGACGCCCGGGAGCTGACTCGTTCCACGGTCGGCCTCGTCGGGGCGTCCAACGTGGGCCGCCACGTGATATCCCTGCTCGCCCCGTTCGAAACCACGATCCTCGTAGCCGATCCGTACCTCGACGAGGCCGGCGCGGCCGAGCTCGGCGTGATGAAGGTCGAGCTGCCCGAACTCCTGCGCCGCGCCGACGTGGTCTCGCTGCACTGCCCGTCGACTGCGGAGACCCGCCACATCATCGACGCCGACGGTCTGGCCCTCATGGCCGATGACGCGCTCCTGATCAACACCGCTCGCGGCGAATTGATCGATGAGGCGGCGCTGATCTCAGAACTCGAGCGGGGCCGGTTCTTCGCTTTCCTCGACGTCACCGATCCCGAGCCCTGCGCAGTCGACAGCCCGCTCCGGCGTCTCGACAACGTCGTGCTCACCCCCCACACCGCCGGGTGCATCGAAAACTGTCATCGGATGGGCGAACTCGCGGTCGACGAGCTGCAGCGGTTCTTCGCCGGCGAACCGCCCGTCTATGCCATCACCGAGGACATGCTCGACCGCATCGCCTGAGCGGCCTGCGTCTGCTGCGGGTCGATATGGCTACCGGCGATCGTCGTATCGACGTGTTCATCGCCCGCTACCGGCGGTCGGGGGAAGGGTCGCTGTGGCCGCTTCGAGGCCATCGAGGATGAGGTCGAGCCCGAACTCGAACTCGTCGGCGAAGTCGTAGCCCGGCACCAGGATGTGTTCGGCGGTGAGTTCCATGAGATGTGGGTACTGGCCGGCGGGCCACGGTTCGATGATCGTTTCGGCGAGGTCGGCCATCTCCTCCCCGCCGGTCGCCGGGAGATTGGCCTCTTGGAGTGCGAATCCGTAGACGTAGGCGTCGAGAAGGGCGTAGGCGTGGGCGGTCATCGCGATCGAGAATCCACCCCGCCGGAAGCACCCGATGACCGCATCGTGGTGTTTCAGCGTCAGTGCTCCGGGTGACGTCCTCGACTCCATCAGCGGCGTCGCCCATGGATGGTGGGCCAGAGCGGCCCGCGCCGACAGGGCGCGTCGACGGATCGCCGTCTTCCAGTCGGTATCGATCGGGGGTTCGTCGATCTCGCCGAAGACGATGTCGACCATGCCGTCGATGATCGCCTCCTTGTTGGCGACGTGGTGGTAGATCGTCATCGGTTTCACCTCGAGTTGGGCAGCGAGTTTGCGGATGGTGAACGACTCGATGCCGATCGTGTCTGCGAGTGCGACCGCACCGGCGAGCACCCGGGTCGTGGTCAGCGTTGTACGGGGGCTTGCATGCTGGGTGGGGGAGGGTGTCATCGGTCGGCTCTCATCAAGAACGGGTTGCGTATCGTACTAAGTACGACTATGGTACCAGGCAGCTCGTACTAAGTACGATATTCGGGGCGAACAGTCCCGCCACCATCAGGAGAGATGACATGCAAGAAGTAGCCGAACACCTCGACGAGACCACAGCGAACGACGCTCACGCGACCGCTCGCGAGCACGGAGGATCGACCGGCCGGCAGATGCAGGCAATCGTCCAGGATGTGTACGGCTCGGCCGACGTCCTCGAGTTGCGCACGATCGATCGTCCCGAGATCAGCGCGGACGACGTCCTCATCGAGGTCCATGCCGCCGGCGTCGACCGGGGCGTCTGGCACCTCATGACCGGGCAGCCATACCTCATCCGGGTCGCCGGCTTCGGCGTCCTCAAGCCCAAGAATCCCGTGCTCGGGCTCGATGTATCGGGGCGGGTCGTCGCGATCGGCGACGCGGTCACCAGATTCCAGCCGGGCGACGAGGTGTTCGGCATCGGTAAGGGCTCCTACGCGCAGTACGCGACGGCAGACCAGAACAAGCTCGCCAAGAAGCCGACGAACGCGACGTTCGAGCAGGCCGCGGTCGCGGCTGTCTCGGGGATCACCGCGCTCGAGGCGCTGACCGATATCGGACACGTCGAGGCCGGGCAGAAGGTGCTGATCGTGGGCGCGTCGGGAGGGGTCGGCACCTATGCCGTCCAACTGGCCAAGACCCTCGGCGCGGAAGTAACCGGGGTCTGCGGTCCAGGCATGACCGACACGGTGCTCTCGATCGGCGCCGACCATGTACTCGACTACACCCGGCAGGATTTCGTCGACGGCGAGAGTCGCTACGACCTGATCCTCGACATCGGTGGCCGCAACAGCATCTCGAGGCTGCGCAGCGTCCTGACCCCGAAGGGAACCCTCGTCATCGTCGGCGGCGAGGACGGCAACAAGTTGACCGGGGGCGTCGGGCGTCAGGTACGGGCGATGATGCTGTCACCCTTCATCGGCCAGCGTCTCACGACGTTCATCAGCTCCGAGCACTACACGAACATCGAACGCCTCGCCGCCTACATCGAGAGCGGTGACGTCGTCCCGGCGATCGGGCGACGGTACCGGCTCGACGAGGTGCCCGCCGCGATGCGTCACCTCGAATCGGCCGAGTCGAGCGGCAAGTCGGTCATCGTCGTCCGCGACGACTGAATGGATGTCGGTATGGTTCCGGTGCACAATACGACAGTTCTCTTGACAACCATCCCTTACACAAGTAAAGTAGGTGGCAACACAAAGATTGTGAACACAAGTAGATGAGAGAGAGACATGTCAAAGCAGAGATGGGTGTTCGAACCGGGACACACCGCCGCCGAGTTCAGCGCACGACACATGATGGTGAGCAACGTCCGTGGTCACTTCAAGAACATCGAGGGCTACATCGAGATCGATCCCGATGACCTGACCGACGTCATCGTCGAGGCCACGATGAAGACGGCTGACCTCTGGAGTGGCGACTCCTACCGCGATGACCATCTCCGAGCCGCCGACTTCTTCGACGTCGAGAATCACCCGGAGATCACGTTCAGGGGCGACCGGGTCAGCTACCTGGGACCCAACGATCTCGAGCTCACCGGCGACTTGACCATCAAGGGAGTCACGAAGGAGGTCACCCTCCGGGTGACCGACCTCGGTCGATGGGACACGCCGTTCTGGGAGGACGGAGAGGACAAGGGGCCGATCCCACGCGCCGGATTCAGCGCCACGGCCCGCGTGAACCGTCACGACTTCGGGGTCAGCTGGAACGGTCGACTCGACAAGGGTGGGGTCGTCGTGAGCGACATGGTCGACATCGCGATCGATGTCGAAGCGCTGGGCGTTCAGCGCTGACCGGCTTTCTGATGGTCGATCCGTGGAAACGTCGTCGGTACCTACGGCTTCGCCGCAGTGCCGCTGATCCACTTCCTCGGGCACATCCGGGCACGAGTTCTCCTCCGGTGCCTCGGCTCGCACGTACTCAGTCGGGTCACACCGATCTCGCGTGCCAGTCGCTGATCTGTCGGGTGTAGCCGTCGGGGTCGTCGCACATCGGGAATTGATTGCCTCCCGGCACAATCCACTCGCTGGCGTCGGGGAACAGGCTCCGCCAGCGGTCGGCGCGGTCGTAGTGGCGCCCGACGCCGATTTTCGATCGCGACGCGCGCGGGATCACTCTGAGCGTGCCGAGCAGACCCGTCGCGGGACGGCTTCCGATGACCCGCAACATGACCCTGAGGGCGCGGCGGCCCGCAGGCCAGGCGAACGAGTTGGTTACGACGAGCCCTTCGACCCGTTCGGGCCGCCGAGCCGCGGCGACGATGCCGACGGCCCCTCCGAGGTCGTGGACGACGAAGGTCGCTGCTTCGACATCGAGGTGGTCGAGGAGGGGGTTGAGGATCGAGGACCTGTGGCGCGCGCACCGCCGCTGCCTGCTCGACATCGGCTACAGGATGTTGGGAATTGTCACCGACGCCGAGGACGTCACCGCCGAGGCCTACGCACGGCTGATCGCGGCTGATCGGTCGCGGTCGCGGTGTCGTGGACGACCTGGATGGCATCGGTCCACGTCGACCGCACGGCTCGCTGGCCACCACCGGTTGCTCCATCGACGCCGCGCTCCATCACATCTTCGTCGAGCGGCTTCGCACGGGCCGCCCACGTCACTTCTCCAAAGCAGCATCTCGGCCTCACGCGGTTCGAGGGCGTCGCCTTCGAGCACGTCTCACTGCACGGTCGTCGCTCTACGCTGCGTTCGTGAATCCGCAACCCGTCGTCACCCGGGCGACGCCGACGCGACCGTCACCGATCGACCTCGAGTTGGACGCGGACGAGCGCGATCGGCTCCTCGCGCTCCGCGCCGCGACGACCGAGCACGCGGGGTTGTACATCGCCGTGCTGGCGACATTGGCGGAGGCGAAACAGGCCTATCGCCTCCAGATGCGAACGAGCGAGCTCCGCGACCGGCTGGCCCGCAGCGAGCGCACGTCGGCGCTCGATCTCACCGACGATTCGCTGCGGCAATCGCTCGATCAGCTCCGGCAATGGGGCTGCGTCGACTGGGTCCAGGATCCGTCGATCCGCGTGTCGTCGATCGAGGAATACCTGAAGCGCCACGAACTCTGGGAACTGACGGCGGTCGGTACGGCAACCCTTGATGCGGTCTCCGCCGTGCTCCGAGCCGGCGACGAGGCGGGCGCCCTCCAACGCACGATGTTCCGCCAGATTCGTACCGCGCTCGATCGGCTCGAGGAGACGATCGGGGCCGGTGATGCGGCCGGTGTCTATCTCCAGCTCCGCGACCTCGACCTCGCGATCACCGAACTCGCCGCAAACGCCCGGGAGTTCTACGCCACGATCAACCGCATCGCCCGCGAGGAACGCCTCGACGACCACGTTTTCGTCCTCTACAAGGACCAGATGATCGTCTACCTCCAGAGCTTCCACGACGACCTGGTCCGGCACAGGACGATCGTCAGTGAGCAGCTCCTGCGCATCGATGACGGCCACCGCGACGAGATGTTGGTGCTCGCCGAGACGGGAGACGACTCCGTCGGGCTGTTCCACGACCGTGCCGACTGGGCTGGGCGGTGGGACGGGATGCTCGACTGGTTCGTCGCCGGCCGCTCGGACCGTACCGAAGTCGAGGCGCTGGGCGCGGCGACGACGGTCGCCATCCGGGAGCTGCTCACACTGCTGCGCCGGATCACCGAGCAGAGCACCCGGCCGGTAAACCGTGCATCGGAGCTGCGTGAGACCGCCGCCTGGTTCGCCCGCTGCGACTCCGACGACGAGGCACACATGCTGTTCGATGCGGCGTTCGGGCTCGCCCCGACGAGCCACGTCGGCCTCGAGGTCGACGATCCCGACGCCGACGGCTCGTTCCCGAGTTGGTGGGAGATCGCACCTGTCGACGTCCCCGTCACGTTGCGCGATTACGGTCGCCGCGCCGCACGGGGAGCGATCGGCCGCCGCCGCGACTACGGCGACGCGAAACGTCTCCTCGCCCTCGAACAGGAGCGGGAGGCGGCCCGGCTGACCGCAGCAGCCGAGCGGCTCGTGACCATCGACCTCGCGACCGGACCAATCGATGCAGCGGAATGGCCGGTGCTCCTCTCCTGGATCGACCAGGCGCTGGCCGCCCGAGCCGCGGACACATCGTTCGTGACGTCGGTGCGCACTCCCGCCGCGGTGATCGAACTCTCGTCTGCCGATGTCGACACGCAACTTCGCGGCGCCGGGGGACTGCTCGTGATCCGCGGCTGCCGACTCCGGATCGAAGCGGCATGACGCCGCGCCTGGCGGTCCACCTCTCCACGCATCAACTCCCGGAACTGCAACGCGCGGCCCGGGCGATGCTTCGCAGGCCGTTGATCACGGCCGCATCGGATGTCGACTTCCGCCTGGTCCGCAAGTGGGAAACGGTGCTGCGCAACGAGTTCGGCCAGAAGCTCGGTTACCGCCTCGACGTCAGCCGGTCCTCCGCCCGCCTGCTGCGGAGGCCGGTCACCGTGTCACGGCACCGCGGCGCCAGGCTCGACACCGGTCGTCAGCTGCCGCGTTGGGCATACGTCTACATGTGCCTCGTGCTGGCAGCTATCGAGCAGCCCGGACATCAGGTGCTCGCCTCCGAATTGGTGACCCGGATCGAGCAGGGTGCGCGCGGCGACAACCGGCTCCGTATCGACTCCACGGAGTACGCGCAGCGTCGCGGCTTTCGCGATGCCGTGCGCTTCCTCGAGCAGCAGGGCGTACTGACCGTGCGCGACGGCGATGTCGAGCGCCTGCTCGCGGATGGCCAGGTGCTGTTCGACATCGATCGCGATACCGCGGCGATGTGCATGGTCGCCTCGCCGAGCATTCTCCGCGAGGTGACGACGATCGATGACTTCGTCACGGAGCCGACGCCGACGAGCATGGACGCCCGACGCCGCCTCGCTCGTCAACGCCTGAACCGTCGCATGCTCGACCAACCGGTCGTGATGCTCGTCGACCTCGACGACGACGAGACCGAACTCGCCTGGCGGAATCGCCGACGCGAAGCGGACAACATCTCTCGGCTGACCGGCTGCGCGATCGAGTTGCGTCGCGAAGGCCTCGCCCTGCTCGAGCATCCGACCGATCCGATCGGCGACCGGCGCTTCCCGGGAGGTGACGGCGTCGCCCACGCGGCGTTGCTGTGGCTCGACGGGCTCGTCGAAGCGAGCGAGAACTACGAGGTGGACGAGACGGGTGAGATTGACGAGGGCGACGGAGCGCCGGCGCTCGATGGGTCGTCGTCCGCCCGCGCCGGCCTGTTCCGGCACATCGGCGAGGAGCGGGTGGAGAGCTGTTGGCGGTCGGTCGTCGCCGACTACGGCCACCGCTTCGGCAAGGCGTCCATCGAGCGGCCGGACCGCTTTCGATCGGGATGCGCCGAGCTGCTCGAACGCTTCGGCCTGGCGCGGATCACACATGAGGGGATGGAGATCTCCGCGTTCGCCAACCGGTTCCGAGCGACGGCCACCTTCGTCGACCGCCGTGCTCGCGAGTCGGACGGCGACGCACACGGCGGCGGTGGACCTGGGCGCATCGAACAGGCGGCGTTGTTCTGATGGCCGACGACGTTCTGATGGCGCAAGGTCCCGTGAGGTGGCGTCCGATGCGCGCGGGCATCTTCAACATCTGGGAGTACGACGACCAGGTGTTCGAGTTCGGCGACGGCCGGCTCGTCCTGCGCGGTCGCAACGGCTCGGGCAAGTCGAACGCGCTGGCGCTGCTGTTCCCCTTCCTCCTCGACGGTGTGATGAGCGCGGCGAGGATGGACCCGATGGGCGGGGCGCGGTCGATGAAGTCGCTGCTGCTCGGTCGTGACGACGACTCGACCACCGGGCGGTACCGCCACGATTCGGGTACCGGCTATGCGTGGATGGAGTTCGCCGACCGGGCGGGCAACCACCTGACGATCGGGGTCGGCGCCACGGCAACCCAGCAGCGCGACGCCGATTCGTGGTTCTTCCTCACGTCCCAGCGCGTCGGATTCGATCTGGACCTCGCTGACGCCGACGTACCGAAGAGCCGCCGCCGCCTCGCCGAGAGCATCGAGGGCGGCGAGGTGCTGACCACCGCCGACGAGTATCGGGCAGCGGTCGACCGTGCCTTGTTCGGGCTCGGACCGGGCAGGTATCGAACCCTTGTCGACCTCCTCTTGACGTTGCGCCGTCCGCACCTCGCAGGCAAGCTCGACACCGAGCACCTCTCCGCCACGCTCTCGGCCGGGCTGGCCGAGATCGACCCGGCGCTCGTCGACGACGTCGCACACAGTTTCGACGACCTCGACGCGATGCAGCACGAACTCGAAGGCATGGCCCAAGCCCTCGACGCCGTCGAGCGCTTCCTCCCCGTCTATCGCGATCACCTGATCGGCATCGCCAGGGCGCGTGCGACCGGCGTGCTGTCGGCCCACAGCGAGCATCGCCGGGTCGGTCGCGACCGATCGGCCGCGGATCGGGAGCGCACCGCCGCCATCGCCGAGCGCGTCGATCAGGTCGCCGAGATCGAGACCGTGGAGGCCCGGCGTCTGATGCTCGACGTCGAGATCGAGACGATCCAGACATCGCCCGCGTACCGATCGGCAGCGGCGCTGGCCGAGGCCGAAGGGAGAGCGGACGACGCCCGACGGGCAGCGACCATGATGGACGAGGCCGCGGCCTCCGCGGCGGGGCACGCCGGTGAGGCCGAGAGGTCTTCGGACGAGGCAGCCCGCCGGCACGACCGCGCAGAGGGTGCGTTCTCGGCGTTGCTGGAACGGTGGATCAATTCCGTGCGTTCGGTCGGAATCGAGTGGTCCGCGGTTCGCCCGGAGACCTTCGATTCGGATCGGGCGACCGCGCTGGTCGCCGAGCGCCGCGCCGAGGTCGACATCGTCACCACCGCCGCTCTCCGCAGCGACGAGGCGGCCGCCGAGGCGCGACGTCGTTCGGCGATCCGGGACGAGGCCGGTGCCTCGGTCACCGAGGCCGAGGTCGAACGGCGCTGGGCCCAAGAGCAGGTCACCGCGGCGCGGTCCGATCTCGCGCTCGGCCGGCGGGTGTGGGCTGCCGAGGCAGACCTCCTGTTCGACCGGGCTGCGCACTCGGCCGACGGGTTCGACCCGGCACGTCCCACCATCCTGCTCGACGACGAGGGCGAGCCGTTCGGAGACGACTCCGGAGAGGTGCACGCCGATGAGAGCGGAGATCTCGACGCCGATCCCGCAATCGCTCTGGCGGTGCACTTCGATCGGTTGTTGGCGAATGCGGACGGCGTGCTGCACCGCGCCTGTGAGCGAACCGACGACGAGATCGCTCGACAACGATCGCGGGTCGACGACCTGACCGCGGAACGCGAACGGGTGGTGGACGAACCCAATCCCGGCCCGCCGCCCAATCCGACACGGCCCGATGCTGCGGCGGCCGCCACAGGAGCACCCCTCTACGTCTGCGTCGACTTCGCCCCGTCCGTCGGTGCGGGCGAGCGGGCCGGCTTCGAGGCGTCGCTGGCCGCGGCAGGCGTGCTCGATGCCCGGATCCGCCCGGACGACGACCCGAGCAGCACACTGGACGCCGAGCTGCGGGCGAGCACCCGGGCGGGTGGCCCGACGCTGGCCGACCTGCTCGTGCCGGTGCCCACCGGCGACCTGACCGCAGCACGGATCACCGAGGTGTTGACCGCGATCCCGATCGACGGTGACAGCGTGCGGCTCGGCGCCGACGGCACGTGGCGCCTCGGCCCGCTCGCAGGGCGCTTCGCCCAATCGGTGCCGATGTACGTCGGCCACGAGGCTCGCGAGCGCCGTCGGGCAGAGCGCCTGGCCCAACTCGACGATCAACTCTCGGTCGAGCGGTCGGCGCTCGGCGAACTCGAGCGGCGACTGGATGGCCTGCAGCGCGTCCGCGCCGAGATCGATGAGCGGCGCACCTCACAGCCCTCCACCGCCGTACTTCGCGAGGCGCTGCTCGTGGCCACCGCGGCGTCGACCGTCGAGCGCGAACGCGTCGAGCGACTCGAGGTGGCGGAGTCGGCCGCATCCGTTGCGGCGACGGGTGCGGCAAACGCATCGGCCGATCTGCAGCGCCAGGCCGTCGCCCTTCGCCTTCCCGCCGGCGTCGACGATCTCGAGAGTTCCCGTCGTGAGCTCGCCCGCTGCAACGTCCAGATCGGAGGGCTGGTCAGCGCCGCCGAGTCGGTGGCCGATGCGGCGCTCCAAGTGCGCACGGCGGGGGAGACCGCACAGCACACGCGGGACGACGCCGACGAGGCAAGAGCGAGAGCCACGCGGTCGGCTGTCCACGCGGCGGCCGCGCTCGAGCGGTACGAGCGACTTCGACGCGATGTCGGTGGCGACGCGCAGCAGGCGGTCGACGATCTGGCCGAGGCGCGCGAGCGGCGTACGGCCGTCGACGAGCGGATGGCGGCGTTGCAGGTGGCGAGGCGCGAGAACGAGGCGGCGATCGCCCGTCTCGGCGAGCGCATCGAACAGCTCACCGATCGCGAGCGGCGGCTCGCCACCGAACGCGACGGCGCGACGGCGCGCTTTCTGCCGATCTGCTCAGCCGAGGTCTCCGAGGCACTGGCGGTCGACTCGGTGACGCCCGAGGCAGATCTGCTCGTCGCCGCTCGTTCTGTCCTCGCGGAGACCGACGAGGTCCCCGACGACGCGACCAACAAAATGGAGCGCGCGTACCGGGAGATCATCCTCGACGGACTGCGGGCAGGGCACGACCCGAGCATGCCCAAGCTCGACGGGTTCGACGTGATTCGCGTGGGGACCGTCGACGGTGAGGTGGCGCTCGGCGCGCTCGCCATCCGGCTGCGCGCCGACAACGAACGTCTCTCCGGGCTCCTGTCCACCAAGGAGCGCGAGATCTTCGAGATGCACCTCCTCACCAGTGTCGGCGATGCCATCAGGGGGCTGTTGCTCGAGGCCGATCGGTTCGAACACGACATCAACGCCGAGATGTCGAAGGCCCCGACGGCGAGCGGTATGACGGTCGAGCTGGCCTGGGAAGTGTCGGGGGACGAGCCAGGGCTGCGCGCCGCCGTCGCCGACCTGCGTTACGCACCCGAGATGCTGGGCCCCGAGCGCCGGGAAGCGTTGCGCGCCTTCTTCGTCCAGCGGATCGCCGATGTGCGTGCCGACGATCCGGGGCGCAGCTTCACAGAGATCCTCACCGTCGCTCTCGACTACCGGTCGTGGCACCGGTTCAGTCTCTTCGCCCGCTTCGCCGACGGCAAGCGCCAGCGCGTCACCCGCACCTTCTATCGAGGACTATCCGGTGGCGAGGCGGCGACCCTGCTGCATCTCCCGTTGTTCGCGGCCGCCGCTGCGCAGTATTCCGGGGGCACGGTCGAGGGGCCGCGCCTCATCGCGCTCGACGAGGGCTTCGCGGGCATCGACGACCAGATGCGCGGCCGGCTGATGGGGCTTCTCACGCAGCTGGATCTCGATGTGTTCGTGACGAGCCACGAGTTCTGGGGCTTCTACGAGCAGGTGCCGAACCTCGTCGTCTACGACTTGACGCGCAAGCCGCCGACGCCCGGGGTATACGCACAGCGATTCGATTGGACGTCCGTGCCGTCGTGACGGCCGACGATGCGCTGGAATCGCTCAGGTCCCCGGCCCTCGCCAGGCTCTGGAGCGCCGCCCGGACGCGTCTGGAGCGCAATGGCCAGCGGTTGACGTCCGCCCCGCTGCGGATCTCCGCTCTCGACCCGGGCGAGGTCGAAGCCGCGTGTGCGCTCCTCGGGCGACGCCGGCCGGACGGCAATATCCTCAACATCGATCTGCGCGCCCTCGATCGAGCGTTGCGTGCGGCGCCCGCGGGTGTGGGTCTGATCGATGTCCTCGAGGTCCTCGACGGTCCGCTGCGCGACCATCGGGCCGAACGGGACGAACGGTCGAGGAGGTCGCAGGAGATCTGGATCATGGCCGCATCCCATCGGGCGACCGACGACCCCCGCGCGCAGGGCTGGCTCGAGACGCTCAGGCGGCGCGGCCGCCTCACCCGATTCGATGTCGATGATCCCGAACACCTGTTGCACGAGGCGCTCGACGCGATCGATTGGCTGATCGAGCACGCCCCGACGCTGTGCGCCGAGCCGCTCCCGCTCTCGACCGTCGCCGCAGTGCGGCTGGGGGACGCGCACGCGCTCGACCCCGACACCGTGCTCGGCGCACTGATCGTCGACGGATTGCAGCACATCGCTTCGGCGCGCGACGAGCGCTCGGCGTGGGGCGCGTTCGGAGTGCAAGTCGATCAGGTCAACTCGTCGACGCTGGCTCTCGGGCTTCCTGGTGTCGACGGCTCGATCTGCGCGGCCGCCCGGACGAGCGGCCAACCACTGCGCGTGACGTGGCGCATGATCGACACGGGATTCGGGCTCGACCTCGACTCGATCCGGGCGACCTCGGCCCGGGTCTGGATCTGCGAGAACCCGGGCATCGTGTCGATGGCCGCCGATCGGCACGGGTCTTGTGCGCCGCTCGTGTGCACCGCGGGTATGCCCGCCGCGGTGACGAGTTCGTTGCTCGACCTCCTCGCTTCGGCGGGCTCGGACCTGCGTGTGCACACCGACTTCGACTTCGGCGGGATGTCGATCGCGCGGTATGTCATCGACCGATTCGGCGCCGCGCCGTGGAGGCTCGGACGAGCCAGCTATCTCCGAGCGATCGAGGGTTCCACCTCGGAACTTGTCCGATCGATCGGCGAGACGCCGTGGGACCCAGGCCTGGCCGAATCGATGAACGAGCATCGTCTCGCGGTTCACGAGGAGGCGATCGCCTCCACCCTGCTCGACGATCTGATCGACCGATCAGCGAAGTGATCGAGACGCGGCCGTGATCGCTGTCGGCGTACACGACGACCGGGTCGACCTGATCCACGCCATCGGAAAGCCCGGGAAACTGCCCCCATGACGTGACGACCACCCTCAGGGAGTGCTGATCCGGCGGGCGTACCAGCGCGCGAACGAGCGGTTGTGCTGCTCGAGATGGCAGAGCATCCCCGGTCGGGCCGATGCGGCCTCGAGGCCCCGTTGCACCCCTTCGCACACGATGATGTCCTGTTCGTGGATGGCGGTGACCGTCTCGTTGTGTCGAGCGATGCGTTCGTCGGCTCCGGGTGCGCCGGCGAGATGGGGTGGGAGCATCAGGTGTGTGGTGAGATCGATCCTCCCCGGCCCGAGCGGGCGCACCTCGAACCAGATCGCGGACTCCGGCATCACGGCGATCACGTAGTTCGGGAACGGGTAGGCGAGTCCGAGTCCGGTGCGTTGCTGCTGGGTCAAGCCTGGTGCGGGTGGGTCCTCGGAGGCGCCCTCGAGTTCGCCGTCGGCCGACGGCACGAGCAGCGATTCGTCCATCATGGCGTACAACAGCGTGTACTCGCCGTTGTCGGGCAGGTCGACGGCCCGGCGGGCTGGCATGAACGGTTCGAGCGTGTCGTGGTGGATGCCGAGGTGGTGGTAGCACTCGCCGTTGTCGATGAAGACCTTCCAGTCCCACGCCGACTCGCCCCATCGTGTGGAGTCGACGACCTCCCAACCGGCGAGGGCGTACTCGCGGAGCTGGTCGCTCATCGCTCCCCAGAGCTCGGTGGTCGGCGGCGCCCGGCCGTCGAGGTTGACGTAGATGAACCCTTCCCAGATCTCGTGGCGGAATCGATGCAGGCCGTGGTCGGCCTTGTCGAACCCCGGCGTCTCGGCCATCTCGGGTGCAGCGCGGAGGTGACCGTCGTGGCTGAAGGTCCACCGGTGGTAGGGGCATTGCAGCGATGGCGCGCTTCCGGACCGCCGCCCGGCGCAGATGTCCATCCACCGGTGGGTGCAGACGCGTGACAGGACATTGATCCCGTCGTCGTGGTCGCGGGTCACGACGAGCAGTTCGCCGAACATGTCGATCGTGCGGAAGTCTCCGGCGTCGGCGAGTTGTGAGATGTGACCGACGTTCATCCAGCCCCGGCGGAACACGCGCTCGACCTCGAGATCGAAAATCTCCTGAGAGCGGTACACATCTGGCGGGAGGGTGGTCCAGTCGCCGTCAGCGGTCGAGCGGGCGGCGAGAACCTCGAGCAGGACCTCGGTCGTTCCGAGATCGTTCATGATCGCGCTGCAGCGAGAAGCGCTCCGATGCCTCTGCTCGCGCCTGTGATGAGTACGACCGACATGATGAACCCCTATTATCTACGTGCGTGGGTAATCTACCGAACCGGCGCACGATGTCAATATCTACCTGAGTAGAAAACCGCTAGGGTCCGATCGTGAGCGCCGACCAACCGTCGCGACGTCGCGGCCGCCCTCGGCTGAGACCGAACACGACCGACGACCTTCCGGTGAACGAGATCCTGCGCGTCGCGGCCACGATGTTCGGCGAGGACGGCTACGAAAAGACCACCTTCACATCGATCGCCGACGCCGTGGGTATCCAGCGGGCCTCCCTCTACCACTACTACCCCAACAAGGACGCGCTGCTGCTCGACATCGGCCTCCCCTGGCTGAAGCCGCTCGCCGCGCTGGTCGAGGAGTTCGACGAAGAGAGCGCTCCGGGCGACCTCCAGCTCTACCGGTACCTCCGCATCGATCTGCGCCACATCCAGGCAGCGCCCTACGACCTCGGCCGCCTCTACCACCTCCCCGACATCTCCGTCGGTGAGAGCATGGCGCCTCTCTGGCAGATCGTCGACACGATCCACGACGCGTGGACCCGATGGATCACCGCCGCGGTCGCGGGCGGCGCGCTCCGCCGGGTCGACCCCCAACTCGCCGGGTCACTTGTGGAAGCGGCATACCTCGGCGTCATCACGAGCGACCGACCGGCGGTGCGCGAAAACGCCGGCAATACCGCTGACAACTTCGCCGACCTCGTCCTCGCCGGGCTTCTCGTCGACCCCGGACGGCTCGCAGAACTCCGACGGTTGGCCATCGAACTCGACGGCGCCGATCCGATCCTCCCAGCGGAGGGGATTCGGCCGCGACCGACAAGCTCCCGAGCGAGGTGATCTACGGACGGATGCGCGACGCCGGTTGGTAGTTGGGGCCTGCGGTGATGTCCACTCGGGCGAGGAGCTGCTCACACGGTGGCTCGAAGTCGTCCGCGAACCGGACGGAGGCAGCTTCGCCGAGCAGGGTCCACGGCAGGGTGGTGAGGCGGTCGGTGTCGTCCTCGATCTGTTGGCGTAGGTCCAGACCGGCGGGGTCGACCTGCCCGCCGGTGGCCAGGCCGCGGGCTTCCAGTCGAGACCACGCGGCAGCGGTCTCCTCCTCTGTGCTTCCCCTGGACGTCGCCAGCCAGTCCTTCTCGTAGCCGATCCAGGCGTTGTGGAGGACCGATGCTTCGGGACCGGACAAGCCGGCCGCCACGACGAGCGCCCAGTGGGTGTCGCCGCGCCACTCCCTGAGGCAGTTCACGGCATGCCAGCCCGACAGGACGGGATCGCCGGGTCGGGGCATCCGGAGATGGGCACCGAAGAACACACGTCCGAGTCGTGGAAGCTGGTCGACGACCGACCAGAGATCGGGGCCGAACCTCGCGAGTGGGCCGGTGATCTCGGGGGCGTGTTCGGCCAGCCCCGCGAGCACAGCTTCGTCGCGAGCCTCCCAGACGTCATCGAATGTGGTGTGCTGTTCGACCAGCTCGAGGGCGATCGCAATCCCGGTCGGGCTGATCGACCCGAACGCTGCCGTCACGGCCTCGGCACCTGCTGGACCCAGCGGCGCGGCGCGGGCGGCGATGTAGCCGAGCGGTCCCTTCAACCCCAACGCCTCGAGTCGGGCGAGTGCGCCGGGGTCCCAGTAGATCCAGCCGATCGTGGTCTGTACCGACCGGGCGTTTCGCCGGGTGATCGCGATCCAGTCCGTCATGCGCCGACCATACACATTGCAGCTGTACGTCAATGTGACGTACAGTGTGGAGTGTGGATACGAAGACCGAACGGTGGACGCTCAGGGTCACGTCGGCCCAGGACACGGTCGTACGTCGCGTCCTCAGCGCGACGGGGATGTCACTCAACGAGTACGTGGTCAGTTGCGCCGTCGCCGCCGCCACGAACGACCTGGCCGATCGCCGGGTCTTCGTGCTCGCTCCCGACGACTGGGAACAACTCCAGGACATCCTCGATCGGCCCGCGGTGACCAAGCCGAAGATCGCTGGGCTGCTCAGAGAACCCTCCCTTCTCGATCACGAGTGAGTCCTTACCGCGGGCCGGAGCTGCTGGCGTCGGCCCACGACGTCGACGAGTTCATCTGCGGAGACGACGCACTCGACGACTGGCTCCGCCGGCGAGCACCACGGAACCAGGGCGAAGGATCCAGCCGAACGTGGGTGGTCACCGACCGGGAGCGGGTGGTCGCCTGCTACGCGTCGAGCACCGCAGCACTCACGCGCGATGAAGCGACCAGACGCGCTGCCCGCAACCAACCGGACCCGCTCCCCGCCATGCTGCTCGGCCGCCTCGCCGTCGATCGCGACCACCAAGGCCGGGGCCTCGCCGCCGCGCTGCTGAAGCACTTTCTCCTCAAGACGCTCGAGGTGGCAGAAATCACCGGAGTCCGACTCACGCTCGTCCATGCCAAGAATGAGCAGGCGGCAAGCTTCTACCGCCACTACGGCTTCGAACCTTCTCCGGTCGACGACCTGACGCTGATGCTGCTCGTCAAGGACATCCGCACCTGAGCCCCGGCGGAGCAGCGATTGCCACCGCAGCCCGGCTAGTGCGTGCCGATCAGGTCGGCGCTTGGCTCGGTGGGGATTGAGTCGGCATGTCGAGTCGGACGCCGGTGAGCGCGGCGCAGCGGTCGCGTAGGTGGTCGCGGTGCCGGCCCGATCGGTCTGCGGCGCGGAACACGGCGACGGCGAGGTCGGTTCGCCCGGCCGACTCGGCGGACTCGGCGAGCGCGACGATCGGGATCCAGTGATCGGATCCGATCCGCCGCGCGGCTGCCACGTACCGGGTGTAGCGGTGGCCGGCGATGTGGAGCCAGGCGGTGAGCTGGAGGGCCTCGTCGGCTTGGTAGTCCTGATAGGCGGCGCGGTACTCGTCTGCCAACCCCAGCAGGATCGTCTCGATCAGCTCCGCCTGGCCGGCCGGCACGCGCAGAAACGGCACGGTCTCGTCGCGGTGGGTGAGCGCGTACGGCTCCGATGCGAGTAGTTCGCAGAGGTCCTGCCAGTAGCACGCCGGGTCGATTCCGACGTCGGCCCAGTCGATCTTCACGTAGGTGTGGAACGCCTCGAGTCGAAGCTCGCCGATGACCCCGTAGGAGTCATCACCGTTCTCGGCGAGTTCGAGCCCGACGGTGTGGAACGCCCGGTAGAGGGCGAGCCGATCGGCGCCCCCACGGCGTGGCCCGTCGAGGCGGGCGAGTCGATTCCGGAGCCGTTCGACGACGCCGAAGCTGCGACCCGCCGTCACGTCGGTCGGTGGTCTCCGCCCGGCGAGCTTCTCGTACCAGCGGTTCGGGTTGACCGGGAAGTGGTCCCAGTATCCGAAGCGGGCTCGTCGCACGAGGAGAGCGGCCGGGGTCTCGCGCATCGCCTCGGTCATGGCGCGACCCTCGAGAGCTTGGTCGAGCACCTTGCGGCGTGCCTTGGCGAGGGTTGTCTTTTCGGGGTTGTCGGCGTCAGCGAGTGTGGTGGCCTCGACCCCTGCAGCCGCCATTCGCGCTTGCAGGTCTGCGAGATGGCTCAGCTTGGCTTCCCCGTCGCGGCGAAGGTGGTGCGGCGAGCGCAGCCGTTGAACCAGGTCGCGCCGGAGCGCGTCGATGTCGCCGTCGAAGTCGTTCACCGTCACGAGGGCGAACCACCTGTCGAAGTGGCTCCACTCCACCCCCTCGACCGTCATCCACCGTTCGGGTCCGAAGATCGGTGGGCGTCGCGTCCGCTCGGTCACCGGTTGGTCCACCGACGCCGTGCCCGAACCGGGTCGAGGCACGCGAGGGCGTTCCCCGATCCGGGCGGATCGAGCCAGACGAGAGCAGTGAAGATCGCCTCAGCGTCGTCCCAGCGGCGCTGCCTCCAGGCGCACAGCCCTAGACCGTGGAGACAGCGGGTGAAGGGTCGGTTGTCGATCCACCCGCGCGGGAGCACGCCGCCGAACCCCGCGGGAAGCGACGCCTCCCCGATCGCCACGCCGGTCTCGTAGAGGCTGAGCGCAGGGCCCGGGCCGCGCGTGTCCAGCGCGATCATCCCGAGGTGTGCCCACGCGTCGACACATCGCCCGTCGATGTCGAGCAGCGCCTCGAGCGACAGGATCGCATCACGATCGAGGCCGGCTTTGTGCAACTCGACCGAATCGTAGATCGGGTCACTGTCCCAGTCGTCCTCTTCGATCCCCGGCAGCACCTGCTCCATCTCGAAGCAGGGGCGGACCCCCGCCGCGATCACGTCGGCGAGCAACGGAACGGTCGGCTCGTCGGATTCACCCCAGTACTCGTTCGCCGGATCCCAATCACCGCGCTCGTAGAGGCCGAGCGGGGGCGCTATGTCGATGACGATCGAGGTGAGGCCCGGGTACGTCCACCCGGCGTGGCGAGGAGCGTGGAGGGTCCAGAGCGCCGGTACGCCTGCCCATCGACGGTACGCGTCGAGGAGCATCCGGGTTTCGAGTGGCATCGGACCGATCGGATCCACGTCGAGCAGCGACAAGGTGTGGACCCCTCCGTCGCGTCGACACGTCGCAACGATTCCTCGCCGTGAACCCTCCTCGACGACAAGCGATTCGACCGAGACGTCGACGCCGACCACCCGCCCGCGGAACGGCAACCTCGCTCGGTCCCCGAAGGCATGCAGGAACGACCGGAGTTGTTCGCCATCGTCGGACGCGTCCACGACTACCTCGTCGATCAGCGCATCGATGTCGTCGGCCATGCGGCGGCGAGCCTACGACGTGCCCGAACCCTGACTCGCCGGACGCGTCCAGTGAGTTCAGCGCGGAACCTGCCGTCGGGTTCGAGTTCGCTGGGACCGACGTGGGCTCGAGCCAGGCGTTCATCTCCGCGGCCGCCGTCCACACGCCTCGCACCGCGGACACGACCTGCTTGGTGTGCAGCCACTTCGGCATCGACGGCGGCGCGCAAGCGCGCCGGCTGATCCGCCGCCATCGCGTAGTAGCCGGTACCGCACATCAGCCCCTGGGCGGACAGCTGGAAGTAGAACCCGGCGCCGCCCTCCGACTCGCCTGGCGAGTACACATGTGTGGATGAGTGCCACCGCCGCGTTGTCGTCACGTCGGTTCGAGGTCGACGATGTGCACGCCGCGCAGGAGTTCTTCCACAGCCGTGGCTGGACCGACGGGCTGCCGGTCGTGCCGCCTACCGCGGACGCGGTTCGCGACCACCTGGAATGGGCGATGCTCGAGCCCGATCACCTGATCGGCGTCGAACCCGTCCGCGAACGGGCGATCACCGCCGAGAAGGTGGCGATCAACGCCGTGATGGCCGGCTGCCTGCCGATGCACTTCCCGGTGGTGGTCACGGCGATCACCGCGATGCTCGACGAACGTTTCCTCCTGCACGGGGCGACCGCGAGTACCGGCGGCTGCGCGATCCTCGTCGTGGTCAACGGCCCGGTCCGCACCGAACTCGGCATGGACGGAACGTTCAACGCGGTCGGTCCGACAGACCGGGCGTCAACCTGTATCGGCCGCGCCGTGCGGCTCGTGCTCGGCAACCTGCTCGAAGTTCGTCCGGGCGAGATCGACCGGTCGACCTTGGGGCACCCGGGCAAGATCAGCTACTGCATCGCCGAGGACGAGGAGCACTCGCCGTGGCCGTCACTGGCGGCCGAGCGGCTCGGCGATCCCCAAGTCTCCGCGGTCACCGTCATGGCCGCGATGGGACCGCGGCAGGTGATGAACGAGTGGACGACCGATCCCGCCGAGATCCTCGACACCTTCGTCGCCGAGATGCGAGCCAACATGCGGCACTACTCGATCTGGGCGGGCAACTACGCGGTCGTCCTACCGCCGCAGCTCCGCGGTCACTTCGAAGCGGCGGGCTGGTCGAAGGCCGACATCCGCCACTACGTCCACGAGCACGCGCGCATCCGACGCCGAGAGTGGGCCGATTGCGGGAAGGGCGCCATCGTCGGCGCCGACGGCGACCGCGAGTACGCCGCGCTGACCGACGAGGACGACCTCCTGGTGATCGCCGCGGGCGCCCCTGCCGGAGGGTTCGGAGCGGTCATCCCGCCCTGGCTCGGCTCGACGTCGCGTGCTGTGACATTGCCGATCAACGCCTGTGTCGACTGCTGAACCGACGGGAGCCAGATGGAAGTCCTCGACCCAACCTACGGCGACCGCTCGGACGGGTTCGCGCCCGCCAGCCGACCGGCAAGCCTCGACGGCCTGACCGTCGGGATCATCTCGAACGGCAAGCAGGGCACATCCGTTTTCTTCGACGCGCTCGACCGCGAACTGCGGCTCCGGCACGGCGTCGAGGCTGTCGTGCGGGTGACCAAGCCCAACTACTCGGCACCTGCGGGCGGTGAGATCCTCGATGCTGCGACACGCTGGCACGCGCTCGTCGCGGGCATCGGCGATTGAGGCAGCTGCTCGTCGTGCAGTCTGCACGACGCCGTGAGCGGCGAGCGCGCCGGGATCCCGTCGGTCGCGATCATGACCGAGGCATTCGTCGGCGCTGCGGAGTTGATGTGCCGCGTGCTCGGGGCCGACGGCCACCGCTTCGTCGTCATCCCGCACCCGATCAGCAGTGCGACACCGGACCAGCTCGCCGCCCACGCACGAGAGGCTGCCGACGACTGCGCCGCCCGGTTGACCGATCCCCCGGACTGAACCCGGAACCACCCGCAAGCGGTGATTCTCGTGAGGATGTTGCGGACATGCGGCGCAAGATCCTCACGAGAATGGTTGAGGCGGGAGAGGGAGAGGCTCAGGTGGT
>CBDUYD010000015.1:0-30483 GCA_965371355.1 uncultured Ilumatobacteraceae bacterium
GGTGCAGGTGCCCGCGCGGCTACGGCAACGGCACCTCCGATCGACTCGCCGACGATGTCGGCAGCTTCGGGTGGGAGCGCGTCCAGCACCGACTCGTCGATCTCGTTGCGGTACGACGCGTTGGCGATCGAGCCGAGCGCCGCAATGCCTAGCGCGCCACCCACCTCACGGGTCGTGTCGTTCACCGCGGATCCGACGCCCGCCTTGTTGAGTGGAACGGTTGACATGATCGAACCCGTTGCCGGCGCGACGGTGATCCCCATGCCGATTCCCAACAGGACCAAGCCGATCGCGATCACGAGATACGCCGTGGTCGCATCGACCGTCGAGATCACCGCCAGCCCGGCGACGAGGAACACGAATCCGCCGGTCATCACGTTGGCCGGGCCGATCCGCTCGCCGAGCGCCGCGCTGCGCGGCGAGACGATCACGAGTGCGAATGCCATCGGGAGGGTGGCCACACCGGCGTCGAGCGGTGAGTACCCGCGCACGAACTGCAGGAACTGGGTCATCAGGAAGAAGAACCCGAACATGATCAGGAAGGCGAACGTGATCACGCCGGTTCCGATCTGGAAGCCGCGGTTGCGGAAGTAGCTCATCGGCAGCATCGGGTGCTCCTGACGGAGTTCCCAGAACACGAATCCCACGAGGGCCACCGCAGCGATCACGAACGCGCTGATGACCTCGGGGCTGGACCAACCCTTGGCGGGGCCCTCGATGATGCCGTACAGCAGTGCGGCAAAGCCGATGATCGAGAACACCGCGCCGAACGGATCTAGCGGTGTGGCCTCGGTGTCCATCGAACGCGGCGAGTAGATGGTGACAGCGCCGAATACGACCGATGCGGTCACGACGTTGACGAGGAATGCCGATCCCCACCAGTAGGCGGGGAAGATCCACCATTCGGTGAGGAGGAAGCCCACGACGAGTGGCCCGAGCGCCGCACCGGCGCCCGCGAACCCCGCCCAGACGGCGATCGCCTTGGTCCTCTCCTCGGGCGGGAAGACGGCGGAGACGATCGAGAGCGTGGCCGGCATGATGAACGCCGCGCCGATGCCCATCACGGTGCGGCTGGAGATGATGACTTCGACGTCATTGGCGAGCGTGCCGATCAGTGAGCCGAGCGCGAACACGATCAGGCCACCCTGGAGCGCACGCTTGCGGCCGAAGCGGTCGCCGATCGCGCCGGCGGTCAACAGCAGCCCGGCGAAGACGATCGCGTACGAGTCGACGATCCACTGGAGGTCTGTGCCGGTCGCACCGAGGCTCTCCTGCATGGTGGGGATAGCCACGTTGAGACCGGACACGGCCATCACGACCATCACCAGGCTGAGACACATGATCCCGAGCAGGAACCAGCGTCGGGCGTAGATCTCCGGCTGCTCGTAGAGCGGGATCTCTTCGTTCATACGGGACCTCGCTCGACTCGGTGGCCAGAACAATGAAACGGTTGCGTCTCGTTGTGGAACGGAAGCGTCTCACAGCCCCGCCCGTTGCGCAACCTGCTCGGGACGGGTCAGAGGCGGTCGGTGGCGAGGGCGCGGAGGCGCTTGTAGTCGACCTTGCCGTTGGCGGCGCGGCCGATCGTGTCGACCACGATCACGCGGCGGGGCGCCTTGTATGCGGCGAGATGCTCACGGATGTGGTCGATGAGGTCCTGCTCGGCCAACCCCTCTTCGGCCGGATCGTCCGCCTCGAGTTCGGCGACCGCGACGACCATCTCTCCGAAACGGTCGTGGGGCACGCCGACGACAACCGCGTCGCGGACCGAGGCGTGCGTCTTGGCCGCTTCCTCGACCTCTTCGGGGAAGATCTTCTCGCCGCCCGAGTTGATGCAGACCGAACCCCGGCCGAGCACGGCGACCTTGCCGTCGTCGCCGATCGTGGCGTAGTCGCCGGGGCACGAGTAGCGCTTCCCGTCGATCATCAGGAACGTGTTGGCCGACTTCTCGTCGTCCTTGTAGTACCCGATCGGTTGACGACCGCCGACCGCCAAGCGCCCGACGACGCCGGGTTCGGTGATGCGTTCGCCGAGGTCGTCGATGACGATCGTGTCCGGGCCGGCCTCGAATCGCGCCGTCTTGGCCAACTCTCCCCCGCCGGACACCGAAACGCCCATGCCGAGCGCCTCCGACGATGAGAACGCGTCCTGGAGGAGCATGTTCGGATGATGTCGGAGGAGGCCCTGCTTGTTCTCCTCGCTCCACATCACGCCCGACGACACGATGCCGAGCAGCGACGAGAGATCCCACCGATCGGGTTCAGCGTCGAGGGCGTCGAGGATCGGCTTGGCGAACGCGTCGCCGACGATCGCCAACAGGTTCACGCCACGCCCCCCGATCGTGTCGAGCAGCTCGGCCGGATCGAAGTGCCGGCTCGCGAGGAGCACCACACAACCACCCTGGATCATCGTCGTGAAGGCGGTGATCCCGCCGGTGCCGTGCATCAGGGGACACGCGGGCATGCCGAGCGCGCCGGGTCGGTCGTACCTCCCGTCGAGCGCGGCGGGATCGTACTCACCGGGTAACGGCGTCGCCAGCCTCGCGCCGAGGATCGCGACGAGGTCGTCCTGACGCCACATCACACCCTTCGGCATGCCGGTGGTGCCACCGGTGTAGAGCATGTACAGGTCGTCGCCATCGCGGCCGTGGTCGGGAACGACGCGGCCGCTGTCGTACGCCGCGGCCTCCTCGTACGGCATGGCCCAGTCGGGACACGGACCCGATCCGTCGTCGACCCACAGCCAGGTGCGCACCTTGGTGAGCCGGTCGCGGATCTCCTCGATCGTGTCGACGAATGTGCCGTGGAACACGACGGCGATCGCGTCGGCGTTGTCCCAGAGATAGAGGAGTTCGTCGGCGGTGTACCGGTAGTTGGTGTTGACGGGGACGAGCGCCGCCTTGAAGCAGGCGAACTGAGACTCGATGTACTCGGGGCAGTTGTAGAGGTACTGGGCGACCTTGTCCTGCTTGGTGGCACCCTTCGCCAGCAGGGTCGCGGCGATGCCGTCGGCGCGGCGATCCGCCTCGCCCCAGGTGACGACGCGATCGCCCTGGATGGCGAACGGGGCATCGGGCAGCTCGTCGGCGACGCGCTCCCACAACTCTGCGAATGTCCAACCCGACATGTGTCTCCCTCTCGCCGGTTTCGCTCCGGCGGTGTCTGTTCCGGCAGTACCCTGCCTCCCGTCAGATGTAGCAGACGGCACGGGCGTGGTCTGAGTCGTGGGGTCGTCCCCGGGCCTGGCGACGGACTACACAGGACACCGTGAGCGACGACATCGACCCGGACATCGACCCGGACATCGACCCTGCCGGCGACCCCGGCGTCGACGCTGCCACCGATCCCGAACAGCTGGCCTCCCCGTCGCGCATCGAGTGTGCCGCCGCGCTCCGCGGGCTCGGCCACGCGATCGTCGGCCACGCCGTCGACGACGAGGTGTTCGACGAGATCGCCGAGTTCGCCCGCACCCGGTCGGCGGTGATCAACGACGCGCCCGACCGCTCGAGGCCGACCCACGATCTCAAGCGTCGGATGTTCGACGACGCGCCGCTCGACGGCGAGGGCATGATGCACTATCCGGACTGCGTTGTCTCGGGACCGGCCAACCCGATGGGCATCAACATCGCATGCCATCGCGATGGCGATGCGGCGGTCGGGACGATCTCGCTCGGCGCCGCGTTCGAGGGAGCACCCGGCCGCGCCCACGGAGGCGTGGTCGCAGCGATCTTCGACGACGTGATGGGCTTCGTTCTGTCGATCGAGCGGACGCCGGCGTTCACCGGCCGGTTGAGCGTGAGCTACCTCGCCCCGACGCCACTCGGGACACCGCTCGAGTTCCGAGCCTGGCTACGCGAGCGCGACGGCCGCAAGCTGTTCATCGAGGGCGTGGCATCGACCGCCGACGGCGAGAAGATCCTCGAAGCGGACGGCATCTTCATCTCGATCCCCGCCGACCACTTCACCGAGACCTGAACCCGGCGATGGCCGTCGTGCCCCGCGGCGTCGGCGGCGCCTATCACGTTGACGCGCCGCGGCCAAGGGTGAGAACTAGCCACCAACGTCCCGGCCCGTGGCGGGGCTCAGACCCGAGGCCGTAGCTCGACCAGGCGGCGGCGGACGTGTTCGGCGATCTGGTCGTCGGTCAGGAAGTCGTCTTCGGTGGGCGGGTCGGCGCCGACCGGTGTGACCCTGGTGCCGTCGGGCCGCTGGACGTGGAGCTTGCCGAAGCGGTCGCGGCGGGATTTCAACCGTTGTCGGTGTTTGCGTCGGTTGTCGCGTCCGCACGCGAGCGCGGCGTTGTCCTGGTCGGTGCGGCCCTGGTCGACCCATTCGGTGATGTGGTCGACCTGGGTCCAGTGCTGCGGAACCTCACAGCCGGGGATCTCGCAGCTGGTGGCCAACAGCGCTGCCGCCTCCGCAGCGGAGCCGGCGAACAGCCTGCTGCGACGTCCCATGTCGGTGACCACCCCGGCAGAGTTCATCACGACACGCCGCACCCAGCCGCCGAGCGAAGCCAGCACGACGTCGTCGGGTAGTAGCGGCACACCAGCGGTGGTGCTGCAACGTGCCCGTGCGGGCCCGGGCGCGGGTAGATCGGCGGGTTCGTCGGCGAGACCGTGCCGGGCCATCGCCGACTCGTAGGTGTGTTGATCGCAGACGATGTTCACGGTTGCCGGCGCCGGCGACCCGTCGCCGGTGTAGTCGTTCGCGCTGTTGAAGATCGCCATCAGGGCGTCGAAACGGCGTTGTGCATGGGTACGGGAGAGCTCCGACGAGGGGGCCTCGGCACCCAGCCGCTCGCGGAGTTCGGCGACATCGCGCTTGAACTCGGCGTCGGCGAACGCTTCGAAGATCGTGGCCATCTGGGTCGCCTGGGGGGCGGTCCCACCCGTGGCGGTGACGTCGACCCCGTCGATTCCCGCGACCACGGCGGCACGGCGCGCCTCTACCGACTCACCGCGATCGCGGTGCGCGCCCTCGAGGTCGGCGAGCATCTCCCAACGTTGCACGCAGGCCCGGAAGTCGCTGAACTTCATCCGCTGCGCGTGCTCGGACAAGACGCCGAGCGACTCGGGCAACAACTGTCCACAACGCGGGTTGGCGAACGCCCTCGCCAGTTCGGCGACCTGATCGACCCCGACCCGTCCGGCCGCGAGGTGATCACCGACCTCCGGGGCGGCCGCCACCAGATGAGCCACACGCCGGAGCCGCAGCAGCTGGGCGCCGGAGTAGTTGCCGTGCACCCGCAACCAGCCTGCGAGCGACCGGTGCCCGTCATCGCGATATACGCCGCGCCGGTCGACCACGGTGATGGTCGCCGCCATCTCGGCCGCGAGCCGCCGCTGGGCCAACTCGAGCTCACGGAAGTGTTCGGTCAACTGATCGTCACCCAGGCCATCCAACGCTGACACGAGACCGTCGAATCCCGTGGCATCGTGCTCGTCGGAGAGCTCCATAGATTGATTATATCAAACGTTTGTTCGTCTGACAATGCAACCTCGATATTTCTCGAACGTCGCGGAACTCGCCGTCACGGCGAGCCGGAGGCCTCATCGCCGAAGGAGATTCCGAGGTCGCGAGCGGCGATGATCGTGTCGCAGTCCGGAGGGACGGCACGCATCTTGCTGATCGCCGACACGAGTGGTACGTAGTTGACGACCGGCGGCTGGAGCGCGACCATCACGCCGCGGTGGCCTTCCTCGAGTCCCCGCACCGCAGCGGTGCCGAAGCGCACGCCGAGCAATCGATCCAGAGAGGTAGGGGTCCCGCCGCGCAGGAGGTGACCGAGCACCATATTGCGTACCTCCTTGCCGGTGAGCTGTTCGAGGTCGGCGGCCACCTGCGCACCGATCCCACCGAGGCGCTCCGCCTGGCCGACCGACTTGGCGATCACCGACCGTTCGCCCCCTCGGAAGGTCGCCCCTTCGGCGACGACCACGATCGCGAACCGCGCACCGCGCGCCTCTCGACTCGCGATCGTGCCGGCGACCATCTCCAGATCGAAGGGAATCTCCGGGATCAAGATCGCGTGGGCGCCGGCGGCGACACCCGAGTTGAGTGCGATCCACCCTGCGTAGCGGCCCATCACCTCGACGACGAAGACCCGGCTGTGCGACGTGGCGGTGGTGAACACCCGGTCGATGCACTCGGTCGCCACCTCGACAGCCGTGTCGAATCCGAACGTGGCATCGGTCATCGCCAAGTCGTTGTCGATCGTCTTGGGCACACCGATCACCCGCAGCCCGGCCTCGGACAATTTCTGGCCGATCAGCAGAGATCCGTCGCCTCCAATCGTGATCAACGCATCGATCGAGGCGTCGCGGAACAATCCGACCAGTTCCTCGGTGCGGTCGACGTTGATCCACGATCCGTCGGGCTGCTGCTCCGGGAAATCGGTCGGATCCCCCCGGTTGGTGCTGCCGAGCACGGTTCCGCCGAGATGTCCGATTCCCCGCACGTACTCGCGGGTGAGTGTGAACGTGCCACCGCTCTCCTCGTACAACTCCGGAAACATCAGTCCGTTGAATCCGTCGCGGATGCCGATCACCTCCCAACCACGGCGCAGCGCGGCCAGGGTGGCGGACCGGATGACCGAGTTGAGCCCCGGGGCGTCACCCCCACCGGTCGAGATGCTGATTCTCACCCTCTTCTTCCTAGCAGTTCGAACCGGAGGCTCGGAGCGAGACGCATCGGAACCGGCGCATGTGAGCGAGCCAACCGCCAGAACCTGAGCCGATGACGTCGAGCGGCCGACGAAGAGCGTCTCGCCGTGCCGATCTCGGCCGGATCCGCGCATCTCGGCGGGAGCGGAGGAACTCGCCGCCGCACCCGAGTGCGTCGTGATCGCCGTGTTCAGTCTTGGATCGGATGGGTGAAGCCCACCTCGCGCTCGTAGGCACTCGCCGCGCGAATCAGGTCGGACTCGCCGAGCTGACGTCCGATCAGCTGGAAGCCCAGGGGAACCTCGGCCCGCCGGGCGGTCGGGAGTGTGATCGTCGGATGGCCCGAGTAGTCATAGGGCGCGGTGAACCTGAGGAACGCGCCGCCGGCGTCGGGCTGGGCGAGCATGGCCTCCACCTGATCAAGGGTCGGCGTCGGCGCGGCCATCACCGGGGCGACGACGACGTCCACCGAGTCGAACACTTCGTCGAGATCGGCGCGGAACCGCTCCCTGGCGCGTTCGAGCACGGCGTAGTCCGAGGCGGCGGCCCTCCGTCCGATCTCGATGAGAGCGGACAGCACCGGCCCGTAGTCGTCGCGGCGCGAGTCGAAGTACGGGGCATGCGCCATCGCGCACTCGACCGATGTCGTCACGCCCCACCCGTCGGCGAGTTGGCCGACGTCGGGCACTGCGATCTCGACTACGGAGGCCCCGCACGATCGCAGAACCTCGACCGAGTCGATCACCGCGCCGACGACCCGCGGGTCGACCCCGTTCTCGACATAACCCCGGTCGATGCCCACGCGGAGCCCGGCCACCGGCCGGTCGACGGCCGACGCGTAGTCCTCCCGGTCCTTGCGGATCGACGTCGGGTCCATCGGGTCGTGCCCCGCCATCGCGGTCAGCATGCGCGCGGCGTCGGCCACGGTGCGCGTCATCGGCCCCATGTGGTCGAGAGACTCGGCGAGTGCGAAAGCGCCGTGTCGGCTGACGAGTCCATACGTGGGCTTGATGCCGACCAGCCCGCAGCAACTGGACGGGAAGCGGATGCTCCCGCCCGTGTCCGAGCCCGTCGACCCGTAGGCGAGACCCGCCGCCACAGCCACGCCCGAGCCGGACGACGAGACGCCGGTCCAGTAGTCCGCATTCCACGGATTGATCGGAGGTGCCACGTCGGGGTGGTGGACCGAGAACGCCCCCTCGGTCAGTTTCGTCTTCCCGATGATGACCGCGCCGGCGTCCCGCAGACCCTTCACGACCGTGGCGTCCTCGCCGCTCACGAAGTCGCGGAAGGCCGGGCTGCCGGCCGTGGTCGGAACACCCTTCGTGAACAGCAGATCCTTGACGGCGATCGGAACACCGTGGAGCGGTCCGATCGCCCCGCCCTCTGCGCGCCACCGGTCGCGCTCCTCCGCCTCGGCGAGCGCCTCCTCGGCGAGCACGGTTACGAAGGCACCGAGATCGGGCTCGCGGGCGTCGATCCGGTCGAGTTGATGCCTCGTCACCTCGACCGCGGAGATCGACCCACGACCGATCTCGTCGGCGACATCCGTCAACGACGTTCCCGCGATCCCGTTCGTCACCGATCCCTCCTCCACAGAGATGGTAGAGGCCGGCGACCGCTCACGTCGTCGGCCATGTCGTCGATCGGGAAGGATGCCGGACATGAGCGAATCGGAATCTTCGACGTCCGTCCCGACGAACACGCTCGAGTTGCGTTCGACCGTCACCGAAGAGGGTTCGGTGCGGCTCGGGCTCTCCAGAGCCGAGGTCGCTCCGCCCGGCGACGACGAGGTCATCGTGCGGATCGAAGCGGCGCCGATCAATCCGTCCGATCTCGGCATGCTGTTCGCGATGGCCGACCTGCGCGAGGCGGTCGCCGACGAGCGCGACGGGCTGCCCGGTGTGACAGCGCCGGTACCGCCCGGCGCGCTCGCGGCGCAGCAGGCGCGCCTCGGCCAAGCGATGCCGGTCGGCAACGAGGGCGCCGGCACGGTCGTCGCCGCCGGATCATCTCCCGCTGCGCAGGCCCTCGCAGGCCGCGTGGTCGGCTTCCTCTCCGGGAATGCCTACGCCGAGTACCGCACGCTCGCCTCGGGCCAGTGCCTGCCCATGCCAGAAGGCGTCCAGCCCGAAGCGGCCGCCGCGGCGTTCGTCAACCCGCTGACCGCCCTCGGGATGGTCGAGACGATGCGCGACGAGGGCCACAAGGCGCTCGTGCACACCGTCGGCGCATCGAATCTCGGACTGATGCTCAATCGGCTGTGCATCGCCGACGGCGTCGCGCTCGTCAACATCGTGCGGCGACCCGAACACGTCGAGCTGTTGCGAAACGCCGAGGCCGCGCACGTCTGCGACTCGAGCGCTGACGACTTCGTCGCGCGGTTGACCGACGCCTTGCGCACGACCGGCGCGACGATCGCCTTCGACGCGATCGGCGGAGGAGAGCTGGCGGGCACATTGCTTTCGTGCATGGAGAAGGTGGCGGCCGAAGCGGCCGGCGGCTTCAGTCGATACGGCTCAGACACGTTGAAGCAGGTCTACATCTACGGAGGACTCGATCGCGGCCCGACGGTGCTGCGACGCGACTTCGGCATGAGATGGGCGATCGGCGGATGGCTGTTGACACCCTTCCTCGGCCGGCTCGGTCAGGACGGTGTGGATCGCCTGAGACAGCGCGTCGCCGACGAGATCACCACGACGTTCGCCAGCGCGTACGGGATGCGAATGTCGCTGAGCGACGCCGTCGACCCCGACCAGGTGCGGCGCTATGCGCGGATGGCGAGCGCCGACAAGGCGCTGCTGACGCCTCACGCCTGACCGCCCGATGTAATGCTGTCGGGATGTTCGTCGACATCCAGCTCAGTTCGGCAACCAACGACTGGGCGCAGCTGCGCGACGCGACGCTCGGGGCAGAGGCGGATGGATACGACACGACATGGGTGCTCGACCACCTCGACGGCACCGTCCTGCCCGGGGGTGACCGCGACATGTTGGAGTGCTGCACGCTGCTCGGCGCGCTCGCGGTGGCCACCACCACCATCGGTCTCGGCACTCTGGTCGCGAACGTCGCGAACAGGTACCCCGCCATCTTGGCAGCGGCGCTGTCGAGCGCTTTTCGGATCAGTGGTGGTCGGGTGAAGGCGGGCATCGGCGCCGGCCCGACTCCGGGCACCGCGTGGGCACGCGAGCACCACGAGCGGGGAATACCGCTTAAGACGACGCTCGACGCGCGTCACGCGGCGGTCGTCGAACAGATCGAGGTGCTGCGCACGGTCGAGGCGATGCCGGTCATCGTCGGTGTGAACAGTTCGGAGTTGGCGGCAATCGCGGGGACTCACGCCGACGGCGTGAACGTGCGACTGAGCAGTCCCGCCGCCGACAGGTACGTGGCGGTGGCGCGCGACGCCGCGCACGGTCGCCCGTTCGAAGCCACCGGGTGGGCTGACATCGACGACCACACATCTCGGGAGCGGGCGGAGACCTTGGGGCTCGATCGTCTGGTACTCGCGCGATTCGGCCCCCTCGGCCCCCTCGGCGCGTGACCGGCTCGCCTCGCGGCCCGGCGAGCCGATCGGTGCGGGAATTGCCGGCGCACGCAACGTGTTCTCTTTCCATGACAAAAGCTGTCTTCGATGGCGTCGTGATCGCCGAGAGCGACGACATCGCCCAGGACGCAGCCTTCACATACGAACATCCCTGGCCGCTCGCACGTCGGCTCGTCGAGGATCGAGTCGCCTTCTGGCGGGGCGTCGAGATCGTCCGCGACTGAGTCGCACGCGCCGTTCCGCCCACTCATCGCGGGACCACCCGCCGAGCGCGCCGACCAGCACCCTGTCGGACAGCCTCATCGCGTCCGGCCGATCGGTGGGCTGCTCAGCACTAGCGTCGACGGCGATGGACCCCGAGGTCGAGGCGCTGCTGGCGGCGAATCAAGCCTTCTATGCCGCTCACGAGCAGCGCGATCTCGAAGCGATGCGCGCCGTCTGGGAGCACAGCGACCGCGTGGTGTGCGTCCATCCGGGATGGCCGATCATCCGCACGTGGCCGCTCGTCGAGGAATCGTGGCAACGGATTCTGACCGGCCCGGGCCGCAACCAGTTCATCCTGACCAACGAGGCGGTCGCGATCGACGGCGACTTCTCGTGGGTCACGCTCGACGAGAACCTCGTCGATACGGGCGGCACGGGGACGGTCGCCGCGACGAACCTCTTCGCCCACACCAGCAGGGGCTGGCTACTGCTCGCACATCACGGCTCGCCCGTCCTCGGTCGCTGAGCCCGGCACCGGCAGCGAGTTGTGCCGTGATCTACGGTCGGGGCCATGACTCGTCTCACCGCCTCCGACGGCCACCAACTCGATGCCTACGAGGTTCATCCCGACGGTGCCTCGGCGGCGGTGGTGATCGTGCAGGAGATCTTCGGCGTCAACGAGCACATCCGATCGGTCGTCGACCGCTACGCCGAGTTCGGGTATCGGACCATCGCGCCGGCGCTGTTCGACCGCGTCGAGCGCGGCGTCGAACTCGGCTACGACGATGAAGGGATGGCCCGTGGAATCGAGCTGGTGATGCCGATCGCGTTCGACCCGGCGATGCTCGACATCGCGGCGGCCGTCGCGCACGTGGCAGACACCGGTCCGGTCGCCGTCATCGGCTACTGCTTCGGCGGCAGCATCGCGTGGCTCGCGGCGGCCGACCTTCCCGTCGCCGCGGCGGTCGGGTACTACGGCGGACAGATCAATTCGCTGATCGAGCGGCGGCCGGCGTCCCCCGTGATGCTGCACTTCGGCGCACTCGATCAGCACATCCCGCTCGATCAGGTCGAGGCGATCGCGGCAGCCCATCCCGAAGTTCCGGTACACGTTTACGACCGCGCCGATCACGGTTTCAACTGCGACGCCCGCGACTCGTACGAGGCGCGATCGGCGGCGATCGCCCTCGGTCGCACACTCGAGTTCCTGGAGCTCAACGGCGTCACACCCTGATGCCGCCGGTCCCGCTGTCGATCCTCGACCTCGCCATCATCGGGCGCGGTCAGTCGGCGCGCGACGCGTTCGAATCGAGTGTCAGAATCGCCCAGCGCGCCGAGGCTGTCGGCTACGCGCGCGTCTGGTACGCCGAGCACCACAACATGGCGTCGATCGGCTCATCCGCGACGAGCGTGTTGATCGGGCACATCGCGGATCAGACCACTTCGATCCGCCTCGGTGCAGGCGGTGTGATGCTGCCCAACCACTCGCCGCTCGTCATCGCCGAGCAGTTCGGCACGTTGGCCACGCTGCATCCGGGCCGCATCGATCTCGGGCTCGGCCGGGCTCCGGGAAGCGATCGCAACACGATGCGCGCCCTGCGGCGCGATGCGCATTCGTCCGATCGGTTTCCCGAGGACGTGCTCGAACTCCAGGGCTACCTCCGCGATGATTCACGGATCGAGGGCGTCGCAGCGATACCCGGCAGGGGAACCGACGTGCCCCTCTACATCCTCGGGTCGTCGCTGTTCGGGGCGCGTCTGGCGGCGATGCTCGGCCTGCCCTACGCATTCGCCTCGCACTTCGCTCCCGCGGCACTGCTCGAGGCGGTCGCGCTGTACCGCGACGAGTTCGAGCCGTCATCTCAACTCGCCGAGCCCTACGTGATCGCGGGGGTCAACGTGATCGTCGCCGCGACCGATGAGGAGGCGCAGCGCCAGTTCGCCGATGTCGCCCGCCGTCGTGTCGCCCGTTTCCTCACCGTCGACCGCGAACTGTCCGACGGAGAGGCCGACGCGATCCTGCTCTCGCCACAAGGCCGACAGATCGCCCAGATGATGCACTACACGGCCGTCGGCGACGCCGAAGCGGTCGCCACCTACCTCGGGGAGTTCGTCACCAACGTCGGCGCCGACGAGCTGATGACCGTGCATCCATCACCCGACATCGAAGCGCGCCTCGCGTCGATCGATCTGCTCGCCGGCGATGTAGATCCAGCGCCGTCCTGAGGTCGCAATGCACACAGGGCACTAGCTCGTGGGCGGGTCCTCCATCGGGACCGGCTCGATGTCGTCGTCGGGCTCGAAGCCGAGCACGCGGCCATAGAACCAGAGCTCCGCCTCCACTGCGCGAACGATGTTGCGGGCCTGACGGAAACCGTGGCCCTCCCCCTCGAAATAGATCGCGGCGACCGGTAGGCCTTTCTCGCGCACGGCTTGGACGATCCGCTCGGAGTGACTCGGCGGCACGACCGTGTCGTCTTCACCCTGCAACACGATGAGCGGGGATGACAGCGCCGCCGCCTGATTGATCGGCGACCGCGCCGCGTAGCGTTCGGCCATCTCGGGCCACGGGCCGATGAGGCCGACCGTGTACCGCGACTCGAACTTGTGGTCGTCCGACATCAGCGCTACAAGATCGGTGACACCGAAGTAGTTGGCCCCCGCCGCGAACACGTCGTGCATCGCCAGCGCGAGGAGCGTCGTGGTACCGCCCGCGCTTCCACCCCTGATGAGCAATCGCTCGCCATCGACGTCTCCACGATCGACCAGGAATCTCGTTACGGCGACCGCATCGTCGACGTCGGCGACACACCACCGCTCTCGGAGCAGGTTGCGATAGGTCCGGCCGTAGCCGGTGCTGCCGCGATAGTCGACGTCGGCGACGGCGATGCCGCGACTCGTCCAGAACCGATGCCCGTAGCCCGTGGAGAACTGGCGCGGCGCGGCCGATGTGGGACCACCGTGGATCATCACCAGCAGTGGCGGTCGTTCCCCCGGCGGGAGCTCGACGTCGGGATGAGCCGGCCGATAGTAGAGGGCGTGCGCTACCTGGCCGTCGGCCGTCGCGAAGGTGATGAACTCGGGCTCGGGCAGAAACGCATCGTCGTAGCCGAGCGGCCGGGCGGGCCGGAGAACATCGAGCCGATCACCGACGAGCTGGACGACCTCCGGTGCGCGGTCGAAGGAGGCGCCGACGAACGTGATCCGGTCGCCCGAACGACGCAGCGACGTGATCGACGTATACGGAGTCGGGACGTCGACGCTCAGCCGGTCGCCGCGCGGGCCGCCGATGACGTGCACGCCGTCGGTGAACCGTGAGCCGCCGAACATCCAGTGGGGCTGCACGATGTCGTAGCCACCGGTCGCGACGTCGGTCAACTCGCCCGTATCGAGGTCGACCCGGTAGAGGTTCCACCAGTCGCTCCGATCGGTGGCGACCACGAGTGAGCCGCCCACGGTCCACTCCGGTTGTTGCAACGCCTCGTCACCGTTCCCGACGAGCGGTCGCGATCGCGAGACCTCACCGTCGCCGAGGTCGGCGATCCAGAGTTCGGTGTCATCCCAGGGCATGTTCGGATGCATCCATTGGATCCACACGAGCGAGCCACCGTCCGGAGAGATCCGCGGGGCCGCGTAGAAGTCGGCGCCCGACGCGAGCACGACGATGCGCAACGATCCGTCGGTGGCGACCGCGACCACGTCGTTGACGACCCCGGCTCGGTCCGCCTCTCCATGTCGCTCGTGCACGCAGACGAACCACTTCCCGTCAGGGGTGAGTCTTCCATCCGCGAAGCGATCCCCTGCAGGCACCTCCGGTTCCGCAGTGAGTAGTTCCGGCTCGCCTCCGACCGCGACGCGCCGGAGCCGCTGATCGTCGAAATCGACGTAGTAGGCAACGCCCTCGCTCGCCCACCATGCACCGCCCCCGTACTCGTGAACCGTCGTCCTGACGTTCGCGTCGGGAGGCGTCACCTCGATTGCCTGCCCGCGGCGAAGGCAGATGAGGGCCGTGCGCCCGCCCTCGTCGGGCCGCTGCTCGGCCCACCAGGTATCGTCACCGTCCGGAACTACCTCGGGGATCGACACCGCTCCACCGACCATCGACTCGGCGGTGATCGGAGATGGCCAGCTACCCGCTGGAAGCGTACGCATGACCGCATGCTGACACGGTTCACCAGATGTGCTCGCAGGGCGATCGGAGAGGCGCATCCGTGGCCGTACGATGGGGGTGGAGGAAAGAAGGCTTCGTGAGCTACCGGCTCGAACCGGCGAATCAGGTTGAGCACCAGGTGCAGGCGGTCGCGTTCGAGCGCATCGATGACGCGCTCGAACATCTCGAGCATCTCGACCCGGCCGATCCGGACGAGGTAGAGCACGCGATCCACGAGGCCCGCAAGCGCTGCAAGGAGTTGCGTGGCCTGTCCCGGCTCGTCCGGCCGGCGCTCGGCAACGACTTCGCTCGCTTCAACACACTCGTCCGCGATGCAGCCGACGAACTGTCGTCGATCCGCGATGCGCACGCAATCATCGCCACGTTCGACGAACTGCGGGTGACCACCGGCCGCCAGCAGGATCGCGACCTTGAGAAGGTCCGTCGACATCAGGCCGACCATTCAGAGGCCACGACGGTGACGGTCGCGCGGGACGACCCGCGGGTACGGCGCGCCCGCCGGCTGCTGCTCAAGGCGAGGAGGCGGATCCCGCGCTGGTCGATCCCGTCGGGGTTCGAGCCGCTCGGCGATGGACTGAGCCGCACCTACGAGCGTGGTCGCAAGGGACTACGCAAGGTCGCGCGCCGGCCGTCGGATGAACGATTCCACGAATGGCGCAAGGCGGTGAAGTACCTGTGGTACCAGGTGCGCCTGCTCGAGCCGACTGCGCCGAGCGTGCTGACCCCGCTCACCGCTCGCCTCGACGACCTGGCCGATTCGCTCGGCGACGACCACGACCTCTCGGTTCTGATCGCGCGATTGGAGGCCGATCCCAAGGGTTCGGGTGGACGACGCGCGGTCGATGCCGCGGTCGCACTCGCCCGCACCCAGCAGGACGAGCTGCGCAGGCGCGCGTTACGACTGGGCGCCACCGTGTACGCCGAGCCGGCAACGCGGTTCGTCGCTCGCGTCGGCACCTATTGGAACAACGCTGTCGAGCACGGTCCCGAGCTCGTCACGGGTGGGATCGCCGATCTGGCGCGTGAGAGCGACACCGATCATGCGAGGCCGAGCGGAGGGATCTTCGAACGCGAGCGGAAGTTCCTCGTCGGCGCGATGCCCGATCTGCCCGAGCACGGTGTCGAGCTACGGCAGGGCTACCTCGCGGTCGACGGCTCTGTATCGGTCCGCGTACGCGACGCCGCCGAACGGGGCTGCACGCTCACCATCAAGGGCGGTAAGGGAGCGGTACGGACCGAGCTGGAGTGGCCGATCGCGCAGGAAGAGTTCGAGGCCGCCTGGGCGATCACGGAAGGACGCCGCGTCCACAAAACCCGCTACGAGATCCCCATCGGTCGTCACCTCGTCGAACTCGACGTGTTCGACGAAGAGCTCGGCGGTCTCGTCCTCGCCGAAGTCGAGTTCCACTCCGATGAATCACTGCAACTATTCGAGCCGCCGGACTGGTTCGACCGAGAGGTGACCGATGACGAGCGCTACACCAACGCGTTGCTCGCCACCGCCGGACGCCCACCCGAATCGACTTGACATCCAGTCGACTCGGTGAGAACGCACCAGCGGAGCACCTCCTCGCCTCGATCTCGGAGCCTCGGTCGTAGCCTGCGACGATGCCCCGGGACCATGATCGGACACTGCGGCCCGGATCCGCCGGGTTCACGATCGTCCTGTCGATGGCGATGGCGGGAACCGCACTGGCGATCGACACCGTGCTGCCGGCGTTCCCGGAGATCCGCGACGCGATGGGCCTCCAGTCCGACTCCACCGAGGTTGCGGGGCTCGTCACCGCGTTCCTGCTCGGGCAGGGGCTCGGCCTCGTCCCCGCCGGGGTGCTGGCCGACCGCTTCGGCCGACGCCCCGTGTTGTGGGGAGGGCTGGCGATCTACATCGCCGGCGCGATCGGAGCCGCCCTGGCACCCTCGCTCGGGATCATGCTGTTCGCCAGATTCCTCTGGGGATTCGGGGCGGCCGGCCCGCGCGTAGCAGCCACCGCGATGATCCGCGACGCGTTCGAGGGCGAGGCGATGGCCAAGCAGATGTCGGCGATCATGGCCGTGTTCCTCATCATCCCGACGATCGCGCCGGCGATCGGAGCAGCGCTCGTCGCCGTCGGCCCGTGGCAGCTCGTGTACTGGATCTGCGTCGCCTTCGCCGGTCTCGTCCTCTTCGCATCGTTCGGGCTACCCGCCACGATGCCCGAGTCTGCCCGCCGCGAACTGTCGCTGCGCGAGATCACCGACGGGTTCAGGATCGTGTTCACCACCAAGGGCACGATGGGCTACATGCTGGCGATGGTCGGCCTGTTCGCCGCCTTCATCAGCTACCTGGCGAGTTCGGAGATCATCATCGACGAGGTGTTCGGTCTCGGCGACTGGTTCCCCCTCATCTTCGGCGCCATCGCGGTCGTGATGGCGATCGCGATGATCGTCAACGGGCGGATCGTCGAAGGCGTAGGACTCGACCGGATGGTTCGCGCGGTGATCCGCGCCCTCCTCGTCGCCGACGCCTTCCTCGTCCTCCTCGCGATCACCACCGGCGGGCGGCCTCCGTTCGTGCTGTTCCTGCTCGCGATCACGGTCGTCATCGCGTGTCAGCAACTGCTCATCCCGAACCTCAATGCGGCGGCGATGCGGCCGCTCGCCGGGGTCGCCGGCTCCGCAGCCGCGATCCTGGGGATGGTCCCGATGATCCTCGGATCGCTGCTCGCCGCCCTGATCGATCGCGCGTTCGACGGAACGATCACGCCGCTCGCGATCGGGTTCGCGCTCGCCGGCCTCCTCACCGCCCTGGGAATCTGGTGGGCGCACCGCGCCACCAGGGAGCCGATCGACGACGCACCACCGGAACCGACCCCGGCGTGGGAGACCGTCGAGCCCGGCTACTGACGCCCTGATCGGCGCACGGCTGCGACGCGGTGCCCACGCGGGCGTCCCTCCGGTCTTCGACTTGACGTAGTGTCCGATCGTCGACCGACACACGGGGCCGACCGATCGATGGAGGGATGGAGATGGGCAAGACGGTTCTGATCACCGGGGCGGGATCCGGCTTCGGCAAGGCCGCGGCGATCGAGATCGCGGCGCGCGGTCACGATGTGATCGCGACGACCGAGACGCAGCAACAGGCCGACGCGCTCGCCGGCGAACACCCCGAACTGACGACGATGAAGCTCGACGTCACTTGCGCCGACGACGTCGCCGGCGCGGCCGATCTGGGCGTCGACGTCCTCATCAACAACGCCGGCGTCGGAGTGCTCGGACCGATGGCGACCGTGCCGATGGACAAGGTGCGTCTGTCGTTCGAGGTCAACGTGTTCGGGATGGTCGCCATGTCGCAGGCCGTGATCCCCGGCATGCGCGAGCGGGGCTGGGGGCGGATCATCAACGTCTCGTCGATCGCGGGCGTGCTCGCCTCGCCGCAGGGGTCGCCGTACTGCATGACCAAGCACGCGGTCGAAGCGTTCACCAAGTCGCTGCGAGGCGAACTGGCGCCGCACGGCATCGACGTCACGAAGGTCAATCCGGGTCCGTACGACACGGGGTTCAACGACCGCATGGTCAACGACATCCCGACGTACATCGACGACGGTGACACCAGCGCGACCGAGACACACGCCTTCGTCACCGAGATCGTGCTCGGCGATCAGCTCGACCCGAACGAGGTCGCGGTCGCACTCGCCGATCTCGCCGAGGCCGACGAAACGCCGGAGGAGACGTTCCTTCCCGACGGCATCCGCGAGGCCCTCGCCGCGCTGATCTGACGGGAATAGAGTTGCCGCCATGAGCGATGACGACATCAACGCAGACCCCTTGGAGTCGGGCTCCGGCGGAACCCGTTGGTGGTTGATCGCCGTGATCGTCCTGCTCGTCGGCGGCGCGGTGCTCCTCGCCTTCCTGCTGTTCAGCACCGACGACGGCTCCGATTCGTCCGACACGACACTCGCGTCGACGACATCTGTCGACGCCTCGACGACCCTGCCGCCCGAAACCACGGCCGCGCCCGAGACGACACAGGCTCCAGAGACCACCGCTGCCCCGGAGACGACCACCGCTCCGGAGACGACCCAAGCACCCGAGACGACGACCACACCCGAGACCACGCAAACTCCCCAAACCGAACTCGACTTCACCGTCGTCGGCATCGACGATGGTGGGTCGGTGCCGATCGAGTTCACATGCGACGGCGCCAACACGCCCCCGATCGTCAACATCGAGACCATCCCCGACGGAACACACCAGTTCGCGATGATCGTCGACGACCCCGACGCCCCGGGCGCCGACCCGTTCGTCCACTGGGTGGTCTACGCGATCCCCGAGGGAACGGCACAGATCACCGACGGCGTGGCCGAGTTCACCTACGGCATGAACGACGTCGGCGTCTCGGAGTGGTTCGGCCCCTGCCCGCCCCCAGGAGACGGACCGCACCGCTACATCTTCACGCTCTACGCGCTCGACGCGGCGCTCGACCTCGGTCCCGACCTCGATGGCCGGGCGCTCTTCACGGCGATCGAGGGCTCGATCATCACCGATACGACGATCACCGCCACCTATGAACGCGCCGCCGCCTGAGCCGGCACATCCGGTCTCGACGTCAAACCCTTCGGAAATCGATCGGTGTGACGTCGAGAGTTGTGCACCCGGGGGGCCGATGTTCGCGTCAGGCTTCGGTCGGCTGGAGGGGCAGACCTTCGGGCGAGTTGAGGAGCGCCAGCAGGGTGGGGAGAGCGTCGTCGGCGCCACCGCCCGCGGTCGCCGTGACCGTGGCCCCGGCGTCGATCAGAAACCGCCGGCCGTCGGCTGCGTCGAAGCGATCCCGGTCGGTGAAAAGCCGCGGCTTGATCAGGGCCGGATCGCCTTCCTCGGGACAGAACGTCATGCAGTTGCCGCACTCGTTGCACAGTTCGGTGAGCACGAAATACTGCTGGCGCCCTTCGAGGCCCTCGATCCCCTGCGTCGGGAGCTTGAAGAAGGCATCGTTCGGACAGACGGTGACGCAGAAGTTGCAGGCGACGCAGCCCCACATCTCGAGTTCGTGGTCGACCGAGCGGGGCAGCTTCTCGTTACCGGCTAGTTCGTAGCGCTCCTTGTCGTCGCCCAGCACGACCGCGAGATGTTGGGCGACGAGATCACGGTGCCCGCTCACCGCCTCGAGACGGCCCCGGCGGAAACCCTCGAGGTCGGTCGCGCCCGATTGACGAACAGCCTCGGCGAGCACCTTGAGCATCGGCGCGAGCCGCCCGTATCCGCCCGGCTTCAGCAGATCGGAGCAGATCGTGGCGGGCCGTACGCCCATCGCTATCGAATCGACGAGGTTCTCCTTGGTGATCCCCGCCGAGAAGCTGACCTGGATGTTGCCGTCGTGGCCGGGGATCATCAGGCTCGCCGGGCGGGCGTCGAGCAGCTTGTCGAGCAACGCCGTGGCGATGACGTGGAGCGGCGGGCCGGAGAGGTACATCGGCTCCTCGGGCATCCACCCCTTGTTGTTGGCGACGACGAGCGTGTTCGTCAGCTTGATCCCGAACCGGTGCCCGCGATCGGCGAGGTACTCCTCGAGTTCGTCGATCAGCGTGATCGCGCGATCGAACTGGAGGTCGTCCTCGAAGGCGGTGGGCACGAGCTGCACGTCGCCGTAACCCAACTCGCCGTGCACGATCTCGTCGACCCGGTCGAGTCCGAGCAGCGTCGGGTTGAGCTTCACGATCACGTCGAGGTCGTGCTGATCGACGAGGTGCTTGGTGATCGCCTCGATCTCGTGGGGTGGGCACCCGTGGAAGGTCGACAGCGTGACGGTCTTGGAGATCTGCGGGTCGATCTCGATGTCGCGCAGCGACGCGAACGCACCGCCGATCTCGGGCCGCAGCCGCTCGATCTCGGCCGACGCGTCGTGCATCTGCTCGATGAACCCGGCGACCTTGTCGGTCCGGATGCCCTCGAGGTCGTACCCCACCGACATGTCGAAGACGTGGGGGCCGGGATCGTCGCCGACGAACTCGGCGATCGGTTCCCAGTGCCGCAGGATCTCGATGATCATCCACGCCTTGACGTACTCCTCGACGCTCTGCGCGACGAGGAGCTCCTGGCTCCACTCGATGTTGTATCCGATCGTCTGCATGTCGATGCAGGGCCGCTGGATGTCGAGGTCGTCGAGCACCTGCACGGTCTTCAGCTCGAACAGCCGCGACCCGCCGAGCCAGGCCAGCACGATGTTCTGCGCCATCTGGCTGTGCGGTCCGGCGGCCGGACCGATCGGAGTCGCGGCGCGACGGCCGAGGAACTCGAACGACAGGTCAACGTCGTCGTTCGGCTTCCAGAAGCGAGCGGTCGGCAGGTCGAAGATCCGCTTGCGCGTCGACCACTCGTGCGCGATCCGGCCGAGCAGGTCGCCGAGGGACATCGGCGTGAGCGGCGGCGGTGTCGGCGTCTGGGCGGATGTTGATGTCACGGTCATCTCGTTCCCCGATCGAGTGAAGTCTGGCTGGTCATCGAAGTGATCTCATCGAAGTGATTTCATCGCAGTGCGGTCAGGACCCGGCCGACCGTCTCGGGACTGCGCCCGACGATCGCCTCGAAGTTGTCGGGATCGGTGGCCCCTTCGGTCACGACGATCAGGATCGTGCTGGCCGACAGGTCGCCGAGCTCGGCCCGCGCGCCCTCGTCGGCGAGGATCGCGTCGAGTCCCGCCAGCGCCGCCGCGCCCGTCTCGCCGGAGGCCACCGCCGCATCGGCGAGCTCGCGCATCGCGAGGCGGGCCGCATCGTCGTCGACCGATACGAGCCAGTCGATGCCGCTGGCGAGGCGCGGCCACGCCGTGAGTGACGGCAGACCGCAGTTGAGCCCGACCATGATCGAACGGTGCGGCCCCGGCACGTGGGCGAGCTCGCCCGCCAGCGCCGACGCCTGGACACAGTTGGCATCGAGTGGTTCGACCCCGACGATCACCGGCCGGTGCTCGGTCGACCGGTAGTGCGTGACCGCGGCGGCCATGAACGCGCCGACGCCCATCGGAACCACGACGATGTCGGGCCGGTCGAGCCCGCTCGCGTCGAGGGCGCTGTCGACCTCGGCGAAGATGGTGGAGTAGCCCTCGACGACCTGCGCGGGCGTTGTCTCGTATCCCGGCCACGACGTGTCCGACACGATGAGACAGCGGGAGCCCGCCTCCTCTGCCGCCCGCGCGACCGCGTCGTCGTAGTCGCCGTCGACGACCGTCACGGTGGCACCCTCACGCTCCATCGCCTCGATCCGCGCCCGCACCATCCCGGCGGGGACGAAGACTTCGCACTCGAATCCCAGGAGCCGCGCCATGAACGACACCGCCCGGCCATGGTTGCCGTCGGTGGCGGTGGCGAGCTTGAACGGTCGCAGGTGGGCGAGGTTCCTGGCGAGTTCGTTGATGTTCGACCACGGCTCGGGCTCGTGGCCGATGTGCTCGCAGATCGCCTTGTAGGTCGCCCACGACGCCCCGAGGATCTTGAACGACGGCAGCCCCATCCGCCGCGTCTCGGCCTTGACGACCACCCTTCCGACGCCGAGTCGTTCGGCGAGGTCGGGAGCGTCGAGCAGCAGCGTCGGCGAGTACGCCGGCATGCGGTGGTGGAACAGTGCGACCTCCGCTGGAGCCGGCGGCCAGTCGCGGCCGTCGGCGAGCGGGTTCTTCGTGATCAGTGCGGTCATCGGTTGCTCTTCGTCCCCATCAGTGGATGTCCATCAGTGCTGGACCCCCAATTCAGCTCCATCAGTCCATGTCCTCGAGTCTCCGGTGCAGCCGTTCCGCCTGCTCGCTCGCCTTGGCGCGGATCTCGTCGGCATCGACGAGGGTCGCGTTGCCGTTCTGGAGGACGAGCGTGTTGTCGATCTCGACGTCGATCGCACGGATCGTCGGCGTGAAGGCGAGATGCCATGGCTCGATCGGTTCGTACGACCAGGTCACCCGATCGCGAAGGGCCTCGGGGAATAGCGTCCAGCCGTTCTCGAGCCAGCCCCAGGCCGAGTCGGGTGTCGCCTCGATGTCGAGCTCGCGCTGTCGCGCGTAGGCGAGCTGGAACTCGGCGAGCATGTCGGCCCCGATGCCATCGGTGCCGAGCGCGACCGGATTGTCGAATCGCGCCGGATTCGCGTAGCCGACCGAATTGTTCATGTTCGACCGGGGATTGTGGACGATCGTGCCGCGCAGGCCGTGGTCGTCGGGCAGATGGACACCGTGGATGATCATCCAGTCGTCGCGCGTCAGGTCGCGTATGCGGTCGGCGGCCCCGATGTCGTCGATGCCCTCGGCGACGTGGATGTGCACCCCCACGCCGTGACTGGCGGCGAGCTCGGCCGCGGCGGCGAGCGTGTCGTCGGTGCACGTGAACGCGGCGTGGACCCCGACCATGCCGCCGACGTCCGGACCGACGGCTTCGCGCAGGAAACGGTCGTTCTCGGCAAGTCCGGCGGCGGCGCCCTCGGGACCGTGCCGATCGGTGATGCCGTAGCAGGTGTTGACCCGTACGCCGACCTCCCGGCAGGCACGGGCGATCACCGACAACGAACCCTCGATGGCGTTCGGCGACTCGTGATGGTCGATGATCGCCGTGCAGCCCGCCTCGAGCGCTTCGAGCGCGCCGAGCTTGGCCGACCACTCGATCATCTCGAGGTCGAGTGCGCGGTCGAGCCGCCACCAGACGTTCTCGAGGATGCCGAGGAAGTCGGTCGGCACGGCGGGGGGCGGCGGCATCCCTCGCGCCAGCGACGAATAGAGGTGGTGGTGGGCGCACACGAGCCCAGCGGTCTGACCCGGGCCGGGAGCCTGGCGCTGGCCGTCGCCCTGGCCGTCGCCGGAACCCTGACCGTGGCCGGCAATGGTCATCGTCGTCCGCCCGGTGTCGTGCGGGTCAGTTCCATGCCGTCGCCCGTTCACGGTTGGCCTCGTTGCGGATCGGGAGTTCGTTGTGCCACTCGCCGCTCCACTGCCGGATGGCGGCGGCGACCGCACCGGCGGTGGGCACGAGCCCGATCTCGCCGACCCCCTTCACCCCGTACGGGGAGTTCGGCTGCGGTATTTCGACGAGGATCACCTCGACGGGCGGCATGTCCTTGGGCCGGATGATGTCGAGGCTGCGCAGCGTCGTGTTGACCGGCCGACCCGTCTCGTCGCACGGGAACCCCTCGCTGAGCGCGTAGCCGAGGCCCATGTGCACCGCGCCCTCGATCTGGCCCTCGCAGAGCATCGGGTTGACCGCCCTCCCCACGTCGTGTGCGGCGACGACCTTGTCGATGTCGCCGGTGTCGGGGTCGATCACCACGAGTTGCGCCGCGTAGCCGAAGGTCGAGTGGATGACCGGGAACTCGACGTCATCGGACATCGAGTTGGTCCAGTCGATCCGGTACTCGCCCTCGTAGTCGACGCCGATCTCGCAGCCACCCGCACGGGCGGCCTCGCACGCGGCCTTCACCGATCCCGCCCCCATCAGCGTGCCGCGGCTGCCGGTGGTCTGGCCGGCACCGAGATCGCGCGTCGTGTCGACGACGATCTCGATCCGCTCGGGGTCGATGCCCAGTTCCTCGACGACGACCTGTAGCGCGACCGTGTGCACCCCCTGTCCCATCTCGGTCCAGCAATGGCGGACCTCGACGACGCCGTCGGCTCGGAAGTGCACCACCGCCCGCGCGATCTCGAGGAAGCCGTTGCCGAGACCCGAGTTCTTCAGTCCCAGCCCGAGCCCGACCGACCTGCCGGCCGCGACCGCCTCGTCGTAGGAGGGCTTGATCGCGTCGAGGCAGGCCCTCGCTCCCTTGCACCCGTCGTCCATCCGCTGGCCGGGGCCCCACACCCCGCCGGGGACGACGACGTTGCGCGATCTGATCTCCCAACCGCTGATCCCGACCTGTTCGGCGAGGCGGTCAAGCACCCCCTCCATCGCGAACTGCGCCTGGTTGGCGCCGAAACCGCGGAAGGCGCCGCACACCGAGTTGTTGGTGCGGGCGGCGACCGCCTCGACATCGACGTTGTCGACCAGGTACGGCCCGGTCGCATGACCGGCGGCCCGTTCGAGCACCTTCATCCCGACCGAGGCGTAGGGGCCCGAGTCACCGATCATCCGCGCTTCGACGGCGAGCAGCTTCCCGTCGGCGTCGCAACCCGCCCGGTAGTGCATCCGGATCGGATGCCTCTTCGGGTGCATCAGCAGCGACTCCTCGCGCGAGAGCGTGATCTTCACCGGCCGCCCGGTCGTCCACGCGGCGAGCGCCGTGTGCGCCTGGTTGGACATGTCCTCCTTGCCCCCGAACGCACCACCGTTCGACACGAGCTCTGTGGTGACGCGGTCGGTGTCGATGCCGAGCATCGCGGCGATGTCGTCGCGGTCGTCCCAGATGCCTTGACCGCCCGAGTACACGTACAGCGACTCGGGCTCGGCCGCACCGTCGACGACGGTCGGCACCGCCAGCGTCGACTCGGGTTCGAGGAAGGCGTGCTCGACGCGCTGCGTCTGGAACACCTCGTCGACGGTGAACGCCGCGCCCGCGAGGGCCGCATCGACGTCACCGCGCCGGTAGGTCGACGTCGAGAGGATGTTGCCGTCGAGCTCCCACACAGCGGATTCGGTGCACTCGACGGCGCGCACCGGATCGACCATCGGTTCGAGCACGTCGTAGTCGACCTCGACGAGTTCGGCGGCGCGGCGGGCGATCTGGCGGCTGTCGGCGACGACGACGGCGAGCACGTCACCGAGATACGACGTGCGGCCCCCTTCGCCGATCATCACCGGCCAGTCCTTGTGGATGATCCCGACGCGGTGGGCGGCGGGGATGTCGGCGGCGGTGAGCACCGCGTGTACTCCGGGCTCGGCGAGGGCGGCCGACGCGTCGATGCCGATGACGTCGGCGCGGGCGTGATCGCTCAACCGGAGTGCGCCGTGCAGGCAGCGGTCGGGCGCCATGTCGTCGATGAACGGGCGGAGGCCGATCGAGAGCTGCCGCCCCTCGTACTTCGTTCCGCTGCTGCCCACCCCGCCGGGCCGGACGGCGACCGGCACCTCGTCGCGGGCGAGCGCCTCGACAGCGTCGAGCACCTTCGTGTAGCCGGTGCAGCGGCAGAGGTGCGCCCCGAGGTGGCGGGCCGCCTGCTCGCGGGTGAGGGCGGCGCCGTTCTTGTCGATCAGCGCCTTCGTGCGAACGACGATTCCCGGTGTGCAGAACCCGCACTGGAGGGCACCGCAGGCGGCGAACGCCTCGGCCATCCGCTCGACCTCGGCCGGGTCGAACCCCTCGATCGTGGTGATCTCGGCGCCGGCCACCTTCTCCATCGAGGTCTGGCACGAGATGCGCGCCTTGCCGCCGATCAGCACGGTGCAGCAACCGCACTGGCCCGAGGGTGCGCAGCCGTCCTTGGCGGAGATGATCCCCAGCTCCTCGCGCAGCGCGGCGAGCAGATGCGGGTGGTCGTCGCGGGCGGTGACCGACATTCCGTTGAGTGTGAACTCGGCCATCGTTCAGACCTCCTCGGTCTCGTCACCGGGTGCGATCGCACCCTTGCGGCTCGTGATCAGGCCGTACACCTCGGGACGGCGGTAGCGATCGAAGTCGAACAGCGTCTCCTTGTAGTGACGGCACCAGTCGAGGTCGCATGTCGCCACGACGATCTCGTCGCCGGTGGTCACCGCTTGGGCGACGACCTGGCCCGACGGAGCGATGATCGCCGACTGCGCGAGTGACTCGACGCCCTCCTCGGTGCCGCCCTTGGCGACGCCGACGACCCAGGTGCCGTTCTGATAGGCGCCCGCCTGCATCACCAGGTGGTTGTGGAAGCCCTGCAGCGGGTTCTGCCCGGGATCGGGGGCGTAGTGGATCGGTGTGTTGTAGCCGATCATGATCAGCTCGACGCCCTGCAGGCCCATCACCCGGTAGGTCTCGGGCCAGCGGCGGTCGTTGCAGGTCGCCATCCCGACCACGCCGTCGAACGCCTCGTAGACGCCGAAGCCGTCCGGCGACTCCTCGAAGTAGCGTCGCTCGAGATGCTGGAACTCGCGCCATGGCTCGTGGCGTTCGTGGCCGGGGATGTGCACCTTGCGGAAGTGGCCGACGATCGAGCCGTCACGTTCGACCAGCACGGTCGTGTTGAACCGGTGGCCGTCGGCGGTCAGTTCCGCGTAGCCGAGGGCGAAGCCGATACCGAGACGCTTCGCCTCGTCGAACAGGGCCTGCGTGGCGGCGTTGGGCATCGACGTCTCATAGAAACTGTCGAGCTCGGTGGTGTCGCCGGTGATCTCGTCGCCCTCACCCTCGTCGAGATGCCAGCGCGGGAAGAACGTGGTCAGCGCGAGTTCGGGGAACACGACGAGCTGGCAGCCGGCGTCGGCGGCCCCGTGGAGTAGGTCGATCAACCGGGCGACGACCTGCGCACGGGGTTCGTCGCGGGCGATCGGCCCGAGTTGGGCGGCGGCGAGGCGGATCGTGCGCATCAGAATTCGGTTCCCGTCAGTTGGAGGAGCGTCCGCAACAGCACGTTGGCCCCCGCCTCGACGTCGGACGCTGAGGTGAACTCGGTGACGTTGTGGCTGATGCCGTTGACGCTGGGTACGAAGATCATCGCGGTGGGGCACACGCGAGCGAACATCTGGGCATCGTGGCCCGCACCCGATGGGAGCCGCCGCGACGACCAGCCCTGAGCGGATGCCGACGCCTCGACCATGTCGACCACCAGCGGATCGAAGTCGACCGGTTCGAAGCGGGCGAGGGTCCGCGACTCGATCTCGACGCCCTCGGCCTCGGCGGTCTCGGCGACGAAGGCGCGGAACCTCGCCTCGGCCTCCCGGAGTCGGCTCTCGTCGGTGTTGCGAAGATCGATGGTCATCGTGACGACCTCGGGGACGACGTTGACCAGGTTCGGCTCGAACTTCATCACCCCGACCGTCGAGACCTGAGCACCGCCCATCTCGACGGCGAGGTCGCGCACGAACCCGCAGATCCGAGCGGCGACCACACCGGGATCGTGACGCATGCGCAGTGGCGTCGTGCCCGCATGGCACGACTGCCCGCGCAGGGTGAGTTCGGTCCACGAGATGCCCTGAACACCCTCGACCACTCCGATCGTGATGCCCTCGTCCTCGAGCACCGGACCCTGCTCGATGTGCAACTCGACGTAGGCGTGCGGGGCGGGTCCCGGACAAGGGGCGGGTCCGTCGTAGCCGATGCGGACAAGTTCGTCGCCGACCGCGACGCCGTCGGCATCCTCGATGCCGAGCGCCTCCTCGATCGGCATACCGCCGACGTAGACGAGGCTGCCGAGCATGTCGGGCGCGAAGCGGGCGCCCTCCTCGTCGGTGAACCATCCGACCGCCAGCGGGCGATCGAGCGCGACCCTCGCCGTCAGCACCGTCTCGATCGCCTCGAGCCCGGCGAGCACGCCGAGATTCCCGTCGTAGCGCCCGCCGGTGGCGACCGTATCGATGTGCGATCCGGCCATCACCGGCGCCGCTGCGGCGTCGTGGGGCATCGTCGCGATTACGTTGCCGATGTGGTCGATGCTGATGTCGAGACCGAGATCCTTCATCCACGTGAGTACGAGATCGCGGCCTGCCTTGTCGTCGTCGGTGAGCGCGAGGCGGGCGCACCCGATCGTTCCCTCGACACGACCGATCTCGCCGAGTTCGTTCAGGCGCCCGACGAGCCGCTCGCGGTCGATCCTCAGATCGGGTACGTCGAACTCGGGTACGTCGATCGTCATGATCGCGAAGTCTGCACGCTGTCTTTACAATTTGTCAAGTGCTGATCCCATACGATGGGTTGATGGCCGACCTGCGAATGGAAGTCCTTGTCGAACCGTTCAAGGAGAACGACCCCGGACCCCACGTCGTCGCCGTCGTCGACGCCGCCCGGTCGACCGGCCTCGACGTCGACATGGGCCCGTTCGCGACGACGATGTCGGGTGGGATCGACGAGGTCATCGCGGCGAGTTCCGCGATGATGCGCGCCGGATTCGAGGCGGGGGCGACGGCGATCCAGTTGCGCGTCGAGTCGTCGACGGTGACGTGACGGGCGATGTGATCGGTGTGGGAGCGGATGAGTTCCTCCAGGCCCTGCGCCCCGTCGTCGAGACGCTCGGCGGCAGCGTGGTCCCGGCCCGATCGAGCCGCCTCGGCGACCATCCGGTCGAGTGGCACGACGAGGTCGTCGCCTACGTCCGCGGTTCGGAGTTGCACGGTGCGCTCGACCGATTGATCAACGGCGTCGAGCGCGAGTTCGGGGTTCGCCCGTCGGAGATGGACCGCGCCCAGAAGCAGACGGCGGTCCGCCGGCTCGATCAACGCGGCGCGTTCCTCCTGCGCGGGGCGGTCGACGACGTGGCCGGCTGGATGGGTGTCAGCCGCGTCACCCTGTACACCTATCTCAACGCGCTCAACGCCGAAACCTGACCGATCCCGATCACCGCGACGCCCTCGGCGTCGACCCGGTCCGCGAGGTCGGCGAACGTCGAGCGTGTCGCAGCGCCGACCTTCGTGACGACCACGACGTATCGCGCGCCGGGCGGCACCGATCGTCGCTGACCTCGTTCGTGCACCAACACGGCCGCCGCGCCCTCGATCGTGAGCCGATCGTACGGCCGCGAACCCGCCAGCGCGGCGACGCGCATCGGACGGTGGCAGCGGTCGGCGATCACCCTGCCGATCGCGTCGATCCCGATCAGGCTGGCAACGACGGTCGTCGTCGGCGCCACGACCGGCTCGAACCGGGCGGGCGCCTTGAACGGCCTACGACGCGACCCGTCGGCCTCGACGATCAGATGGTCGACACGCTCCGAACCGGGGCACCCTGCGAAGAACGCGTCGCACCTCGCCGGATCGATGCCGATCGCCTTCTGACCGTCGATCCGCGACCAGACGACCACCGGTGCATTCTGTGCTGCCGCGACGACCTCGTCGACGGCCGGATCGAGGAGGACCCTGCGACCGCCGTGCTGATCGGCGCCCATCTTGACCGTCGTCGTCAGCACGATGCGGCCGGGCAGCGTCCGTCCGAGGGCGTGCATCACGGTCGTCTTACCGCCACCACCGACGAGTGCCAGGTGCGATCGGCTGCCGAGAGCGAGACCCGTCGCGATGTCGCCGAGTTCGATCAGCGGCGCCACGAGAGCACCGCCTCGACGACGCCGCCCCCGATCGCCAGCGCCTTGTCTGAGATCTCGGTGCACATCGCCGGATCCCCGCGAGGGTCGACGTCACCGATCTTGAGGCCCGCCCGGACGGTGGTGCCGTCCGCGATCAGGCCGCGCACGACGCCGTCGAAGGGTGCGTCCACCGGAGAACTCGCGACGTGTCCCAACCGGTCGCCCCCACCGACGAGATCCCCGATCGAACGGGCCCAGCGCACCTCGCCCGGCACCGGCGCCCGCATCACGCGCTCGACACCACGACCGCCGACGACACCGGGGGTGCCGGTGTCCGGCTCGGCCGATCCACTCCACAACACCCGGCCGAGGTGGTGGCCCCGCTGCGTCTCGACGACCGCGTGGCAGTCGAGGCCGGCGGTGAACCCCGGGCCGAGCGCAACGACGAGGCCGGCATCGTCGATCGTCGTGTCGATGTTCCGCTTCGCCAGCCGGGCGTCGATGACGACGTCCGGGTCGACCGCCGGCAGGCCGGGACTCACGAGCACACCGACGTCGCCGGCCCGGGCGAACCCGATCGCTTCGTCGGCGGTGGTCGCCAACCGACCGGTCATTCCCTCGACATCGATCGAGCCCTCGCGCACGGCGGACGACAGGGCGACGGAGCGGCGGACGGTCAGCGGTGCCGCGAGTTCGGTGACGACGACGTGCAGGCCCGCCCGGGTGAGCCGCCAGGCGACGCCGGTAGCGAGATCACCGCCGCCACGGATCACGCACAGCATCGCTCGAAGGGTACCCAGGATCGCTCGCGGGCGCG